>DAIRFV010000085.1:0-21012 GCA_036794905.1 Pyrinomonadaceae bacterium | reverse complement strand
GCCTCCTTGCGCGAGATGCCGACGCGCTGCGAGAGGCCGAAGGGCTCGACGGCGTAGGCGATGGCGAAGTTGACGATCTTGGCGAAGCGGCGCTTCTCCTTCAACTCCTCCTTCGTGCGCGCGCCGAAGACGAGGCGCGCCGTGCGCTCGTGGATGTCCTCGTCCTTCTGGAAGGCGTCGAGCATCTGGGAGTCTTTCGTGACGTGCGCGAGCAGGCGCAGCTCCAACTGCGAGTAGTCGGCCGCGACGAAGACGTTCCCCTTCTCGGGGACGAACGCGCGCCGGATGCGCCGGCCCAGCTCGGTGCGGATGGGGATGTTCTGGAGGTTCGGGTTTGAAGACGAGAGCCTCCCCGTCGCCGTCACCGTCTGGTTGAGCTCCGAGTGGATGCGGCCGTCGGGGCCGACGAGCGTGGGCAGCGCGTCGGTGTAGGTCGCCTTGAGCTTGTCCAGCTCGCGGAACTCGATGAGCAGGCGCGGCAGCTCGTAGCCTTGCGCGGCCAGCTCGTCCAGCACCGCGCGGCTCGTCGAAACCTGCCCCGTGGCGGTCTTGCGGTTGGTGCTGATGTTCAGCTCTTCGAGGACTTCGCCGACCTGCTTCGGCGAGTTGATCTTGAACTCGCGGCCGGCGACCTTGTAAATCTGCGCCGTCAGCTTCTCCAGCTCCGCGCCGAAGAGTGCGGACAGCTCGCCGAGCACGGACGTGTCCACGCGCAGCCCCGCGCGCTCGATGCGATAGAGCAGCGGCGCGATGGGCAGCTCGATCTCGTTGTAGATGGCCTCCAAACCCTGTTCGAGGATGCGGCCGTGGAGCACGTCGGCGACCTGCGCGGTGAGGTCTGCGGCCTCGGCCGTGCGCCAGTGTTCGGGCGACCAGCCCTCGCCGGGCGACTCCGACCAGGCCTCGTCCACGCTCAGCGCCTCGCGCGCGAGGTCGCCGAGGTCGTAGCGGCTCCGCACGGGGTCGAGCAGGTACGCGGCGAGCAGCGTGTCGTCCGTCACGCCCTCCACTTCCACGCCCACGGCCGCGAGCAGCGCGACGGCGCGCTTGAGGTCGTGCACGGACTTCGAGAGCAGGCCGTTCGACAGAACGTCCCGCAACATCGAGACGGCCTGCTCACGGCCGCCCTCGAACTCCTCGAAGTTGATGAAGTGGGCCGTGTTCGGGGCGTGCGAGAGGGCGATGGCGGTCGGCGCGTGCCCCTCGCGCACGCTCGTCTGCTGGCCGGCGCCCGCGGGGCTCGCGTCGGAGAGCGCGAAGGCCCAGTGGTCAACGTCCCACAGCTTGCGCGTGAGGGCTTCCAACTCCGCGGCCGTGCGCACCTGCACGTAGACCTTCACCGCCGCGCCCATGTCCACCTCGGCGGCGGCGTCGGAGAACTCGCGCGTCAGGGTCTGAAATTCCAGCTCGCGGAAGAGCTTGTAGGCGGCGGCGCGGTCGGGCGCTTTGCAGCGGAGCCGGTCGAGGTCGAGCTTGATGTTAACGTCCGTGCGGATGGTCGCCAGCTCTTTCGACTGGAGGACGAGGTCGCGGTTGTCGCGCAGGGACTCGCGGTAGGTCTTGTGCTTGACCTCCTCCCAGCGTTCGAGCGCGTTCTCGACGGAGCCGAACTGCTGGACGATCTGCACGGCGCCCTTCGCGCCGATGCCGGGCGCGCCGGGGATGTTGTCAACCGAGTCGCCCATGAGCCCGAGCAGGTCAACGATCTGCGTGGGCTTGACGCCGAACTTGTTCTCGACCCAGGCCTCGTCGCACCACTCGACCGGCGGGACGGGCTCCTTGCGCTTCACGTTCTGCGAGTTGTTGCGCATGCAGACGACCCACGGGTCGCGCACGAGCTGCGTCATGTCCTTGTCGTTCGAGACGATGACGGACTGCAAGCCCTCGCGGGCGGCCTGCACGGCGAGCGCGCCGATCACGTCGTCGGCCTCGAAGCCGGGGACGTTGAGGATGGGGACGTTGAAGGCTTCGCAGACGCGGACGATGTAGGGTATCTGCGACTCAAGCTCCTCGGGCGGGGCGACGCGGTTGGCCTTGTAGCCGACGTTCATCTCGTGGCGGAACGTCGGCACGCCCGACTCGAAGACGGCGGCGATGTAATGCGGCTGCTCGTCGGCGAGGAGTTTGCGCAGCATGTTGGTGAAGACGAAGACGGCCTGCGTCACCTGCCCGCGGCTGTTCGTCAGGGGCTCGCTCCTGCCCCCCATCGGCGCGAAGAACGCGCGGAAGATGTGCGAGAACGAGTCGATCAGAAAGACCCGCTCGGTCGGCTCTTTCGGCTTCGATTTTTTCGACGGCATGTGCCCCGATGATAAGGAATGACCGTGGCGGGTGACAAGCTACGGGAAGTGCCGGCGACTTCAGGAGGAAGTACGCGAGCGGAAAGCCTTGCGGAAAGCCTTCAGTGTGGCCGTCTGCCCCTCGGCCTTCCAATCAACGTGGAAGAGTTGGAGCTTCGCGCCGGCGGGTAAGCGCTCGATGATGTCGAGATAGTTCGTCGTGGTCAGTGTGCTCACGTTGGTTCAGTTCCGGGCCGTTGCGTGCATTATCCTCCCGCCGTTCGGCGCGGGCAAGCAGTTTGTGATGTGTGGCGCGTGTGCCACACGCGGCGGACGGGTTTGTCGCCCGGGTGCCACAGGGCGGGGCGGCGTCGGTCGAAAGTGTGAGGGTTTTCGCGTGCAACGCGGGGGCACGGGCGTTGCTCTTATATTTTGCGTTCCTTCATAATAGAGAGCGCCGCCCCGCGCGCTCGGTAGAAGAAAGGTCTCAGACCTCGCCTTGATGAAACAGACGACCATCGCCGCGCCCGTCGAGACGAGCGGACTCGGGCTGCACACGGCCGTGCCCGTGCGCCTGCGCCTGCGCCCCGCGCCGCCCGACACCGGGCACGTCTTCGTCCGCACCGACCTCGACGACTTCGAGATTCCCGCCTCGGTCGAGTGCATCGCACACTGCTCCTACGCGACGACGCTGATGCGCACCGGCGTCATGCTCTCCACGGTCGAGCACCTGCTGGCGGCGCTGCGGGGCCTGGGCGTGGACAACGCCTACGTCGAAGTTGACAACCTCGAACTGCCGATCATGGACGGGTCTTCGGACGACTTCGCGGCGATGATTCTGCGCGCCGGGATCGTCGAGCAGCCGGCGGCGCGCCGAGGGCTTCGCGTGCGGCGGCGCGTCGAGGTCGAGCAGGGTTCGCGGCGCGTGTCGGTCGGGCCGCTCGAAGGGTGGGAGATCGAGTGCATGATCGACTTCGCGCACCCGCTCATCGGGGTGCAGCGGATGACGTTCGACGCGCTCGACCCCGAAGCCTTCCTGCGCGAGATTTCGTCGGCGCGCACGTTCGGCTTCACCGAGGAGATCGAGGCGCTGCGGCGCGCGAACCTCATCCGCGGCGGCTCGCTGGAGAACGCCATCGTGCTCACGCCCGAGGGGATGCTCAACGAGACGCCGCTCCGCCGCCCGGACGAGTTCGTCCGCCACAAAATCCTCGACATCGTCGGCGACTTCGCCCTCCTCGGCATGCCCCTGCTCGGCCTCATCCGCGCCGAGCGCAGCGGCCACCTCCTCCACGCCGCGCTCATGTCGAAGCTGCTGCGCGACGAGTCGGCCTGGGAGATCGTGGACATGCCCGTCGCGGTGGGACTCGCCGCGGTGAAGTAGAAGAAGGCGTAAACCGTAAACCGTGAACCGTGACGAGAGAAGACACCCTCTTCTTCTTGTCACGGTTCACGGTTTACGGTTTACGGTATTCTCTTGTCACGGTTCACGGTTCACGGCTTACCGTTGTCTTTCCTGCGGCGCGACGTAGCGCACGGCCCTGATGTCGGCGAGGGCCGTGAGCTTCTCGACGGGCAGACGGCCGACGACCAGCCCCGTCGATTGCGCGTCGAGGATCAACTCGAAGCCCAGCTCCCTGAGCTGCGCCAACACACCGGGCGATGTCTCTCTGAGCCAGATGCGCAGCTCGGCCTTGCCGTCGCGGATGAACGACGCCTCCGCCGCGCCCGCCGCCGCATCCCCCTCGCGCAGCCTCTCGACGACCGAAGCCACGGACGGGTGCAGCCGGGACAGGAACTCGCGCCGCTTCCGCTCCTCCGGGTCGTGCCACGTCGCGGGCCGGCCCTCCGCGGACGCGCCCAGGGTGAAGTTGTAAGTGACGAGGCCCGTGACCTTCGTCGGCTGACCCGAGAGCAGCGTCGGCGAGAAACGGGCCCGGCGCGCGGCCCCCAACGCCGCCTGCCGCAGGAGCGGATGACCACTCACAGCCTGTGCCGAGATGACGCGCCCCGCCTCGTCTAAAGTGACCTGCAACACCACGGTCCCCTGCGCTCTGGCGGCCCTCGCGACGGGCGGGTAGGCGGGCTGCGGCTTCGAGATGGCCTTGCCGTTCAGTATGCCGCCTGACACGACCGCCAGCGGCCTGGGCGCGGGCGTCGGTTGCGGCATGGGCGGTGGCGGCGGCTCGTCCGCCACGACGTTCGGCGCGACGATGGCCATCTCACGCCGCATCCCGACCCCGCTTCCGCCGGCGCCCGTGCCGCCGGCCACGCCGACCGGCCCCACGGTCATGGGGTTGGGGTTGACGTTGGCGCTGCCCACAATCACGCCGAGCGAATTACTGGTCGGAACCTCCTGAGGGTTGACGCCCGCGGGCGTCTCGACGGGAACGTCGATGCGGCGCGACTTGCCGCCGTCGGTGACGGTCGTCTCTTCGACCGCGACGAAGGAGGTGAACTGAGTCAGCAATCTGTATTCGAGGCCGAGCCCCGTGATCTCCTCGCGCAGGTCTGCGCGCGTCTCGCCCGACAGCGCCCCTTCGTAGTCCTCACTCTGAAGGTCTTCCACGCGGCGGCGCGCCCAGAGCGTGGCGAGCACGTCGTTCCCGGGCTGCGACTCGGGCAGCTCGACGGCTATCTCGCGCTCGAAGGCTTGCCCCGCCATCGTCCCGCGCAGGCGCACCACGCCGCGCCCGCCGGCCGCGTAGCGCCCGCTCACGATCAGCGGGCCGGAGCCGAAGAGGTCCGGGATGCGCCGCGGGTACACGTCCGCCACTTGCAGCCCGCCCCAGTCGAGCTGGATGTCCGTCAGTAGAGGGTTGCGGACGCGCTCGTGGAAGCGGCGCGCGGCCGCCGCGCCGTCGTCTTCGAGCGAGACGTACTCGACCGCGCCGCGGCCGTGCTCGGCCATCTTGTCGAGCAGGAAACGGTTGACGGAGCCGCCGATGCCGAACGAGAAGACGCGCGCGTTCGGGTGCTTCTGCACCTCCGAGACGATCTCGAAGTCGTTGCCGACGTAGCCGTCCGTCATGAAGCAGACGACGCGGACGTGCCCCTGCGCGTCGGACGGTGCGAGCGCGGCGGTGATGGCCTTCATCATCTCCGTGCCGCCGCCGCCCTCGCGCGTCTCCAGGAAACGTTTGGCCTTCGCGAGGTTCTCCCGCGTCGCGGGCACGGGCTCTTCGAAGAGGACGTGCGTGTCACCCGCGAACGTGATGAGGTTGAAGGTGTCCTGCGGGTAGAGGCTGTCGAGCGCGAGCCCCATCGTCTCCTTCGCCTTCTCGATGGGGAAACCCTCCATCGAGCCCGAGGTGTCGAGGACGAAGACCAGCTCCTTCGGCGTCACGTCCTCGGCCGTCACGCGGAGCGGCGGCTGGAGGATGAGCGTGAAGTAGCCGCCGCGCCCGCCGCGGTGCGTCAGCACGGCGTCGCGTATCTTCTCGCCGGCCACGTCGTAGCGCAGGACGAAATCCCTGTTCGGGATGACGGCGAGGCCCTTCAGCCGCACGCGCGCGCTCGCCTGCGACGGCCGCTCAACGTCTATCTCGTGCGACTGCGACTTCAACGCCTCGACGGGGACGCCCGCGTCGAGCGAGACCTCGATTGACACGTCGTGCCCGGCGCGCGTGCCGTGCTGCGCGGCGGCCGGCGTGATGCGCGAGGCGTCGGGGACGCGGTCGGTGCCGTTGCGACGGCCGCTCCCGCGCGGCGGCCTGCGTCCCGTCGGCGTGCCGGGGATGTAGCGCGGGCCGACGACCAACGGGAAGACGAACTCGTACGTGCCCGCCTCGTACTTCAGCGTCTCGACGTAGCTGATCGTGACCGTCACGCGCTCGCCCGGCATGATGTTGGCGACCGACTGCGTGAAGACGTTGGGCCGCTCCTGGTCGAGCAGGCTCGCCACCTGCCCCGCGCTGCGCGCGGCGCGGTAGACCTCGCCCGCCTCCTCGCGCCGCATGATCTTCCCCTTCACCGTGCGCCCGCCCACGCGCATCGTCATGTCGTCCACGGCCGCGGCCTGCGGCAGGGGGAAGGTGTAGACGGCCTCTATCTTCTCGCCGAAAGGGTTGTCGAACTCCTGCGTCACGGTGACGCGCGCGAGGAAGCCCGCGACGCTCGCGCGCACGTCCGTGTGTCTGAGCGGGCACAGGCCGCGCGCGCGGCCTCTCGCGCCGAAGGCGTCGAGCGAGCCCGGCGTCACGCCTTGCGGCGCGGTCTGCGCGGCGGCGCGCGGCGCGAGCGCGACGGCGCATAGCAGCAACAGGAATGGAGCGAGCGACGCCCTCGACGCTGCGCGTCGCGGCTTTAGTCTTTGCAGCATGGCCTTCTCCTGACAGACGTGTGCCGTCGCGTCGGGCTCTGAAGCACCCGGCGCCTGAAGTCGTCGCGCGCGCGTGCCCACATAGACACCGCGCGCGGCGCGTGGTTCCTGCCTGTCGGGCGGAAGTGTCGCGGGTCAGTCGGGGTGAACGATCTCGTAGACGATGCGGAGGCGCAGCTCGCGCCCCGCCACTTCGTGGCGCACGTCCGACGCGCGCAGGCGCAGCTCGTCGGTGCGGGTGACGGGGAGGCGCGCGCCGAGCTGTTCGGCGCGGAGGATGACGACGGGGTTGACGCGCTCGTCAATCGCGTCCTGCACGAGCCCGGTCAGGCCGCCGCCGAGCAGAGAGGTCGGGACGTTCTTCAGTTTGAGGTCGCGCACGGTGACGCGCGCGCCGAGCGTCTGCCGCGCGCGGTCGAACTCCAACTGGAAGGAAGTGTCGGCCCAGCCCTCGAAACGCAGGCACCCCACCAGCGGCGCGTCGTAGGAGCCGCGGAAGGCGACGGGGGCGGTGATGCGCCCGTCGGCGAAGCGCACGGCCGTCCGCGTCCCCTCGGCCTCGGGCAGGAGCTGCACGCGGCTCTCGCACTTCTTCCCCTCGCCGCCCTTCGACAGCGGGAAGCTCGGCGGCTCGGGCCGCGACGCCACCGCCACGAGCAGTGAGTTCAGAAACTCCTCGCTCAACACGACGACCACCTCGCCGGCCGGGCTCACGCGCTCGGCGCGCGCCGCCGCCGAAAACATCGAGAGGGTCAGAGCCAAAGTTAGGCACAAGCGAAGAGTCATCATTTTTTTCACCCGCCGGCAGGAGGCCCCGAGGATACGACGAACCCGTCGGGGACGACAAACGGCCGCCGCCGTGCATCCCGCGTTTACCCTCGGTTCATGCGGCGAGATAGACATCGCGGCGTCGTTGTTCTATATTTCGGCTCTCGTTCCAACACAGTCAGACCAGCCGGGCAGGGAGAAATCCGTTCATGGGACGTTTCAGCCTGATACCGAAGGAAGAGCAATACTTCGTCCTCTTCCGCCAGATGACCTCGCACATCTACGACGCGGCCAGCAAGCTCGCCGAGATGCTGGCCGGCAGCGCGAGCGACTTCAAGACGCACCTCGACAGCATCAAGGCCATCGAGCACACCTGCGACGAGCTGACCCACTCGATCTCGAAGAAGCTCAACACCTCCTTCATCACCCCCTTCGACCGCGAGGACATCTACATGCTCTCGGGCGCGCTCGACGACATCGTAGACCTCATCGACGACGCGGCCCGCGCCGTCGTCATGTACAACGTGAGGGAGACGACCGACTTCGCGCGCCAGTTCGGCGACGTGATCCAGCGCATGGCCGTCCAGCTCCACGAGGTCGTCTCGACGCTCGAGCGCCCGGCCGGCATCGCCCCGCGCCTCGTCGAGATACACCGCCTGGAGAACGAGGGCGACGACCTCTACCACGAGGCCATCGGCGACCTCTTCCAGGGGGAGCCCGACGCCATCCGCATCATCCGCTGGAAGGACATCTACGACAAGCTCGAAGCCGCCGTCGATCGCTGCGAGCAGGCCGCCAACATCATCGAGACCGTCATCATCAAGCACGCATAAAAGGGGGTGTTGGGTGTTAGGTGTTGGGTGTTGGGGAAGAACAGGCTTCTACCCAACACCCAACACCTAACACCCAACACCCAGCGCCCTATGACAGCCACCATCACCTTCGTCGTCATTATCATCGTCATCGCGCTGATTTTTGACTACATCAACGGGTTCCACGACGCGGCCAACTCCATCGCCACCGTGGTCTCGACGCGCGTGCTCTCGCCCGGCGCGGCGGTCGTGTGGGCGGCCTTCTTCAACTTCATCGCGTTCCTCGTGCTCGGCGAGGCCGTGGCGAAGACCATCGGGAAGGACATGGTGGACATCAAGGCGATACCCGGCGATTGGCAGTTGTGGGTGCTCCTCTGCGGGCTGATCGGGGCCATCGTCTGGAACCTGATTACGTGGTACTACGGCATCCCGTCCAGCTCGTCGCACGCGCTCGTGGGCGGCTACGCGGGCGCGGCCGTCGCGGCGTCGGGCTTCGGCGTCATCCTGCCCGCGGGGTGGACGAAGACGCTCATCTTCATCGTGCTCTCGCCGCTCGTCGGCGCCTTCCTCGGCCTCGTCATCATGGTGTCGGTGATGTGGATTTTCCGGCGCTGGTCGCCGCACCGCGTGGACAGGTTCTTCCGCAAGGGGCAGCTCGTCTCGGCCGCGCTCTTCAGCCTCGGCCACGGCGGCAACGACGCGCAGAAGACGATGGGCATCATCGCGGGCGTGCTCGTCGCCTCGAACATCGACACGAACGCCTCCAACGACATCCCGATGTGGGTCGTGCTCATCTGCCACGCGGCCATCGGCCTGGGGACTCTGTCGGGCGGGTGGAGGATCGTCAAGACGATGGGCTCGCGCATCACGAAGCTCAAGCCCGTGGGCGGGTTCAGCGCCGAGACGGCCGCCGCGCTCTCGATCATCGGCGTCACCTTCGGCGGCATCCCCGTCTCGACGACGCACACCATCACGGGCGCCATCGTCGGCGTCGGCGCGACGCGGCGGCTCTCGGCCGTCAAGTGGGGCGTGGCCGGGCGCATCGTCTGGGCGTGGGTTCTGACGATCCCTTTGGCGGCGCTCATCTCCGCCGTCTCGTTCTGGGTCTACCGCGCCGTCGCGGGGTTCTTCTAAACGGGAGCTGCTTCAAGACGCGTCCGCGAGCCACTGCCACAATTCATCAAGCAGGAAGAGCAGCGCGTAGCTCCCTTGCCAACCGGCCGCGAAGCCGACGAGCGCCGGGAGCCGCCCGGACTTCAACGCCGAGCGGTCGAGCGAGAGGGCCGCGCCGAAGCTCAGCACCAGTGCCAGCGGCGCCAGCAGGCTGAAGGCGAGGGTGAGCCCCGCGCCGAGCGTCCACGCAGGCCACCAGCCCGAGAGCGTGAGCGGCGCGAAAGAGTACCGGAAGAGCGAGAGCAGCCCCGCGTACCCCGCCGCGTACGCGAGCCCCGAGCGCTCGCGCGTCACACTCCCCGGCAACGCTTCCTCCCACCTCCTGAAGAACACCCCGCCCCGCCGTTCGGCGCAGACGTACACGTCACCACGCCCGCCCGGGACATTCGCCCCGCACGCGCCGCACGCGCGACTCTCGAACACGACCTCTCGCATGGTGCCCTCTTACACGCCCCGCCGCTTCGGAAGTTCCCGGACGCCCTCGCCCTCGGGCACGTCCCTTGCGACACCCGAGCCGGGCGGCGGAGGCCGCGCACGCATCCCGTACGACATGACCTTTTACAGACAGGGGAGGAGCACGATGGCAGAACAGCGCGAGGGCGGCGAGAGCTTCCCGAAGAACGAGTCGACCGGCGAGGGCTCGAACTCCGACAACGCGGGCGAGGGCAAGCCGCGCACCGGCGAGGACTATCACGGCGAGGGCACCACCGAGCCCAACGTCGCCGGCCAGGGCACCGGCCAGATCGGCGGCGCGTACGGAGACAGGAAGACGAGCCGGTAAGAAGGGTTCCGGGTGTTGGGTGTTGGGTGTTGGGGAAGAACAGGCTTCTACCCAACACCCAACACCTAACACCCAACACCCTTCCTCACGGTTCGCTGCCCGCCAGCACGCCTTCGCCGCGGCGCTCCCAGAAGAAGGGCGGGCGCGGGCGCGGGTTGGGATAGACCTCGTCCATGTTGTCCGTGCTGTAGAGCACGCCGTTAATCATGACGTGGCTCACCGACTCGGAGTTCTTGATATCTTGGAGCGGGTTCTTGTCGAGCACGACGAGGTCGGCGAGCTTGCCCGGCTCGATGGAGCCGAGGTCGCCGTCGAGGCCCAGGTACTGCGCGCCGTGGAGCGTCGCCGCGCGCAGCGCCTCCAGCGGCGTCAAGCCCCCCTGCTGTAGCATCCAAAGCTCCCAGTGGACGCCGAGGCCCTGCAACTGCCCGTGCGCGCCGAGCTGCGCCTTGCCGCCCGCCTTCACTAAATCCCCGACCGTCTTCGCCAGCTCGAAGTGATAGAAGTCGTCGCCCGAGACGTGCATCCGCCGCCGCGCGCGCGGCTCGACGTTCGCGCGCGGCGTGAAGCGCAGCAGCTTCTGGTTCTCGTAGACGTTCGACTGCTGATACCAGTAGTTCTCGCCCCAGATGCCGCCGTAGCCGACGATGAGCGTCGGCGTGTACCCCGTCCGGCTCTTCGCGAACAGCGTCAGCGCGTCCTTGTAGAGCGGGGCGACGGGGACGGCGTGCTCGATGCCGGTGTGGCCGTCGAGGATCATCGACATGTTGTAGGCCCACGTCGAGCCGCCCTCGGGGACGACCATCATCTGCAAGTCGCGCGCGGCGCGGATGAAGCGCTGCCGGTTGTCGCGGCGCAGGTGGTTGTAGCTCTTGACCGAGAAGGCGCCCACGGCCTTCAGGCGTTCGAGGTGCGCGCGGGCGTCGTCGTAGGAGTTGACGACGGCCTTCTCCGGGTTCTCGGCGCCGTAGAGGATGTAGCCGGTCGAGAAGATGCGCGGCCCCGTCATCGCGCCCGCCTTGACCATCTCGGACTGCGCGAAGACGGTCTGCGTGGCGGCCGAGGGGTCGTGCGTTGTCGTCACCCCGTAGGCGAGGTTGGCCCAGTAGGGCCACTGCTTCTCGGGGATGATGTCGAGCGTGTCGTAGCTCATGTGCGCGTGCACGTCCACGAGGCCGGGGATGACGGTCTTGCCCGCGAGGTCGATGCGCTTCGCGTTGGCGGGGATGTTCACGCGCGCCCCGACCTCCTTGATGCGGTTGTCCTCGACGAGCACGGTGCCCTTCCCGATCACCTCGTCGCCGCGCATGGTCACGATGCGCGCGTTGGTGAGGGCGACGGTGCCGCGCGGCCGCGCCGGCTCGAAGTCGAAGCCGATGACGGTCTTCCGCGGCGCGGGCGCCTTCTCGTCCTTGGCGAGCGCGCGCAGGACGTTGTCGAGCGACTGCTCGTAGAAGTTCTCGCCGGCCGTCCACCCGACCGTCCTGCTGTCGGCAGACCACGCGAGCCAGTCGCCCGAGGTGGCCGAGACGGGGCGGACGGGCACGCCCGTCTCGGTCGAACTCAAACGCACGGTCTTGCCGACCTTCGGCAGCGGCGCGACGTAGAGCTTGTGCTGCTCCTTGAAGAAGACCCAGTTGCCGTCGGGCGAGGGCACGATCTCCGTGACGTAGCTGCCCTCGATGTGCCGGCGCGAGTCGTCGCCGGCGAGCTTGACGCTCGACAGGTAGGTGATGAACCGCGCGGGCTCGGTCGGCCCGGCGCCGGGGCCGCCGCCCGCCTCCATGAAGTAGATGCGCTCGCCGTCGCGGTCGAACGAGAGGACGGGCATGCGCGCGTTGGTGCCGCGGCTCTGCAAGTCCATCACGTAGTTGTGGCGCGAGCCGTCCCAGTAATGAATCTCGAAGGTCGAGTCGCTCGCCAAATCCTCTTCGTGGTAGACGCTGCCGCGCCCCTTCAGATAAGCGATCTTCTTCCCGTCGGGCGAGAAGACGGGGTTGGCGTACTGGTCGCCCACCGTGGTGAGCCGTCGCGCGTTGGTGCCGTCGGCGTTGGCCGTCCAGACCGCGCCCTTCTCCGCGTCGCTCCACGTCACGAACGTCAACTGCCCGCCGTCGGCGCTCAAGCTCGGCGCGTACTCAAGATAGTTCGTGTTGAAGAGTCGGCGCGGCGCGGCGTCGCCCTCCTTCACGTAGAGCTTGCCGAGGGCGCTGTAGATGACGCGCCCCGCCCCGCGCTGCGCCCAGCGCAGGAGCCTCGCGCGCTCGCTCGCGGGCGCGACCTTGACGGGCGAGCGAACCGCTTCTGTGATTTTCTGCGAGACGTGCGCGTTGAAGGGAATCGGCGTCGCCTTCTTTGAAGCAACGTCAACGTTCACGAACTTGCCGCCCGCGGTGATGACGATTGATTTGCCGTCGGGCGTCCAACTGTAGCCGGGGTACGTGCCGTAGACGGCCCAGGTCTCCTGCTGGTCGTGCGTGAGGCCGTCGTAAACGGCCCACTCGCGGCCGGTGTCTATCTCGCGGAGGAAGAGGGCGCTCTTCAACCCGACGCGGCGGATGAAGGAGAGGTACTTGCCGTCGGGCGAGATGGCCGGGCGCACGCTCCCGCCCGCGCCGCGGACGAAGGTCGAGCGGCGCCCCTTCTGCGTGTCGTAGCGGTCGATCCAGTAGATGCTGTCGTAGACGTTCTTGTTGTAGTCGAAGGCCGTGCTGGCGACGAAGTAGACGAAGCGCCCCTTCGGGTCTGCGACCGGCTCGCCGATGTTGGCCGTCCAGTTCGGGCGCTCGGTCAACTGCACGCCCTTGCCGCCGCCGTTGACGTGGTACATCCAGATTTCGCCCGCGCCGAGCGAGCGCGTGTCCACGAAATGCTTGCGCGTCAGGATGTACTGGCCGTCCGAAGTCCAGTCGGGCGTGTTCAGGAGGCGCTGCGTCTCCTTCGTCACCTGGCGGCGGTTCTGGCCGTCGGCGTCCATCACCCAGATGTTGTCGCCGCCGTCGCGGTCGGAGGTGTAGGCGATCCACTTCCCGTCGGGCGAGAAGCGCGGCTGCCACTCCCACGAAGCGCCGCCGAGGAGCAGTTCCGCTTTCCCCCCGTTGATGGGCATCCGGTAGATGTCGCCGAGGATGTCGAAGACGATGGTGCGCCCGTCGGGCGAGACGTCGCAGCTCATCCAGGTGCCCTCGTCCGTGTCGAACTCGATTGTCGTCGTCGGGCCGTGGTCGCCCTCGACGTCCCAGGGCTCGGGCTTCTTCACGGCCTCCTGCAACTGCTCGATCTTCTTCTGCGCGTCTTGCAGTTGCTTGTCCTTGTCCTGCTGGTTCTGGCCCCGCGCCGGCACAAACGCCGAGAGCAGGACGGAGAGGGTCAGGAGCAGCGCTGGGAATCTTCTGGACACAGTTTCACCTCACAGGGGACGGATTATGGCTTCGAGCTAGTTCAAGTCGCTGGAGAGAACGGCTGGCTACGATCCGACGCATTGTAGCCGAGCGTGCGCGGCGCGGGCAAAAGGAGCCGGGTGATCAGAGAGGCGGCGCCGAGGACGAGTTGTGGACGGCAAAAGGGGACGCGCGAGCGACGCGCGCGTCCCCTTTTGTCGAAGCGCCTTGAGCGCCGAGCGGCGGCCGGCTACCTGTACAACCTGCCGACGCTGTTGTTGTTGTTCGAGTTGGAGTTCGTGTTGGTGTTCATGTTCCCGTTGGTGTTCGAGTTCATGTTCCCGTTGGCATTCATGTTCCCGTTGGCATTCATGTTCCCGTTGGCATTCATGTTCCCGTTCGTGTTCGAGTTCATGTTCGTGTTCGAGTTCATGTTGCCGTTCGAGTTCATATTCCCGTTCGTGTTCGTGTTGCCGTTCGTGTTCGTGTTGCCGTTCGTGTTCGTGTTCCCGTTCGTGTTGCCGTTGGTGTTCTGGTTGCCGCGGATGTCGCGGCAGCCGGCGCGGCAGGTGTCGAAGGTTTGGCGGCAGGCATCCTGGTTGGCGTTCGCCCCGCGCCGGCACTCCTGGTACTGCCGCTCGCAGGTCTGTTGGCACTCGCCGCGCTGGCTCTGCCCGCCCTCAGTCCTCGGGGCCAGGACGAAGGCGAAGGCCAGCCCCAGCGCCAGTATCGAAAGCATCACGTTCGCGTCTCTTCTCTCCACTTTCTGTGCCTCCTCTGCACGTACTGCGGCCGCGCGCACGGCGGCCTGAAATCTATGGGGGAGAGCGGTCGGGCTCGGGGGCGAGATGTCTTTGGGGTAGGCGCCCTCTTTTTATCACTTCCGCCGCCGCCGTAAAGCCCCCCAGCGTACAAAACTCGCCGCCCGCGTCGTCGAACCCGTCACGTTTCACTCAGGCCCTCGTGCCCGCCGTTTGGCTCCCCGCCGGCTTCTATGCGAGAATGCCTCCCGCGCGCCTGTAGCTCAGTGGATAGAGCACCTGCCTCCGGAGCAGGGGGCCGCACGTTCGAGTCGTGCCAGGCGCATCTCAACACTCCTCGCTTCCCTTTCATCACTTAACGGCTGGCAAACGCCCCCCCGCCGGTTTATCATCGGAGTCAACCTGCACTCATCGCAGCAGACATAATCGTTTGGAGGAAGCATGCGTAGATTGACTACGGTCGGCCTGGTGCTGGCCAGCCTGTTTGTGCCGCCGCTGCCCGCGACGCTCGCGCAGCAGCCGCAGGGCGCGCGCGTCGCGGCGGCGGGGGCGGGGGCGCCTTCGCCCTACTTCGCGGCCGCGCGCGCGGCCGCCGAGCGCATCACGTCCGAGGCGATGAAGGAGATTCTGTACGTCATCGCCTCGGACGAGTTCGCGGGGCGCGACACGCCCTCGCCCGGGCTCGACAAGACCGCGCAGTTCATCGCCGACCGCCTCAAGAAGCTCAAGGTCAAGCCCGCGGGCGACAAGGGCTCCTACTTCCAGAGCATCGCGCTGACCAGGACGGTGGTCGATCGCGAGAACTCGACGGCGCAGCTCGGCGAACGCTCCTTCCGCATCGGCGTTGACTTCCTGCCCGCGGGCCGCACGAGCGGCGAGGCCGACGCGCCCCTCGTCTACGCGGGCTACGGCTGGGTCATCAAGTCTCAGAACGTCAACCCCTACGAGGGCATAGACGTGCGCGACCGCATCGTCGTCGTCTCGGGCGACGGGAACGCGCCGCCGCCGGGCGTCGCCGTCTCGTCTCTGCGCGCCGGCGACTGGGAGAGCCCCGTCAGCTACGCGCAGAAGCACGGCGCGCGCGCCCTCGTCATCGTCCCGCGCAACTTCGACCGGCGCTGGCGCTACGGCGTGTTCCGGATGGCGCGCGCCTCCTACGCCGTCCCGCGCCTCGAAGGCGTCGCGGCGGACGACGAAGAGGATGAGGAGCCGGCGGCGCCCGCGACGGGGCTGGTCACGATCCTCCCCTCGCGCGCGATGCTCGAAGCGCTCTTCGCGGGCGAGCCGCTGGACGGCGCCGGCTTACTCAAGCTCTCGCAGGCCCCGGCGGGCGGCGTGCAGCCGAAGGCGTTCGCGCTGAGCGCCGAGAAGCGTCTGCGTCTGAACGTCAAGCTCGCGGTGACGGAGTCGAGCACGCAGAACGTCGTCGGCGTGATCGAGGGCCGGGACTCGAAGCTCAAGGGCGAGTACGTCGCGCTCGGGGCGCACTACGACCACGTGGGCGCGGAGGGCGCCTCGGGCTGTCGCCCCGTCGGGGACGACTCGATCTGCAACGGCGCGGACGACGACGGCTCGGGGACGACCAGTCTGCTCGCGATGGCCGAGGCTTTCACGAAGGGGCCGCGCCCGAAGCGCTCCATCCTCTTCGTCTGGCACACGGGCGAGGAGAAGGGCTTGTGGGGCTCGGAGTACTTCACGCGCTACCCGACGGTGCCGCTGAATCAAGTCGTCGCGCAGCTCAACATCGACATGATCGGGCGCAGCAAGAAGGAGGGCGACACGAACCCGGCCAACCGGATGCTCTCGGGCCCGGACGAGATTTACGTCATCGGCTCGCGCATGATGAGCACGCAGCTCGGCGACCTGAGCGAGACCGTCAACCGCGAGTACCTGAACCTGAAGTACAACTACCACTACGACCAGCCGAACGACCCGGAGCGCCTCTTCTACCGCAGCGACCACTTCAACTACGCCAAGCACGGCGTGCCCATCGTCTTCTTCTTCGACGGCGTCCACGAGGACTACCACCGCCCGACGGACAGCGCCGACAAGATCGACTACCGGAAGATGCAGAACATCGCGCGCACCGTCTTCATCCTCGCCTCCGAGCTGGCGAACGCGCCCGCGCGCCCCGTCGTGGACAAGCGGATTCCCGCGGAGCGCCTCGTGCGCTGAAGGTCACCGAAGGGCGGGGATGTTTCCTCCGCTTCCCCGCCCCCCCTTCTCCGCCCGCGCGTTTGACATCGCCTCCGCCCCCCGTGTAATTTTGTTCCCGCACGCGGGCCGGTAGCTCAGTTGGTAGAGCAGCTGACTCTTAATCAGCGGGTCACAGGTTCGATCCCTGTCCGGCTCATCAATGCAGTCAATAAGTTAAGGTCACTAGCAATAGTGGCCTTTTCTTCTATCTCCATTTCCTTCCAGACGTGGGCAGGGCGGTTAACATACCGTTTCAGGAAGAAAGTGAATGGCGACCCGGGCTGACCGTTTATCACTTTTGCGGGGCATGTCGTCACTTACCAAAAGTCTCTGGAAGGCAAGCCGCGGCCGAAGGCCATCGCGGGCTTCACGCCCGAGCAGCGCTTCTTCCTCGGGTGGGCGCAGGTCTGGGCGCAGAACATCCGCCCCGAGGCCGCGCGCCAGCGCGTCGCCACCGACTCACACCCTCTGGGTCGCTTCCGCGTCAACGGCCCGCTCTCGAATATGCCGGCCTTCGCCGAGGCGTTCCAGTGCAAGGCGGGCGACGCGATGGTGCGCCCACCCGTCAGGCGCTGCCAGACTGATGATGATGCGAAAGTAAACACGGCCGACTCGTTATCAGTACACCCGGACGCCATCAGCTCACCTGCATGCCGGCGGGGTGTTGCTACGACTAAGTCCCGCAGTTTCAGGCGTTTGATTCATCCGGGCCGCCGCCGCGCGGTGCTGGCATAGCCGTTGCCCTGTGAGTGTCCGACCGGGAGGGACGGTGGGTCGGTTTGAACAACTTCTGAAACCAAAGGGAGGGTTTGTAGAATGCTTTGGACGATTCTGGTAATTCTGCTTGTGCTCTGGCTGCTGGGTCTTATCGGCGGCGTCGGCGGCGGTTTGATTCACCTGCTGCTCGTGGTGGCTCTCGTCGTCTTCGTGATTAACCTCTTGGCGGGCCGTCGGACGGTCTAAGCGCGGAGGGGAAGGCGCGGGCGGCTCTTGAGTGGGTGTGAGGGCGGCGCGCGTGACGAGTTGATATCAGTTCCTTGCCCCAGACTTGGGCACGCTCACAAAAGAATCGGCGCTCCTTTTTTAAGGAGCGCCGATTCTTTTCTAATCGACTCTTAAGTCTTCAACGGTTGAGCGTGCCCATAGACTGCTCGGGGTAGCGCGTGCCCGCCACCGACTCTATGCTCAACACCTCTTCGATGCGCGCGAGGTCTTCGGCCGTCAGCCCGACGGCGACCGCGCCGACGTTCTCTTCGAGGTAAGTGCGACGCTTCGTCCCCGGTATCGGCACGACATCCGGCCCCTGCGCCAGCACCCACGCGAGCGCGAGCTGCGAGGGCTTGCAACCCTTCTCCGCCGCGACCTCGCGGACGCGCTCGACGAGCCGCATGTTCTGGCCGAAATTCTCCTCGCTGAAGCGCGGAAACTGTCGGCGCCGGTCGTCTTCGGGCAGGTCTTCCGGCTTCTCGAAACGCCCCGTCAAAAATCCGCGCCCGAGCGGGCTGTAGGCCACGAACCCGACGCCCAGTTCCCTGCACGCGGGCAGAATCTCCGCCTCCACGTCGCGCGTCCACAAAGAATACTCGCTCTGCAAGGCCGCGATGGGGTGGACTGCCGCCGCGCGCCTGACGGTCTCGGCCGACGCTTCGGAGAGGCCGAGGTAACGCACCTTCCCCTCCTCGACCAGACGCGACATCGCGCCGACCGTCTCCTCGATGGGAGTGTTCGGGTCAACGCGGTGCTGGTAGTAGAGGTCTATCACGTCAACGCCCAGGCGCCGGAGCGAAGCCTCGCACGCCGTGCGCACGTACTCGGGCCGGCCCGAGACGCCGAGGAAGCTCCCGTCCTCGCCGCGCACGTTCCCGAACTTCGTCGCCAGCACTACGCTGTCGCGCCGCCCGCGTACCGCGCGCCCGACCAGCTCCTCGTTGCGCCCCACGCCGTACATGTCGGCCGTGTCGAGGAAGTTGACGCCCAGCTCAAGCGCGCGTTGGATCGTCGCCACAGACTCTTCGTCGTCGCGCCCCGAGTAGAACTCCGACATCCCCATGCAGCCCAGCCCCAGCGCCGAGACCTTCAGGCCGCTCTTGCCCAACTCTCTCTGCTCCATCCGCTGCCCCCTTCGAACCGGATTTATCGTTTCCGAGATTATAACGATTTTGAGCTACGATCCCACTCGTGCTTCCGAATTAAACTGACGGGCCGGGTCAGCCGCAACGGTCAACGAGCAAAGTCGGATCTGCTTAATTAATAAGCCTATTTCTAATATTTATGCGGCCTTCGATTTTCCCGCCCGCGATTTGATAACCCCGCACGCTCCGGTACAATTCCTGTTTTCATCAAACGCACCGAAGGGCAGTCCGCTCGGCATGTCTGACAAAAAGGTTCTGGCCATCATCGTGGGCGGCGGGCCGGCGCCCGGCATCAACGCCGTCATCTCGGCCGCCGCCATCGAGGCCATCAACACCGGCTTCGAAGTCCTCGGCGTGCAGGACGGCTTCAAGTGGCTCATGCGCGAGGACTCGTCGCACGTCCGCCGCCTCCGCATCGAGGACGTTTCGCGCATACACCTGCGCGGCGGAAGCGTCCTCGGCACCGCCCGCGACAACCCGACCAAGTCCGAGAAGGCCACGCGCGCCGTCATCGAGACGCTGCGCTCTTTAGGCGTCACGCACCTCGTCACCATCGGCGGCGACGACACCGCGCTCTCTTCGAGCTTCGTCGCCGAACGCTCCGGCCACGAGATCAAGGTCGTCCACGTCCCCAAGACCATCGACAACGACCTGCCGCTCCCCTCGCACATCCCGACCTTCGGCTACCAGACGGCGCGCCACGTCGGCGTCGAGCTGGTGCAGAATTTGATGGAGGACGCGCGCTCGACCAAGCGCTGGTTCGCCGTCGTCGCGATGGGGCGCAAGGCCGGCTTCCTCGCGCTCGGCATCGGCAAGGCCGCCGGCGCCACGCTCACCGTCATCGGCGAGGAGTTCACGGACCGCGAGACGGTCGCCTTCTCAGACATCTGCGACATCGTCGAGGGCGCCATCATCAAGCGCCGCGCGATGGGCAAGCCCTTCGGCGTCGCCGTCCTCGCCGAGGGTTTGATCGAGAAGCTCGACCCCGCGGAGCTGGCCGAGTTGCAGGACGTGGAGCGCGACGAGCACGGCCACATACGCTTCGCCGAAGTTGACCTCGCGCGCCGCGTCAAGGTCGAGGTGCAGGGGCGCCTCGCCGCGCGCGGCCTGCGCGTGACGATTACGAACAAGAACATCGGCTACGAGCTGCGCTGCGCCGACCCGATCCCCTTCGACGCCGCCTACTGCCGCGACCTCGGGTACGCCGCCGTCCGCTTCCTGCTCGCGGGCGGCTCCGACGCGATGGTCAGCGTCCAGGGCGGCCGCATGGTGCCCATCGCCTTCAACGACATCCGCGAGCCCGGCACGGGGCGCACGCGCGTCCGCATGGTCAACACCGAGAGCGAGGGCTACCGCGTCGCCCGCGAGTACATGATCCGGCTCGAACCCGAAGACTTCGAAGACGCCTACTGGGTCTCGAAGCTCGCCGGCGCCGGCAACCTGACCCCGGAAGAGTTCCGCGACAAGTTCGGTTATTTGAGCGGGCACGTTGCTTAGGTGTCGGGTGTCGGGTGTCGGATAAGAACGTCAGCGGCTTTCGCCAAACACCCGACACCCGACACCCGACACCTACTACTTATCTTATGGCTATTAAAAGAATCGGCATCCTCGTCGGCGGCGGGCCGGCTCCGGGCACGAACGGCGTCATCAGCGCCGTCGTCATCGAGGCGATCAAGATGGGCTGCACGCCCGTCGGCTTCCACGACGGCTTCGAGTGGCTGTCGCAGCGCTACACGGACGAGCAGCACGAGATGACCATCGACGAGGTCTCGCGCATCCACCTCGACGGCGGGAGCATCCTCGGCACCGCGCGCACCGACATCACGCGCGACCCCGAGAGCCTCGACAACACGGTCGCCGCGCTGCGCAAGCTCGGCATCGAGGCGCTCGTCACCGTCGGCGGCGACGACCTCGTCCGCAGCTCCGCGGCCGTCGAGCGCGCGACCGGCGGCGCCATCAAGGTCGTGCAGGTGCCGAAGTCCATCGACAACGACCTCTCGCTCCCGCTCTCGGTCTCCACGCTCGGCTTCGAGACGGCGCGCCACGTCGGCGTGCAGCTCGTCCAGCGTTTGATGGAGGACGCGAAGACGACGGGTCGGTGGTACCTGGGCGTGACGATGGGGCGGCCCACAGGCCACCTCACGCTCGGCATCGGCAAGGCCGCGAGCGCCACCTGCACCATCATCCCCGAGGAGTTCCGCCGCGACCGCGTCTCGCTCGCGGACATCTGCGACGTGGTCGAGGGCTCCATCATCAAGCGGCGCGCGATGGGGCGCTCGCACGGCGTCGTGCTGCTGGCGGAGGCGCTGGTCGAGCTCTTCGACCCGGAGGTGGTGGCCGAGCTTCAGGACGTTGACCGCGACGCGCAGGGCAACATCCGCGTCGCCGAGATCGACCTCGGCCGCAAGG
>DAIRFV010000353.1:0-5782 GCA_036794905.1 Pyrinomonadaceae bacterium | reverse complement strand
CCCAGCACCCAGCACCCCTCCCCTTGTCCCAGGCGCGGGTGGCATCTATAATCGGGCTCGCGCATCTAAAGTGATGTGCGAGTTGAGGGGGCGATAGGTCTCGACAGGGGCTTGGATCGTCGGACGGATGCATGCCGGGCGTTCTATGCGGCCCGTTAATAAGCGTAGAAAAACACAAATGCGAACTCTAACGAGTTAGCTCTCGCGGCCTAAGTTATCTTAGCCACATAGCGAGCGTCCCACCGCGAGTTGCTCAAGCGAAGCGGAGCGGGGCGTCACTCAGTTGAGCTGGTCTGGCGCGCGTGCTCAGGCGCGCCGGGCGAGAAAATTCTGGGCTAGGCGCACGCGGGGTCTTCGACGCTTCACTTACCCGCGGGCGGCGAACACGCCGGAGCAAGACCGGCACAGGAGAAGCGGCTAAGCGTGTAGATTCCACCGGCGTCAGCTTTTGGACCCGAGTTCGATTCTCGGCGCCTCCATCGAACGAAAAAGCGGCGGGGCTTCTCGGAAGGGAAGCCCCGCCGCTTTTTCTGTTGGAGCGTCGCCGAAACCGGGGGCGTGTGTAGCCTCAGAGGACTCCCGTGTCCGACAAGCGTTCGCAGCCGGACACGCGGGCCGGCGAACCGTGGCGGCGCCCGCGCGCCTCAATCGGCTCATCCGTAAAGGGTAAGCGGCGCGGCGCGGCGGCGCCCGCGGGCGCCGCGCGCTGGCACCGCGCTTGCAATTTAGAAACGCGATGAAACCGAAAAGAAGCTTAGTCGGAAGCCTTGCGGCGGGGCTCGCCCTGGCGCTTTTGGCGTCGGCGGCGCCCGCCGCGCGCCCAGCCGCGGCGCAGACGCCCGCGGCCACGCAGGTCACCGTCTCACCGGAGCACAAGGCGGCCTTCGAAGCCTTCGAGGCGCGCGTGAAGGAGTACGTCTCCATGCGCGAGGGCATCGAGGGCAAGATGCCGAAGCTCCCGAAGGACGCCAAGCCCGAGCAGATCGAGGCGCACAAGATGGCGCTCCAGAAGGCCGTGCAGGCCGCGCGCGCCTCCGCCAAGCCGGGCGACCTGTTCGTGCCCGCGCTGGCGGCGCACATCCGCGAGGTCATCAAGTCCGAGACGCCGACGAGGGTCAAGCAGGAGGTGCGGGAGACGGTGCTCGAGTCCGAGGTCAAGTCCGTCCCGCTGCGCGTCAACCAGCCGTACCCCGAGTCGCAGGAGATGCTGGAGATGCCGCCCACCCTCCTGCTCAGGCTCCCGCAACTGCCGAAGCAGATGCGGTACCGCTATGTCGGGCGCAACATGCTTTTGATGGATAGGGAGAACGGGCTCATCGTGGACTTCATGCCCGACGCCCTGCCGTAACCGTAGGACGAACAGTTCAGGAGTGGAGAAACCAATGAGACGCATCCTCGCTTCGTTGTTGACGGCCGGCGCACTCTTTTGCCTCGCGCCGGCCGCGCCCGCGCTCGGCCAGACGCAGGCCCGCGGGAGCCAGGTCGCGGCCGCCCCCGTTAGGTTGACGCTGCCGCTGGCCGAAGATTCAGTCCGCTTCATGGTCGTCGGCGACACGGGCACGGGCGCCCGCGAGCAGAACGAGCTGGCCGCCGTCATGCTCCGCTACCGGCAGTCGTTCCCCTTCGAGTTCG
This sequence comes from Pyrinomonadaceae bacterium, assembly GCA_036794905.1. Classification (GTDB taxonomy): domain Bacteria; phylum Acidobacteriota; class Blastocatellia; order Pyrinomonadales; family Pyrinomonadaceae; genus QHXN01. The sequence goes on along the minus strand of DAIRFV010000353.1, from coordinate 4,150 downwards.
CGCTGCTGATGGGCGACAACATGTACGGGGGCGAGAAGGCCGCCGACTACAAGGTGAAGTTCGAGGACGTGTATAAGCATCTGCTCGACCAGAAGGTGAAGTTCTACGCCTCGCTCGGCAACCACGACGAGTCGAACCAGCGCTTCTACGAGCACTTCAACATGAACGGCGAGGAGTACTACCAGTTCAAGAAGGGTCAGGTCTCCTTCTACGCGCTCAACAGCAACTACATGGACAAGAAGCAGCTCGCGTGGTTGGAGGAGAAGCTGAAGGGCGACACGTCCGACTGGAAGGTCGCCTTCTTCCACCACCCGCCTTACTCCTCGGGCGGCAAGCACGGGTCGTCGTCGGGCGTGCGCGAGGTGGTCGAGCCGCTCTTCGTCAAGTACGGCGTCAACGTCGTGCTGGCCGGGCACGAGCACTTCTACGAGCGCGTCAAGCCGCAGAAGGGCATCTACTACTTCATCTCGGGCGCGGGCGGCAAACTGCGCGAGGGCGACGTGAAGAAGGGCTCGCCGCTCACCGAGAAGGCTTTCGACACAGACCTCTCCTTCATGCTCGTCGAGGTGGTCAAGGACGAGATGCACTTCCAGGTCATCTCGCGCACCGGCGAGACCGTCGATTCGGGCTTCGTCCCCAACCTCCGCAAGAAGGCCGCGACGGCCGCCAGCTCGAACGCCGCGGCGGCCACGAGTTCGAACTGAGCGCGCGGCGTACGCACAGAGGGCTTCTGAAATTGAGCGGGCGGCCGGTTCGGCGCGCGGTGTGATAACATCGCGGCTCGAACCGGCCGCCTTCTTTCACCCGCGGGCCGTCACGGAGGGACACCATGACCACGACACTTCAACGCTCGACCGCCAGCGAGCTCTTCGCGATGCCGGACGACGGCTTCCGATACGAGCTGGTGAAAGGAGAGCTGCGAAAGATGTCTCCCGCAGGCACAGAGCACGGCGCGATTGTCTGGAATTTATCCGGGATGCTCGCGCCACACATAAAGGCTGAGAACCTCGGACAGGGCTTCGGTGCCGAGACGGGGTTCAAGATCGCCTCCGACCCCGACACCGTTCGGGCGGCGGACATTGCCTTCGTCCGCCGCGAGAGAATTCCCGAGACGGGCATCCCGAAAAACTTCTGGCAGACATACCCCGACCTCGCCGTCGAAGTGGTCAGCCCCGGCGATACCTATGACGAGGTTAGTGAGAAGGTCAAGGACTGGCTCGACGCCGGCACCCGCGCGGTCTGGATCGTCAACCCGCCGCAGCGGGTCGTGTCGGTCTATCGCTCGATAAAGGACGTGACCGTCCTGTCGGAAGGTGACGAGTTGGACGGCGGCGACGTGATGCCGGGCTTTCGGTGTCAGGTGTCGGAGATTTTCGTCTGAGCCGCGCTCCGCCCCTCTGCAAAAGGTTTGGATCGCAATCTTCCCATCGGAATTTTTGACAGCGGCGTCGGCGGCCTGACGGTCTACCGCGCGCTGCACGCGCGCCTGCCGACGGAGCGTTACGTCTACCTCGGCGACACGGCGCGCGTCCCCTACGGGACGAAGTCGCTCTCGACGGTCGAGCGCTACGCCATCGAGAACGCGCGGTTCCTCGTCTCGCGCGGCGTCAAGCTGCTCGTCGTCGCGTGCAACACGGCGTCGGCGCTGGCCCTGCCCGCGGTGCGCGCGGCCGTCTCGGTCCCCGTCGTCGGCATGATCGGGCCGGGCGCGCGCGCGGCCGTGCGCGAGGCGGCCGGCGGCGCTGCGGTCGGCGTCGTCGCCACCGAGTCCACCGTCAGGAGCGGCGCGTACAGCAAGGCCATCCGCGCGCTCGCGCCCGGGACTGAAGTTCACGAGCGCGCCTGCCCGCTCTTCGTCTCGCTGGCCGAAGAGGGCTGGGCCGACTCGGAGGTGGCGCGCATGGTCGCCGAAGAGTACCTCGCCGAGATGCGCGGGCGCGGGGTCGCGGCGCTCGTCTTGGGCTGCACGCACTACCCGATCCTGCGGGGCGTGATTCAGGAGGCCGTCGGCCCCGGCGTGCGTTTGATCGATTCCGGCGAGGCGGCGGCCGAGGCCGTCGAAGCGCTGATCGACAAAGAGGACTTGCGGCGCACGGCGACGCAGGAGCTGAGGGACTTGCGCGAGGCCGGGGCGCACGCGCGCTACCTGTGCGACGACCTCGACCACTTTTACGTGACGGACGCGGCCGAGCGCTTCGCGCACGTCGCCGAGCGCTTCCTCGGCGCGGCGCCGCGCAGGCTCGAAGCCGTCGAGGTCTGGGGGCACGATGAGCTTCAACCCCGCTAGCAAGATTTACACGCGCACCGACGGCCGCGCCGCGGACGCGCTGCGCGAGCTGCGCATCACGCCCGGCTTCATGCCCTTCGCCGAGGGCTCGGCGCTCATCGAGATGGGGCAGACGCGCGTCATCTGCACGGCCACGCTCGACGACCGGGTGCCGCCCTTCCGGCGCAACTCGGGGCAGGGGTGGCTGACGGCCGAGTACTCGATGCTGCCGCGCGCCACGCCGCAGCGCACGCAGCGCGAGACGGGGCGGGGCGGCCCCTCCGGGCGCACGCACGAGATACAGCGGCTCATCGGCCGCTCCCTGCGCGCCGTGACGAACCTCTCGAAACTCGGCGAGCGCACGATCACGGTTGACTGCGACGTGCTCCAGGCCGACGGGGGCACGCGCACCGCCGCCATCACGGGCGCCTACGTCGCGCTGGTGCTTGCCTGCCGCCGCCTCGTCAGGGAAAATAGGCTTTCAGTCCTGCCGTTCACGGGCGAGGTGGCGGCCGTCAGCGTCGGCGTCGTCGCGGGCACGCCGCTCCTCGACCTCAAGTACGACGAGGACTCGCGCGCCGAGGTGGACATGAACGTCGTCTGCACGGGCGACGGCCGCTTCGTCGAGTTACAGGGCACGGCCGAGGGCGAGCCGTTCACGCAGGAGCAGATGGACGCGCTGCTCGCGCTCGCGCGCGGCGGGCTCCAGACGCTCCTCGCCGCCCAGCGCGCCGCAGTTGAACAGTCGGGAGTTTAAGCCCGGCACGTCGCCGGAGCGTCGGCACCATCCGCGGGAGCCGGTGAACCTCGGCGCATGACGGGTGATTGATGAGAGTGGCGCTCTCATTATAATCATCAAGTCGTAAACGGTAGACCCGCCCGCCACCGCGGGTGGCACTGACCCGCTTGCCGCGTCGGCGCAACCCCTTTCAAGGAGTTTAAGAAAGTGTCTGTAAGAACTTCGCACCCCCTCTTCACACTCCCGCGCCTGCTCTTCGTCGCCGTCCTGCTCTTCGCCGCGCAGGCGGGGGCGTGGGCGCAGGGCATCGGCGCGCACCGCGGCGATGCCGGCGGCGGGACGGCGGGCGGCACGCGCTCCATCCAGGGGCACGTCATCAGCCCGACGGGCCGCCTGCCAGAGTCGCGCGTCCGCATCTCGCTCTCCAGCTCGAACGGCGGCACGCGCTCGGCCACCGCGGGCGAGGACGGCGTCTTCATCTTCAACAACCTTGAGCCCGGCCCCTACGAGCTGACCATCGACGCCGGCAAGGATTACGAGGTGATGCGCGAGTCGGTCTACCTCGGCGGCCTGACGGAGAAGGCCAACGTGCCCGTCTACCTGCGGCTCAGGCCCGAGGCGAACCCGGCGCTCGCGGGCGTGCCGGCGGCGGCCGTCGAGCTCTACGTCAAGGCGCAGGAGGCCGCGCGCAAGGGCGACGGCGCGAAGGCGCAGACGCTGCTCGCGGAGGCCGTCGCGCAGCACCCGCAGTTCGGGCTGGCGCACAACGAGCTGGCGCTGATCCACCTGAGGGCCGGCGCGCTCGACAAGGCCGTCGAGGAGGCGAAGCTCGCCGCCAGGGCGCTGCCCGACGACCCGCAGGTGCAGTTCAACTACGGCCTCGCCTCGTTGGAGCGGAAGGACTACGCCGAGGCCGAGAAGCAGTTCCGGCGCTCGCTCAAGCGGATGGACAAGTCGGCGCAGGCGCACATGTACCTCGGCGTCGCGCTGATGCGCCTGAAGGCTTCGGACGCGGCCGAGGCGCAGCGCAACCAGTCGGAGGCCGAGCGCGAGTTCCAGCAGTCGATCAAGCTCGGCGGCGACTCGGCCGCCCGCGCGCACTACTACCTCGGCGGCCTCTACTGGGCGCGGCGCGAGTATAAGAA
>DAIRFV010000084.1:16072-21063 GCA_036794905.1 Pyrinomonadaceae bacterium | reverse complement strand
CGCGTTCGCGCGGGGTCAGGGCGTCCGGCTCCGGCCCGGACGGCGTCCGCGCCCATTCGTCGAGTCGGGCACCCGGCGGCTCGCTCCCGGCCGAAGTCGTCGTCGAGAACAGGTCGGCGAACGTCTCCGCGTCGAGCGCGAAGAGCCCGGCGGAGACGGCCTCGACCGCCGCGATGATTTCGCCGCCCGCGGCCGCGCGCGGCAGGAGGGCGCGCACGACGCCGGCGCGCAGGGCGTCCGTCAACACCCCGCCCGGTTCGGCGCCGACCACGACGAAGGCGGGGGCGCCCCCGCCTTCGTCCGCGTCGTCGAAGAACGCCCGCAGGGCGTCGAGCGCCCTCTCGTCCTGCCTCTCCGCGTCGTAGACGACCACGTCCGGCGCCGCGCCCTCCACGCTCCGCGCCGCGAACTCCGGCAAGTCCGCCGCGCCCCCCACGACGGTGAACCGTGCGTCCGACTCGACGAGCGACGCGAGTCCGGCGCGCACTACGTCCGAAGCGGCGACGATGAATACGGTCGCCGCTTCGCCAAACCCGTCGCCGCCGACTCTCCTGCGCGCGCCCAACTTTGTTCCGCTCACCTCCTGCGCGTCGGGCGCTCGCCTAAAGTGATTTCAACTTCTTTGACTTCCCCGCCGCGCAGGATTTTCGCCTTCAACGTGTCGCCGACCGCCCTCCCGGAGAGCATCTCCCGCACGTCATCCGAGTCCGCGACCGGCGTCCCGCCGAGCGCGAGCAGAATGTCGCCGACGATGATGCCCGCCTCGTCCGCCGGCCCCCCCGGTTCGACGGAAAGCATCAACAGGCCGACGGCTTGCGGCAGGCCGGATTTCTCGCGCAGCTTTTCAGGCAACGCGACCAGATACCTCCCGACGCCCAGGTATGGGCGCGCGACGCGGCCCCGCGCGAGCAGTTGTTCGACCACGCGCTCGACGGTCGAAGCCGGGACGGTCACCCCCGTCCCCCGCGCCAGCGCCGTCGTGTTGACGCCGACGATTCGACCTTCGGTGTCGATGAGCGCGCCGCCGGAAAAGCCGATGAAGATGGTGACCGCCGGCCGGACGAGGCGGTCTATCTCGCCTCCCCGCCACGTGCGCCACCTCTCGCCCAGGAGGCCGACGATGCCGAAGCTCGCGCCGACGCCGTGCTCGGGGTACGCGCGCCCGACGGCGAGCACGAGGTGCCCTACTTTGAGCGCCGAGGCGTCTAGGAATCGGGCCGGGCCGCCCGCCGCGACTCCCGCGTCAGCACCTTCTTCAAGGCGTAACACCGCGAGGTCGGTCCCGGCGTCGCGCCCGGCGAGCGTCGCCTTCACCTCCCGCCCGTCGTGCAGCGTGACGGTAATCTCTTCGTCGCGCCTGACGGTGTGGTTCGTCGAGACGACGACGCCCGGCCGCCAGATGACGCCGCTCGTCCGCACGCGCGGGCGCGCGTCCAACGCGACGATTGCGGGGCTGACGCTCTCGACCGCTCCCGCCAGCCGCGCCGAGAGCGCGGCGATTGAATCCTTAAGTTCTGCGCTGTTGGCTTGCATGATAATTCTCCGTTCCACGGTAATACTTCGCGGACGAAGAGTGCCACAGCGCGCGGGGTCGCACATCAGCCGAACGGGTGGGTCGGTGCCCGGCCATTCGGCGGGGTGACGCTTCGGCGAATAGCGAGGTTCGGGTTGTCGGACTAACGGGACTGTCCCCGGCGCAGGCCCCACAGTCCGCGCGCCGAGAGGATGACGGAGAAGAGCGCGGTCACGCCGAGCGCGATGATGGTCCAGATGAAGAAGAAGCCTCCGCTGGACTTGGCGATGTCGCCGCCGACACCCGCCCCCTTCATGTGGAGGAGGGGGACGGCCAACGCGAGGAGCGACGCGAGGAGGGTGATGACGTACCCCGACCGCCGCCCGGCCAGCACCACCGCTCCGTACAGCCAGACGACGAAGATGGGCACGGCGGTGAGGTTTGAGACCCCTCCCTTCTCGAACCCGCGGACGATGTCGTCCGCCAGGTGAAACGTAAAGAAGAGGATCGAGAGCAGCGACGCGATGGTTAACATAAGGCTGTGGGTCATTTGATACTCTCCTTTACAATTAAGTAAGACGGCACGTGTAGAAGTGCTAGGTATGTTGTAGTACGGCGCAGCACGCGGAAAGGTTCACGCGTGGGCGTGAGGAGTCCGCACGCCGGTGGCGCGACGGCCGAGTATGGCCGGGGATGGAAACGCCCGGCGCGAAGCTCAGTACACCAGGCGCTGCCGGGCCCGGCCCTCGGCGGAGAGGACGAAGCGCGGCTCCGAGTCGGCGTCCGCCTGCGTGACCCGGCCGGCGACGTACTCGCCGAGCGCCGGGCCGTGCTTGAAGCCGTGGCCGGAGCCTCCGCCGACGAGCCAGACGTTCTCGAAGTCCGGGTGGCGGTCGATGAGGAAGTCGCCGTGCGGGGTGTTCTCGTACTGGCAGACGCGCGTCTCGACGACCGGCGCGTCTCGCAGACCGGGCAGGAGGCGGGCCAGGTGCTCGCGCGCCAACGCCAGCCCTTCGGCCGTCGCCAGCCGCTCGCCGGCTTCGGGGTCGAACGGCGGGCCGTGTGCGTCAACCGCGAGCTTGAAGCCGCGGCCCTCCAGGTCGGGGACGCCGTAGACCAGCTCCTTAAAGTCCACCCAGGCGGGCATGGCCGGCGTGGTGAAGCGAAGGTCGCCCGCCTCGACGCCGAAGAAGAAGACCTCCTGCCTCGTCGGCCGAATCCACTCCCCCAGCAGACGCGGGAAGAGCTTCGGCAGCCAGGGGCCGCAGGCGAAGACGAAGTTCGCGGCGGCGAGCTTGAGCCCGCCCTGCGTTCTGATGAAGTCCAAACGCCCCCGGCCGCCGGGCGCGACGACCGATTCCGGCAGGTAGGTGACGCCGCGGGCGACGGCCTCGCGGACGACCTCCCGGACGGCGCTGCGCGCGAGGATGACCCCGCTGTCGGGCTCGAAGACGCCCCACGCGTCCGCGCCGAGGGTGAATTGAGGGAAGCGACCTTCCAACTCCGCCGGCGTCAGTTTCTCGAACTCAACTCCGACCCGGGTGAGTGTCCCGAGGGTGGCGAGCGTGTAGGGGTCTTCGTCCCGCGCGAGCCACAGGACGCCCGTGCGTCGGAAGAGGGGCCGGTTCACCTCACGGAAGAAGTCCTGCCAGAGCGCGAGCGAGCGCGCGGCCCAGCGCGTGTAGACCTCGTCGGCCCCGTAGCCCATGCGGATGATGCGCGACTCGCCGCCGGAGCTGGCGCGACTGCTGGCCGGGCCGTGGCCGTCGAGCAGCGCCACGGACTGGCCGGCTTCCCGCAGGCGGTAGGCAGTCCAGGCGCCGAAGACTCCGGCGCCGACGACGGCGGTGTCGTAAGTCCGTTCTGCGTTCATAAGCGGGTTCGCCCGTCTCGTGGAGTTCGAGGCAGGAGGGGCGCGCTCAAAGCTTCCGCCTGAGCGTCAGGGGGTTGTGGTGCGGGCTGCGCGTCTGCCGCAGGTGGGGCGGGGCGAGCGCGCGGCCGAGCTTCCAGATGAAGTCCATTTCGGCGTTCAGGGACTCTTGCGCGAGGCGCGACTCGCGGATGAGCAGGACGCTGCCGTAGAAGAGGCCGCAGGCGCCCGAGAGCCCGAGCACGACGGGAACCCAGGCCCAGTTGGGGCGGCTGACGGCGGCGACGAGGCCGATGGCGACGCTCGTGGCGACGAAGACCCCGAGCGAGAGGTAGAAGACGCGCATGCTCTTTTGCAGCAGGCGCGTCCGCGTCGTGAGCTTGTCGAGCTGGTTGAAGATGACGGCGCGGCGCTCCTCGAAGAGTTCGAGGGCGTCCTCGTCCTGCGTCTTCATCATCATCTCCTCGAAGTCCTGGATGAGCATGCGGACGCGGTCTACGACGCGGCCCAGGCGGGTCGAGGTCGAGAGGATGAGCGCGCCGCAGGCCGAGATGAGCACGGCGGGCGTAATCATCGCCGTCAGGACGGCGACCGCTGAAGAGAACGCTTCCATCGATTCCCCTTTTCTCGACCTCATTATGGCGGCACGCCGCGGGCGCGGGCAACCTCCACGCGGGCGCAAGGTTCGCTACCGCGCACGGCGACGACGAGCGTGAGAGAAAATTTCGACGGCGCGAGAAAGTATTGGTTCGCGCCGCGGGAAGTTGTGCTATCCTCCGCCGCAAACGAGACCACAGTCTGCGGGTCGTAATCATCTTGCGCTGTACTTATCTATAGGCATGGCCTCGCCTGAGTGCGGGGTCACACACTTCTCACAAAGGAGTTGGAGGACAGATGTCGAGTGTAAAAGACGACGACTACGATGCGACGCACGGCGGCGGCGATGATGCGCACGACCGCGAGATCGGCAACAGCACCGGGGGCGACAGCGGTGCGGGGGGCGGCGTCATCACCGGCGACCGCAGCGACAGTGGCGGCATTGAAGGCAGCGGCACGCACGGCGGCGTGGCCATCGGGCGCACCACGGGCATGGGGGCCGGCGTCAACGAAGGAGGCACCCCCGGCGCGGGCGAGGGCTCGGGCGGCGAAGGCTCTGGCACGTCCGGCGGCGGTGAGGCCGGCGGCGGCGGGGCCACGGGCGGCGGCACGGCCGGGGCCGGCGGCGGCCTGACAGGCGGCGGCACCTCGAACCGCGGCAGCTCGTCGCGCGCGGGCGCGGGCGGCACCACGAAGAGCGGCGCCGCGGCCGGCGCGAGCAGAACCGACCGCGGCGGCTCGAAAGGCGGAGGCGCTAAGGGTGGTGGGGCTGCTAAGGGCGGTGCGGCTAAAGGCGGTGCTGCTCAAGGCGGCGGCGGCGGTGCCGCTGCCAGAGGCGGAGCCGCGAAGGGCGGAGCCGGCGGCGGCGCGGCCAAGAAGGGCGGCGGCGGCGGCGCGGCCAGGGGCGGCTCCATCGCCAGAGGCAGCGCGGCCGAAGGCTCAGAGAGGGGCGGGGCCAATAAAGGCGCCTCGACGAAAGGCGCGGCCAGGGGCGGCGCGACAGGTGCGGCC
>DAIRFV010000084.1:9661-15972 GCA_036794905.1 Pyrinomonadaceae bacterium | reverse complement strand
GGGCGGCGGAGGCGGCGCGAAAGGCGCCACCTGGTCGGGCGCGCGCGGCGGTGCTAAGGCCGGCGCCAAAGGCGCGACGAAGGGCGGCGCGGCTAAAGGCGGCGCGGGTAAGGGCGCCTCCAAAGGCGCCGCGAAGGGCGGCTTCAAAGGCGGGGCCGCGAAGGGCGGCGCTAAAGGTGGGGCCGCGAAGGGCGGCGCGAAGAAGGGCGGAGGCAAGGGCTCTCCGGCCGGCGGCGGCACGGCGCGCGGCGGCGGCAAGGGCGGCGCGAAGGGCGGCGGTAAGAAAGGGGGAGGCAGTAGGTAGCCCCGAGGGCCTGCTCAACTCCGTCGCGGAAACGGCAGGGCGCGCGGCCGCAAAGGTCGTGGGCCTCTTCGAAAGTCTGACCGGCGCGTCGCGCAAGCGCTCGCGCTAAAAAAGGGCGCCGCCTGTCCATCCGCGCGGCCGCCCGAGCGCATCACACGCAGGATGGTCAACAGTAGGCAGAAGGCAGTAGGCAGTAGGCAGAAATTGAGGATGAAGGCCAGCGTGGCTCTCGTCCTCGCTTCCGCCTACTGCCTACTGCTTTCTGTTTACTGCCAACTGCCTTCTGCCTACTCAGCCCCGGCGCAGGTCGGCCGGAGGTTCCCCGGCGGCGAGCCGGCGAAGAAGAAGCAGGAGACACCGGCCGAGGCGAAGCCCGCCGAGACTCCGAAGCCCCGGACGCAGGAGGCGGAAGAGGGGCAGGAGGTTGACGACGGCGAGGCCGTCAAGGTCGAGACGAACCTCGTCACCGTGCCCGTCATCGCGAACGACCAGGGCGGGCGCTACGTCCCCGACCTCAAGGCCGAAGAGTTCACCGTCTCCGAGGAGGGCGCCGAGCAGAAGGTCGCCTTCTTCGCCACCGTCAGCGAGCCCTTCAGCGTCGTCCTCATGATCGACACGAGCGCCAGCGCCTCAGTCGAAAAGCTCCGGCAGGTGCAGGAGGCGGCCGTCGCCTTCACCGAGCAACTGCGCGAGGGCGACCGCGTCAAGGTCATCTCCTTCGACGACGAGGTGCGCGACCTCTCCGACTTCACCGACGACCGCGGCGCGCTCGCCTCGGCCATCCGCTCGACGCGGCCGGGCAAGGGCACGCGCCTCTACGACGCCTTCGACCAGGCGTACCGCGCGCTGCGCCGCCTCAAAGGGCGCAAGGCCGTCATCATGCTCACCGACGGCGTTGACTTCCGGAGCGACCGCCGCACGTACGACGACAACCGCCGCGCGGTCGAGGAGTCGGATGTCATCGTCTACCCCGTGCGCTTCGACACGCGCGAGGAGACCGAGCGGCTCGCGCGCGCGCAGGCGCGCGGTGGCGGCGGCCCCGTCGATCTCGGCGGCGTGCTGGGACGCATCCCGGGCGTGCCGCCCGGCTCCGTCATCATCAACCCGCGCGGCGGCGACACGCGCACCGAGCGCGACGACCGGCGACCCGACGGCCTGCCCGACGCGACCTCGCGCCGCCCGGGCGAGGGCACCGGCAACCCGCCGCCGCCCCGCACCAGGGAGGAGGCGAGCGACGCCTCCATCGACGCGATGCTCGACCGGCTCTACCGCACGGCCGACGACTACCTCAACGAGCTGGCGCGCACGACGGGCGGCCGGCTCGTGCCCGCCGACAACCCGGCCTTCCTCCCGCGCGCCTTCCAGCAGATCGCCGACGAGCTGCGCACGCAATACTCGCTCGGCTACTACCCGACCAACGCCGCCCGCGACGGCAAGTTCCGCAAGATACGCGTCCGCACCACGCGCAAAGGCGTCGCCCTCCGCACCCGCCCCGGCTACAGAACGCGCAAGTCTTCCTGAGCGAGCCAGGTCAGTCCTACCCGCGGCAGCGGGGGGGATGCCTTACTCACACGACCCGCGCGGCGTCAGACCGACCCACCCGCGGCGGCGGGCGGGACTGACCCGGTCGCCGAGGCGCGCAAAAAAAGCTTTCAACTTTCGACTTTGAACCTTAAACTCTGACCTCTTCTTATGCGCCTGTGGCTCTCGAAGAACAGCAGCGTGCCGCTGCGCGAACAGCTCGTGCGGCAGATCATGTTCGGCGTGGTGAGCGGCGACCTCAAGCCGGGGCAGCGCCTGCCCTCGACGCGCGAGCTGGCGCGCCGCTTCCTCATCCACTCGAACACGGTGAGCGCCGCCTACCGCGACCTCGAGCGCGCCGGCTGGCTTGAGGTGCGTAAGGGCAGCGGCGTCTACGTCCGCCAGCTCGGCGACGACCCTGCGGAGGCGCCGCTCGACTCAAGCCTCGAACTCGACCGCCTCATCAACGCCTTCCTCACGCTCGCGCGCGGGCAGGGGCACACGCTCGCCGACGTGCAGGCGCGGCTCAAGCACTGGCTGAGCCTTGAGCCGCCCGACCACTTCCTCGTCGTCGAGCCCGACGAGGGGCTGCGCGAAATCCTGATGGCCGAGATCGCAGAGGCCACGGGCTTCCGCGTGCAGGGCTGCGGCTACGAGGAGTGCGCCGACCCGACGCGCCACGCGGGCGGGACGGTCGTGGCGCTCTACAGCAAGGCCGAGGACGTGCGGCGCGCGCTCCCGCCGGAGGTCTCGCCCATCTTTCTGCACACGCGCTCGATCCCCGACTCGCTCGCGGGCGAGAAAGTTCCGCCGCGCGACGCGCTCATCTCGGTCGTCTCGCGCTGGCCCCTGTTTCTGGAGTGGGCGCGCGTCTTCCTCGTCGCCGCGGGGGTGGAGGCGGACGCGCTCGACCTGCGCGACGCGCGCGAGCCGGGCTGGGAGCGCGGCCTGCGCTCCAGCGCCCACGTCATCACCGACGCGCTCACCGCGCGCCAAATCCCCGCGGGGCTGCAACCCCGGGTCTACCGCGTCGTCGCCGACTCCTCCCTCGAAGAACTGCGCGCCTTCGTCGAACGCTTCCTGACCGGGGGGACAGAAGGAAGTAGTCAGGAGCCAGTAGACAGGAGCCAGTAGCGCCCCGCGTTACGGTCGTTGAGGATGAGAACCGCGCGGTTCGAGCGACGAAGGTTTTTTCCTAATGACTCCTGACTCCTGTCTACTGACTACTGTCTACTTCCTCCATCCTGCACTATCATTGGGCGGCCGGGAGGGTTTATGGCCGAAGAGCAGACCCCGCGAGAATTGCTGGAACAGCTCGCCGCGCGGATCGAACACCTAGAGGGTGTGATCCAGGCGCAGACGGCGCGGCTCTACGCGGCCGAGCTGCGGCTGGGGATCGAGTCGGCGCCGCGCCGCCCGGTCTACGAGACGCTGACCGACGAGCGCGACGAGTGGCGCGAGCCCGATTCGAACGGCGCGCCCGCCCGGCCTCAAACACCCCCCGAGACGGTGGCGCGTCGCGAGGCCGGGCGCCGCCCCAACTTCGGCTACAGAACCGACGCCGCCCCGCGCCCGCAGCCGGAGGCGGGCGCGACGGGCGGGGCCGGCGCGCGGCCGGCCCCGCCCGCGAAGCCGCGCGACCTGGAGTCCTTCATCGGCGGGAGCGTCTTCAGTTGGGTGGGCATCATCTTCGTCACGTTCGCCGTCGCCTTCGCGCTCAAGCTCGCCTTCGATAACGAATGGATCAGTCCGCCCGTGCGCGTCACGCTCGGCGCGCTCGCGGGGGCGGGGCTGCTCGCCGTGGCCGAGCGTCTGCGGCGCAAGGGGCTGCGGCCGTACGCCTACGTGCTCTCGGGCGGCGGCGTCCTCATCCTCTACCTCTCGGTCTACGCCGCGCACAACTTTTACCAACTGCTCTCGCAGCCGGTCGCGTTCCTGTTGATGACCGCCGTGACGGCCGGCGCCGTGCTCCTCGCGGTGCGTTTGGACGCGCTGCCGGTGGCGGTGCTGGGGCTGGTGGGCGGCTTCCTGACGCCGCCGCTGCTGACGACGGGGCAGGACAATCAGATCGCGCTCTTCACGTACGTCTCGCTGCTCGACGCGGGCGTGCTCGCCGTCGCCTACTTCAAGCGCTGGCGCGTGCTCGACTTCCTCTCGTTCGCCGCGACGACGCTGATGACGCTCGGCTGGGCGGCCAGGTATTACGACAGCAGCAAGCTCTCGACGACGCTCGTCTTCCTGAGCCTCCTCTTCGTCGTCTACTCGCTGCTCTCCTTCTTCCACAACGTGCTGCCGCGGCGACGCTCGCGCTGGTTCGACGTGGCGCTGCTCGCCTGGAACGCGACCGTCTACTTCGGCTTCTGCTACTGGATGTGGCAGGATGCCGGCGCCCCCGACGTGGCGCCCGCGACGCAGGCGATGCTCGTCGCCCTCTTCTTCGCCGCGCTCTTCTACGCGGCGCGCGGGCGCAGCCCCGCAGACCGCCTGCTCGTGCACGCGTACGTCGGCGCGGCCGTGACGTTTCTGACGGCGGCCGTCGCCATTCAGCTCGAACTACAGTGGGTGACCATCGTCTGGGCGGTCGAGGGGTTGATGCTGACGTGGGCGGGTCTGCGCGCGGGCGAGCCCGCGGCGCGGCGCGCGGCCGTCGGCGTCTTCGCCGTCGCGGTCGCGCACTGGCTCGGCTTCGACGCGCGCCAGTTCGCCTTCGACCCGCTCCTGCTGGCCTCGGGCGGAGACCGCTTCGTCCCGCTCCTCAACTCGCGCGCGCTCTCGTGCCTCGCGCTCGTCTCGGCGCTCGCGGGGGCGGCGTGGCTCTACCGCGGCCACGCCGTCGCTGACCGGGACGCGGGCGAAGGCGAGGGGCGCGGCGCGCCGGGCGAGGGCGAGCGCGCGGCGGCCGTCGGGCTCTACACGCTGGCGGCCAACGGGCTGGCGCTGACGCTTTTGACTCTGGACTTGAGCGACTACTTCGGCCGGCAGAAGGCGCTGTCGGAGGGTTTGGCGCGCGAGCGCGCGGAGGGGGCGCGGCAGTTCTCTCTGACGGCGCTGTGGTCTCTCTACGGCGCGGGGCTCGTCGCCTACGGCGTCCGGCGCGCGCAGCGCGCGGCGCGCTACGCGGGGCTCGCGCTGCTCGTCGCGGCGACCTTGAAGGCGCTGCTGGTTGACCTCATGTTCTACGACGCGGCGTGGCACGCGCCGCTCGTCAACCACACGTTCCTGGCCTTCGCACTGCTCGTCGCCGCTTACGCCGCGGCCGTGCGCCTCTACGCGCGCGGCGGGAGCCTGAGCGACGAAGAGGGCTCGGTCGTCCCCGCGCTGGTCATCGTCGCCAACGTCCTCGCGCTCGTCGCGCTGAGCGCGGAGGCGGTCGGCTACTTCGAGTCGCGCCGCGTGCCGGGCGCGGACGCGGCCGGGCAGCGCGACGTGGAGCTGGCCAAGCAGTTGTCTCTCTCCGTCGTGTGGGCGGTCTACGGGGCGGGGCTGCTGCTGGTGGGTCGCGTGCGGCGGTCGCGTCTGCTGCGGCTGATGGCGCTGGCGCTGCTCGGGCTCACCACGCTCAAGGTCTTCTTCCTCGACCTCTCGGCGCTTGACCGCGCCTACCGCATCGTCTCCTTCATCGTGCTCGGCGCGATCCTGCTCGCCGTCTCCTACCTCTACCAGAAGAGCCAGCAGCGCGCCGCCGCGGAGGAGGCGGCGGAGGCGGCGGCGCCCGCGCCCGAGGGCGCGGAGGCCGAGGGGTGAGGGGGGCGTCTTATCGTCTCCATCTACAAGTCGATGAAGCGTCCCGTCCCCACGAACGGCGAGTCGAAGTCGGGCGGCGGGTTCCTCGTCGAGCTGTACCGGACGACGCCGAAGCGTCTGAACTTCGAGCCGGGCCGGGCGTACGCGGAGCGCGGCGACGTTTCCGACCGGGTCGCTTTCGTCTACGAGTTCGAGGCGCGGGCGGGGCAATGGCTGAGCGCGAGCGTCGGCTCGAAGGACAGGGGCGCGGCGGTCTTCGACCTGCTCCTGCTCGATTCGTCGGGGCCGCGGGCGCTCGTCGAGGGCGCGGGGTCGAGGCGCCTGCCGTTGCCGTCGAAAGGAAAGTACCTGATACGCGTCTACGCGAAGGGCGGCGCGGCGGGCTACGGGTTGAAGGCGGAGCTGAGGTGACGCGGGTCGCTCACTCCGCGACCGGCTCCGCGCGTCCGGCGTGCGCGCGCGCGACCTCTTCATCCATGCGGCCGGCGAGCATGAGGGCGACCATCTTGTAGTCGCCGGCGAGCGACCAGAGCGGGTGCTTGAAGGTGGCGGGGCGGTTGTGCTCGACGAAGAAGTGGCCGGCCCACGCCGCGGCGTACCCGGGCACGAGCGCGAGGGGGAGCCACCGCCAGCGCCCCGACGCCGCGAGCCCGACGAGCAGCGCCGTGCCCGTCAAAGTCCCCGCCAGATGCAGCGCGCGCGTGCCGGGTCGGCTGTGCTCGCGCACGTAGAAGGGCCAGAA
>DAIRFV010000084.1:0-9561 GCA_036794905.1 Pyrinomonadaceae bacterium | reverse complement strand
CTACTGTCTTTCAAACAGGCGTGCGTAGTCTTCCGCCGCGGCGGGCGCGACGCGCGCGAGTTGCAGGTTCTCTTCGACGTGGGCGCGGCGGCTCATGCCGACGAGGGCCGTGGTGACGCCGGGGGTGGAGCGCGTGAACTGGATGGCCGTCTGCGCGTCGGTCGAGAGCGAGCCGAGGGGCTCGCGGATGCGCTCGGGGAGGTCGCGCGCGACCTTGCCCTGCATGATGGAGGCGCTGGCGACGACCGTGACGCCGAGCGCCTTCGCCGCTTCGAGCAGCGAGACGTGTGCGCCGTCGTGAGGCTGGTTCTCGGCGACGAGCGCCTCGGGCATCGCGAGGTTGAAGGGGAGTTGGACGAAGCGGAAGCCGTGGTCTGCGCCGCCGGCCGCGCGCGCCAGCGCGCACATGTTTTCGAGCGCGTGGTGCCCGCGCGTGCCCGCCTTCGCGCGGAAGCCGTTCCACGTCGCCACGCCGTAGAAGCGTATCCGCCCCGCGGCGCGCTCGCGCTCCAGGTGGCCGAAGGCTAATCCGAGGCGCGCGTAGAACTCCTGCTCCGGGAAGACCTGGAGCTGCGTCTCGGGGTTGTGGACGTAGTACACGTCAACCGTCTCCAAATCCATGTTGCGGAGCGACTGCGCGAGCTGGTGCGAGAGGTAGCCGGGCGTCATGCAGTGGCTGCCGGCGACGAGGTCCGAGGGTTGGATGACGCCGGTCTTGACGAACGTCTCCTCGACGTAGGCGCGCACGCCGGCCTGCCCCGCGGGCGGGTGCGTGTCGAAGGGCAGGTAGCCGCCCTTCGTGCAGACGACCAGCTCCTCGCGCCCGAACCCGGCGGCCGCCAGGTTCTGTATCGCCTCGCCGATTGCGCGCTCGCTGCGCTGGAAGCGGTAGTTGGCGGCCGTGTCGATGACGTTGACGCCCAGCTCGACGGCGCGCGCGACCGACTCGGCGTACGAGCGGTCGGTCTCTTCGTCCGCGCCGCCGAGGTAGGTGCCGATGCCGACGGAGGAGAGCCAGAGGTTCTGCTCGAAGCGGAAGTGCCCCTCGGCGGTCTCCCCGCGGAAGCGTTCGCGGTACGCGGTCGTCCCTTCGGTCGTGGCGTGGCCCGGCAGAGTCATAAGCCCTTCCATCCCCCTCGTCCTGTGCGGTAAGTTCGCGCGCGAGTTTAGCACAGCTTCAACTAACGGGAGGCGGTGTGTTAGGGTTACGGGCACACCCATGAGCACGGACGGACATGACGGCGGCGCGCGCGCTTCGACGCTCGACCTGCCGCCCGAAGAGCTGGAAGAGCTGGGCCGGGCCTTCGGCCGGCTGGCGCTCGAACACCTGCGCGAGCCCGAGGCGCTGCCGGTCTTTCCGGAGACTTCGGCCGAGAAACTTCAAGGGCTCTTCGGCGGCGGGCTGCCGGCGGAAGGCACGGGGCTCGAAGCGCTGGCGGGCGCGTGCGCGGAGGTCTTCAGGCAGAGCCGGCAGAACGGGCACCCGCGGATGTTCGGCTACGTGGCCTCGCCCGCGACGCCCGTGGGCGCGTTCGCGTCGCTCGCGGCCGCGGCGCTCAACTCGAACGTCACGTCGTGGCGCTCGGCGCCCGGGCCGACCGAGGTCGAGCGGACGGCCGTCCGCTGGCTCGCGGAGCTGATCGGGTTCAAGGGCGAGGGGTTGAACGACGCCTGCGGCGGCCTGCTGACGAGCGGCGGCTCGATGGCGAACTTGAACGCGCTCTTCGTCGCGCACCGCGCGCACGCCCGCGACGCTTCGCGCAGGGGGCTCTGGGGCGAGCGCGCGCCCGCGACCGTTTACGCGTCAGACCAGGTTCACCTCTCGATACCGAAGGCGGCCGACCTCCTCGGCCTCGGGCGCGAGCAGGTGCGCGTCGTGCCTTCGGACGAGAGGTTCCGCGTGGACGTGCGGCTTTTGCGCGAGCGCATCGAAGCAGACGCGCGCGCGGGCTTTAGCCCCTTCTGCGTCGTGGCGAGCGCGGGCACCGTGGCGACCGGCGCGGTCGATCCTCTGCACGAAGTGGCGGGCGCGGCGCGCGCGCACTCGCTCTGGTTCCACGTGGACGGCGCGTACGGCGCGCTCGCCGCGGGCGCGGGGAGTAAGCGCGCGCTCTTCGAAGGAATCGAAGAGGCCGACTCGGTCTCGCTCGACCCGCACAAGTGGCTCTACACGCCGCTCGGCGCGGGCTGCCTCCTCTTCCGCGAGCCCGAGCGCGCGCGCGCCGCGTTCGCGGGGACGGAAGAGGGCTACATCAAGGTCTTCGAGCGCGATGAGTCGGAGGCGTTCGCCTTCTGGGACTACGGCACGGAGCTGTCGCGCCCCTTCCGCGCGCTCAAGGTCTGGGCGACGCTTTCGTACTACGGCGCGCGCCGCATCGCGGCGGCGATCGAAGAGGACTGCTCGTTGGCCGAGTACATGGCCGGGCGCGTGGGCGCCGCCGAAGAGTTCGAGCTGCTGGCTCCGGTCGCGCTCGGCATCTGCTGCTTCCGCTACGTGCCCGAGGCCGCCCGGCGCGAACTCGGAGACGAGGGGAGGCGGAAAGAGACGGACGCGCGGCTCGACGACCTGAACGAGCGCGTCATGCGGCGCGTGCAGCGCGGGGGTGAGGCTTACGTCTCGAACGCTATGTTGCGCGGGCGCTTCGCCCTGCGCGCCTCCGTCACGAACTACCGCACGACGCGGCGCGACATTGACTTGACGTTAGAAGTCATCCGCCGCGCGGCGCACGAGTTGGAGAACTGAAACAATTTCAGATTTGAAATTCCAAATTAATCAATGGAAGTGACAAGGGGCGAGTTCGGGCGGGAGTTGCGCGTGGGGCTTGAGCTTGCGCGGCGCGCGGGCGAGGCGGCGCTCGTCTACTACGGGAAGCCTCTGCGCGTGGAGCACAAGGACGAGTTCGACGAGCCCGTCACGCAGGCCGACCGCACCGTCAACGAGTTGATCGTGCGCGCGCTGCGCGACGAGTTCCCCGCTGACGGCGTGCTCGCCGAAGAGTCCGTGGACACCGACCGCCGCATCGGGCGCGAGCGCGTGTGGATGATCGACCCGATTGACGGCACGAAGGGCTTCATCGCGGGCACGGGCGACTTCTGCGTGCAGATCGGGCTGGCCGTCGCGGGCCGCGCCGCGCTCGGCATCCTCTACGCGCCCGCGACCGACGTGCTCTACTGGGCGGCGCGCGGCCACGGCGCGTGGGTGCTCCGGCCGACCTCGGCGGCGGACGGGGGGCCGCAGGCGGAGCGCTTGAGGGTCACGGGCGAGAGCGAGTTGAGCCGCATGCGGCTGGCCGAGAGTCGCTCGCACCGCGGGCCGCGCATGGAGTCGTTGGTGACGGCCCTCGGCGTCCGCGCGGAGGTGCGGAGCCATTCGGTCGGCATCAAGGTCGGACTCCTGGTCGAGAAACAGGCAGACCTCTACATCCACCTCTCGCCGAAGACGAAGCAGTGGGACACGTGCGCGCCCGAGGCCGTGCTCGCGGAGGCGGGCGGGCGCATGACGGACGTGTGGGGCGACCCGCTCCGCTACAACACGCCCGACGTGCTCAACCGCAACGGGCTCGTCGCCTCGAACGGCGCGGCGCACGAAGAGGTCGTCGCGCGCCTCGGCCCCTTACTCGCGGAGTGGGGGCGCGTGCGCGCTTAAGTTTTGTCGGCTCTTACATTCAAACCGGAAGAAGAAGGAGAAGAGAAGAGATGAAGCGAACAGGTTCCGCCGTGTGGCGGGGTGGCATCAGGGACGGGAAGGGGACGGTCTCGACCGAGAGCGGCGTGCTCGAAGGCGCGCAGTATTCGTTCAGCACGCGCTTCGAGGACGGGAAGGGGACGAACCCCGAGGAGTTGCTGGCCGCGGCGCACGCGGGCTGCTTCTCGATGGCGCTCTCGAAGCAGATCGAGGACCAGGGGCTCAAGGCCGACTCCATCAACACGACCGCCGCCGTCCGCCTTGAGAAGACCGACGCCGGCTTCACCATCACCAAAGTCCACCTCGACGTGACGGCGCGCGTGCCCGGCGCCGACGCCGCCGCCTTCGAGACGGCCGCCAACAACGCCAAGGCCGGCTGCCCCGTCTCGCGCCTCTTCAACGCCGAGATCACGATGGACGCGAAGTTGGAGCAGTAGCTAAATGGCAAGTAGACAGTAGTCAGTAGACAGTAGTCAGTAGGCTCCGCTTTCAGGACGTTGAGCATGAGAACCGCAGGGTTCGAGCGCCGACGGCTTTTCTACTGACTACTGCCTACCGTCTACTGTCTACCGCCTACCGCCTACCGCCTACGCCTTCCCGGCTCCAGGTTCCCAACCCTGCCGCTTGCCGCTATACTTGCCGCGCGTCTCGCCTTTGAAGCCTTCTGAAGTGGTGGCAGCCGTGAACCTCCGAACCAAGCTGATCGTCGTCTTCGTCGCGGCCGCGCTCGTGCCGCTGGCGGTCGTCTGCCTGCTTCAGTACCGCGCGGGCGCGGGCGCCGTCGAGTCTTTGCTGAGCGAGCGGGCGGCCGAGCGCGCGTCGCGCGTGGCGAGCGACGTGGAGCACGTCCTCTCTGTCCAGGAGACGCGCCTGCTCAAACTCGCGCGCGCCGACGCCGTGCGCCGCTACGCGCTCGAACGCGCCCCGCGCCCCGCGCCTGGCCCCGCGGACGGGCCGGAGGCCGCCGCGCCTGACAACTCTTCGAACCCCGCCGTGCGCGAGGCCGCGGTCGCGCCCATCGAGCAAGCCCTGGCGGCCTACGCCAGGGAGAACGGCGACTACGTGCAGGCCGTCAGCTTCTTCGCCGCGAACCAGAAGCCGGTCCTGCGCCTCAACAGGTCGGCCGACGGCAAGGACTTCGAGCCGCAGACCAAAGACTTCACGAACAACCAGGAGCGACACGAGGAGGGCGTCTGGGCCGCGCGCGCGTCCGCGGCGCTGCGCTCGCCCATCATGAAAGAGGGCACCGTGCTGCTTCTGACCGCACCGGTCTTCGACCCCGCGGCGGCCGAAACGGGCGGCACGCCCGCGGGCGCGGTCGTCGCCGAGGTCAGGCTGGGCGCGGTCGTCAAACAGGCCGGCGAGACTGCCGAGACGCTTGAGGCCGAGGGCGCCCCGGCGGGTCACGCGCGCCGCTGCGTCGTCGCGCTCGACAACGCGGGCGACATGGTCGTCTACCACACGAACAACGCCCTGTCGCACCGGTCGGCGTCGAGCGCGATGCCCTACTTCGCGGGAATCGCGGGCCGGATGAAGGCCGGCGGGTCGGGCTCGGACTTCTACGACACGGCCGAGGTCGGGACGCAACTCGCCGCGTTCCGGCAGGTGGACGGACTGGAGCTCTCGGTGGCGGCGACCGAGGACTACGCGGGGGAGCTCTGGCCCGTGCGGCGCGCGGCGCTCTTGAGCGCGGCGCTGGCGCTGCTGGCCTCGGGCGCGGGCGCGGGGCTGCTCTTCTACATCGCCGGGCGCGAGACGCGCGGCATCGGCCTCGTCGCGCGCCGCGCCTCGGCCGTCGCCGCGGGCGACCTCGACCAGCGCATCGAGGTCAGCCACAGCGGCGAGACGCGCGAGCTGGCCGAGAACTTCAACGCGATGACCGAGCGGCTGCGCGAGCTGATCGCGCGCGAGGCCGAGTCGCGCCAGTTCCAGTCGTTCGTGCGCATCTCGGCGATGGTCTCGCACGATTTGAAGAACGCCATCGCGGGGCTCTCGATGCTGGTCTCTAACATGGAGAAGCAGTTCCACCGCGAGGAGTTCCGCGCCGACGCCATCGAGTCCCTGCGCGAGGCGACCGAGAAGTTGAAGCGCACGGTCGCGCGCCTGAGCGAGCCGGCGAAGTCCCTGAGCGGCGAGTACCGCCTCGCCTCGCGCCCCACCGACCTCGTCCCCATCATCCGCCGCGTGCTCGCCACCAACGCCGAGCCCACGCAGCCCCTGAACGAGATCGAGGCGCGGCTGCCCGACCAGCTCGTCGTCACGGTCGAGCCCGAGCGGGTCGAGAACGTCATCGAGAACCTCGTCATCAACGCGCTCGAAGCGATGGGCGCGCGGGGCGGAAGGCTGACCGTGGAGGCGGGGAAGCTCGACGGCGAGTACGTCTTCTTCAGCGTCGCCGACACGGGCGTGGGGATGACCGAGCAGTTCATCAAGACGCGCCTGTTCCGCCCCTTCTCGACGACGAAGAACAAGGGCATCGGCCTCGGGCTCTTCACCTGCCGCGAGGTGGTCGAGGTGCACGGCGGGCGGCTCGAAGTCGAGTCGAGCGTCGGCGCTGGCACGCGCTTCCGCGTCGTGCTACCATCCCGCCTGTTCCAATCTGGCGAGAGGCGCGAGCGGCCGGTGAAGGCGACGGCCGCGACCGAATAACGCGTCGGCCCGGCTCGTCCAGTTGCCCCTTTCAGCTTTTCCAGACAATCCAGCCTCGGCCGGGAGCCCCCTCGCGCCCTCGGCTGCGGCGTTGCGCTTTATTCCGAGCTCCCCCTGGTCATGACCGAACAAGCGGAACAGAAGACGACGGTGCTGGTCGTGGACGACGACCGCCTGCTGCGCCGGCAGCTCCACTGGGCGCTCGTCGAGCGCCACCGCGTGCTCGAAGCCGAGACGCGCGCCGACGCCGTCGAGCTCCTCCAGCGCGAGCGCGTGGACGTCGTCATCTGCGACCTCCACCTGCCGCCCGACCTCGAAGGCATCGAGGAGGGCCTGGCCGTCGTCGAGGCCGCGCGCGGCGAGCGCCCCGCCGTGCCCGTCGTCGTCATCACGGGGAGCGACAACAAGCAGGCCGCGCTCGAAGCCATCCGCCGCGGCGCCTACGGCTTCTTCGAGAAGCCGTTCGACGAGGAGGAGGTCTCGCACATCGTCACGCAGGCGGCGCGCGTCCGCTGCCTCGAAACGGAAGTGTTGAAGCTCCGCTCGGAGCTGAAGATGCACCGCGGCTTCGGCCGCTTCGTCGGCACGAGCGCCGCCCTCGAACGCACGCTCAAGCAGGCGCGCGCCGTCGCCGACACCTCGGCCACCGTGCTCATCACCGGCGAGAACGGCACGGGCAAGGAAGTCCTCGCCCGCGCCATCCACGAGGAGAGCGGCCGGCGCGACCGCCCCTTCGTCGCCGTCAGTTGCGCGGCGCTGCCCGAGGCGCTCATCGAGTCGGAGCTGTTCGGCCACGTCAAGGGCGCCTTCACCGACGCCAAGGCCGACCGCGTCGGGCGCTTCGAGCTGGCCAACGGCGGCACGCTCTTCCTCGACGAGATCGGCGAGCTCCAGCCCTCCGTGCAGGTGAAGCTCCTGCGCGTGCTTCAGGAGCGCACCTTCGAGCGCGTGGGCAGCAACCGCCTCGTCGGCGTGGACATCCGCCTCATCGCCGCGACCAACCGCGACCTCGAACAGGAGGTGGCGGCGAGCCGCTTCCGCGAAGACCTCTTCTACCGCCTCAACGTCGTGCCGCTCCACGTGCCCGCGCTGAAGGAGAGGCGCGAGGACGTGCCCCTGCTCGCCGCGCACTTCGCCGCCAAGGCCGCCGAGAAGCACGACCGCCCGCCCGCCGACCTCGACCCGGCGCTGCTCGAAGCCTTGCAGGAGTACGACTGGCCGGGCAACGTGCGCGAGCTTGAGAACCTCGTGGAGCGGCTCGTGGTGCTGACGAAGGGCGCGCAGCTCGGCGTCGAGTTCCTGCCCGAGAAGATGCTGCGCCTGGCCCCGGCCGCGCACCCGCCCCAGGCCGGCCCGGCCGGCGACGAGACGACGCTCGAAGGCGCGACGCTGGCGCTCCGCCGACGCATGGTCATCTCGGCGCTCCAGGCCGAGGGCGGCAACCGCGTCGCCGCCGCCCGCCGCCTCGGCATCAGCCGCTCCTACCTCCACCGCCTCATCAGCGAACTCTCCATCACGGGAGTGTGAAGGGGAGTAAGCAGGTAAGAAGGTTTTGGGTGTTGGGTGTTAGGTGTTGGGTAAGAGCAGCCTCTATCCCCAGCACCCGGCACCCAACACCTAACACCCAACACCTAACCCCCAGCACCCAGCACCCTCCCACCTGCCTACTGCTGTTCACACGTGCGCCCGCGCGTCTGTCCACTCGTGTCTACATGCAGAAATCTTGCTAGGGGCGCGGGCGCGTTTTTGGCGGGAAAATGCGTGTTCCCGGCGGCGCGCGGGTGTGGCACCGGCGTTGCAATAGGGTCAGGCGGGTGAGGGTCTTAAACCTGGCATCCGCCGGAAGGGTGGTAGACGTAGATGAGAGAAGGCGTCGCCGGAGCCATTTTGGTGAATGACGGGGAAGAAGATGATGACGAAGCCGAAAGTTCTCATAGTTGACGACGACGTGGCGATCACGCAGCAGCTCTTCTGGACGCTGTGCGACGAGTTCGAGGTGATGACGGCCAACAACCTCTCGTCGGCCATCCGCCGCGCGACCATCTACGAGCCGGACATCGCCATCCTCGACCTGCACCTGCCGCCGACCCTCGACGCGCCTGACACCGGGCTCCGTATCCTCGACTACGTGAAGAGCCACCTCCCCGCGTCCAAGGTCTTCGTGGCCAGTTCCGACCCCTCGGGCGAGATGCGGCGCGAATGCGTCCGCCGCGGCGCCGACGGGTTCTTCGACAAGCCGCTCGACGTGGAGCGCCTGGTCGCCACCGTCCGCCGCACGGCGGTCGCCCGCCGACTGGCCGCGGCCTAAGACGGCGGAGACGAGTTTCACCCCGGCCGGCGCCCCGCGACGGACGCCGCTTTGGAAAGCGAGGGCTACTCATACGCCCCGCCTCGCTTGAGTTCTACTGCTCTTTGAGTTTTAGAGGATTCGGCCCTCGCCTACCCCAATAATCGAGTGGCCGTGAAGGCGCCCGCGCGTGAAGGCATCCCTTCTGCCTTGTGTGGTCGCCAAAGCCCCCGTCTCCAAATAGACTGCCCAGAGTCGCGGGGGCTTTATTTTTCCCCGGGAGGCTAACCCCTTTCCGTCCCCCCCTCACCGAAACAAAGAGGCGGGGCCTGAAGTTAACTTCAGGCCCCGCCTCTTTGTTTCGAGCGCCCGCCGGTTATTCGGTGCGTCGCCGAACGCCCTCCTCCTGCGCGCGCGCCTCCCTGATCTTCTCGACGAAGGCGCGCGCCTGCGTCGTGATTGAATCGAAGTCGCCGGTCTTCGCCCCGCCCGTCAAACTCCCGCCCGCGCCCACGGCCACCGCGCCCGCCTTAATCCACTCCGCCACGTTCGAGAGATCGACGCCGCCCGTCGGCATCAGAGGCGCCTGCGGCAGAGGCCCGCGGATGGCCTTGATGATTCCCGGCCCGAACGCCTCGCCGGGGAAGAGTTTCACCACGTCGGCGCCCAACTCCATCGCCTCTAACACGTCGCGGATGGTCATCGCGCCCGGCATGACCGGGACTTGATAACGGTTACACAGCCGCACCGTCTCCGGGTTGAGCGAGGGCGAGACGACGTAGGCGGCGCCCGAGAGAATCGCGATGCGCGCGGTCTCCGGGTCGAGCACGGTGCCGGCGCCGAGGATCAGCTCGGACGGCTTGTAGGCTTTGGCCAGCTCCTCGATGACGCGGTGCGCGCCGGGCACGGTGAAGGTCATCTCGACGGCGGGGCAGCCGCC
>DAIRFV010000352.1:0-5806 GCA_036794905.1 Pyrinomonadaceae bacterium | reverse complement strand
CGCCTTCCCCGGCCTCGTCTTCGGCTTCTACTTCTACTACTACCTGCAATCGGGCACGTGGTCTTACTACTTCGGCGGGAGCTGGACGGACGAGCCGCGCCTCTTCGCCACGGCCTTCCTGCGGGGGACGGACGCGGCCTCGGCGGGCTTCTACTTCTACCCAATGGTGCCGCGCGCCGCGGCGTCGCTGTTGACGTTGGTGCTGTGCGGACTCGTCAGCTTCGGCCTCTTCGTGCTAATCGAAAGATTAGTGGGCGCGTGGCTCGAACGGCGCGGGCTGGACGAGGGCGAGCGGCGCAGGCACGTCACCTTCTCGCTCGCGGCCTTCGCGGCCTTCCTCACCTTCTACACGTTCGCGGGCGCGCCGACGCTCTGGAAGCTGCCGTGGGTGGTGCCGCAACTGTTTTTGATAACGGTCGTCGTGACGGCGACCGGGTTCCTGCTGCGCCGGCTGAGACGCACGCGGCAGGGCTTCGCCGAGGAGACGCTGGCGCGCAACATCGTCAAGCGCTGGGAGTGGGACGACCGCGAGCCGCCGCGCGACCTGCGCGAAGCCTTCCTCTTCCACACCATCCGCACGAGCGAAGGCGCGCGGGCGGCCGCGCGCTCCGTGGAGGTTTACGAGGAGGCGGTGCGCGAGGCGCTCGCCGACGGCCTCGTCACGCGCGAGGAGGTGCACAGGCTCGACCGCCTGCGCCAGCGTCTGAACATCAGGAAGGCCGACCACGACAAGGTCATGGCGGCGCTCGCCGCGGAGGAGCGCGCGCTCCTGGGCGACCCGACGCGCCACCTGACGGCGGAGAAGTGTCTACAGCTCAAGTCGTACGAGAGCGCGCTCGAAGAGTACGTCGGGCGCGCGGCGGCCGGGGAGGACTTGTCGGAGGGCGACTTCGTCTCGCGGCTGCGCGGGGAGTACCGCGTGACGCGGGAGGAGCACGACGCCGTGCTCGACCGGCTGGCCGGCGGGAAGAAAATTCTGTCGGCGCGGCTGGAAGAGGAGCTGCGCGTCGTCGAGCGCGCCGCGGCCGCGGGCGAGTTGCTGGCGCAGGACGAGTCGCCGCTCGGCAGATTCTTCTCCTACCTCCTGCGGCGGCGGCGCGCGCTCGCCGTCGAACGTCTCCTGAACGTGCTCGGCCTGGGGGACGAGGACGAGGCGGGCGCCGCGGCCTGCCGGAAGCTGCGTGGAGGGGGCGTGGACGAACGTCAGGCGGCCGTCGAGGAGTTGAGCCGCGCCGCCGCCCCCGGCGTCGCAGACCACCTGAGAAGCGCGCGGCCCGCGCTCGCCGTCTACGCCGACTCCACGCTCGACGAACTGCTCGCCACGTACACCGTCAGCGTCGATCCTTACGTGAGGGCGGCGGCGGCGTTGATGCTCGACGGCCGCGGCGCGCTGGACGCGGAGACGTTGGGGCGGCTCAAGGTTGACGAAGACGAGATCGTGCGGGAGGCGGTCGCGTCGGTCGAGGGCGAGAGGCGCGGGGAGTTGCTGACCGTCGAGAAGATGGCGGCGCTGCACTCGGTCGCGCTCTTCGCGGCGCTCGCGCCCGAGGAGTTGGAGGAGCTGGCGCGCGTGTGCAGGTCGGAGGCGTACGAGGCCGGCGCGGTCGTCTGCGAGGAGGGCGAACGCGGCGACGACGTGTTCGTCATCCTGTCGGGCGACGTTCGCGTCGCGCGCGCGGGCGGGGCGGCCGTGTCGGTCGAAGGGGCGGGGAGCGTCATCGGCGAGCTGGCGGTGCTCGACCCGTCGCCGCGCGCCGCCACGGTCACGGCGGGCGGCGGGGGGGCGCGCGCGTTGCGCGTCGTCGGCGCCGCCTTCCTCGACGCGCTCGACGCCGACCCGTCCATCGCGCGCGGCCTGCTGAAAGTCATGGCCCGCAGGCTCCGCGGCGCGACGCCCGCGCGGGCGCGCGCAGAGGAAAGGGAAGAGGCGGATGGGCGGTAAGTCGTCGTCGCCCGCGGCGGCGCGAGCGCTGTCGGCCGTCGTCTTCTACGCGCTGTTGGCGCTGCTGCCGCTCGCCGCCGTGCCGTACGGGTCGGTCGAGCCCTGGTGGACGGGACTGTTCGACGCTTTGGTCTTCATACTCGCGGCGCTGTGGGGCGTCGAGGGCGCGTTGACGGGACGTTGGCTGACGCGCGCGCACGCGATGCTGTTGCCGTGCCTCGCGCTCGCGGCGCTCGCCTGCTTGCAGTCGGTGCCGCTCCCCGCTGTCGGCGTAGTCAGCTTCGACCCTTACGAGTCGCGCGTCTTCGCGCTGAGGCTCCTCGCGTTCACGCTCTACGCGGCGATGTTGATGCGCTACGGCTCGACGGAGCGGCGGCGGCGCGCGCTCGTCTTGACGGTCGTCTGCGTGGGGGTCGCGAGCGCGCTCTTCGGCATCTTCCGGCAGTCGTTGCAGCGCGAGCCGTTGGGCTTCGTCCTGCCGCTGTTGCAGAAGGGCGCGGGCTACGGGCAGTTCGTCAGCAAGAACCACTTCGCGTACCTCGCGGAGATGTCTTTAGGGCTCGCGCTCGGGTTGATCGTCGGGCGCGGCGTGGGGCGAGGGAAGTGGCTGCTCTGCGCGGCGGCGGCCGTGCCCGTGTGGTCGGCGACCGTGTTGTCGAACTCGCGCGGCGGCATCTTCGCGGTCTTCTGCCAGCTCATCTTCTTCGCCGCGACCTTCGGCGCGACCCGCGCGCAAGAACTTAAAGAAGGGGGAGGCGGGGAGTCGGCGACCGCGCGGTTCGCGCGCTCGGCGGCGGCGCGCGTCGCGCTCGCGGCGGCCTTGCTCGTGGCCGTCGTGTTCGGGACGGTCTGGATGGGCGGCGACCCGCTGGCCGAGCGCATGAGCGCGGTGGGCGAAGAGGCAGTGGCGGACGACGCGGTGCGCGCGGGGCGCGTCGGTATCTGGGCCGACACCTGGCGGCTGTTCGAGCGACACCCGCTCGCGGGCGTGGGGCTCGGCGGCTACTGGATCGCCATCAGGACGACGCACGGCGGCTCCGGCGTGACGGCGCCGCGGCAGGCGCACAACGAATATTTAGAACTGCTCGCGTCGGCCGGAGTCCCGGGGGCGCTGCTGCTCGCGGCGTTCCTGTTCCTCTTCGTGCGGCGCGCGCGCGCGCGCCTGCGTGAGGGCACGCGGTTCGCGCGCGCGGCAGCCCTGGGCGCGCTCGCGGGACTCTTCGGCGTCGCCGTCCACAGCCTCTTAGACTTCGGGCTGCACGTCACGGCGAACGCCTTCGTCTGCGCCGCGCTGGTGGCTCTGGCCGCGGCCGATGAAGCAGTAGACAGTAGACAGTAGTCAGTAGAAAAAGAACCGGCGCGTCACAACCTTCAGGTCGGGCGTGCCGCTTTGTCTTCCTGCTGACTACTGACTGCTGATTACTGACTACTCGTTCTTGTCGGGCAGGGTGTGCAAAAAACTAGCCGCCGAGAGTATTGACGCTCGTCGCGGGGCGCGGATACACTTCGCATGGCTCGGAACAGGCCACAACCCCGTAACACGCGCGCCGAACGCCAGAGAGGTCTCCGATGAAAATCTTCAAGAGCAGAGCAACGAAGGCCGTCGCAATCGCGCTCGCCGCGGTCTTGCAGGTCTGCGCCGTCGGCGGCCTGGCGCTGGCCGCGCCGGAGGCCGTCGGCGTGGTCGTCGGCGCGCCCGGGCCGCAGGCTCAGGGGAGACTGACCACCACGGGTGACAACCCCGTCTCGGTGAACGGCAACGGCGCGAGGACGGGCGAGACCATCTTCTCGGGTCAGCAGATTCAGACGCCCGCGGGGACGACCGCGACGGTGCAGTTGCCGGGGCTCGGCAGCGTCGAGATCAGGCCGGGCTCGAACGTGACGCTGACCTTCGGCGAGGGCAAGGTCGATGTCGTCGTGGCGAGCGGCTGCGTCCGCCTCGCGGCCGACGCGGGCGTGACGGGGACGGTTCAGTCGAAGGGCAAGACCCGCACGACCGACGCGAACGACCGCGTCATCGAAATCTGTGACGACGCGGCCGGCGGCGCTATCCCCGGCGGCACGACGGGCGCGACCGCGGGCGGCTCAGGCGCGGGCACGGCGGGCACGGCGGGCGCGACCGCGGGCGGCGGCTTAAGCTCGGGCGTGGCGACCGCGCTGACCGCGGCCGTCGTGGGAGCCTTCGCCATCATCGCGCACGAACTCATCAGCGACAGCGAGAATCCCGTGCCGCCCAACTGCACGCCGATACCGGGCACGACGAGCCCGCTCACACCGCCGAGCGGCTGCACGCCCTGATGCCGAATCGCCGAGCAGACAGGCCGACGCCTCCGTTCTACTTCAAGTGCCCCCGGGACTCTCGGGGGCACAAACTTTTTCGGCGGGTGCATACGGATGCGACGCCAGAGCGGTCAGTACCACCCGCGGTAGCGTGTGGGTCGGACTTACGCCTGGAAGACCCTCCGCGTAACACTGACCCACCTGCGGTAGCGGGTGGGTCTGACCTGTCTACAGACCTGTGACTGCGTACAAACGAACAACTTCGGGCGAGCCGTGCTCTCTTCCGGCGCCCGCGCGGCTGTTGCTGGCGGCCGTTGCGGTCTGCGTCGCGTGTTGGCTCGGCTGGACTTCGCTGCGCGTGGGGGCGGCGCGCTCGATCTCGGAGCGCGCGTTGCGCGCGCGCGCGCCGCAGGAGGCGGAGCTGGCCGCGACGCTCGCGCCCTCAGACCCGGACGCGCATTTCGCGCGCGCGTGGCTCTTCTCGCACGCGGGCGACGCGGGCGGCGCGCTTGGCGCTTACGAGCGCGCGCTGGCGCTGCGGCCGAGGGATTACGTGCTCTGGCTCGAACTGGGGAAGGCGCGCGAGCGCGCCGGCGACGCCGCGGGCGCGCTGGCGGCTTTGCGTGAGGCGGCGCGGCTCGCGCCCTCCTACGCGCAGCCGCGTTGGCAGTTGGGCAACGCGCTGCTGCGCTCGGGCTCGCGCGATGAGGCTTTCGCGGAACTGCGCCGCGCCGCCGCGGGCGACCCTTCGCTCTACCCGAACATGCTCCAATCAATCTGGCACGCCTCCGAAAGGGACGCCCCGGCGCTCGCGCGCGCCGCGAGCCCGCGCACGAATGAAGAGACGCTGGCCGTCGTCAGGTTCTTAATCAAACAGGGCGAGCCGGCCGCGGGGCTCAAGCTCCTGCGCGAAGCGGGGGCCGAACTCGCGCCCGAGTCCCGCCGCGCGCTCGTCGCCGACTTGATAACGTCGGAGCGTTTCCCGGAAGCTTACGGCGTCTGGTCGGGGGGGCGCGGCGCGGCCGGCGCGTTCGACGACGGCGGGTTCGAGGCCGAGGCGCGCTCGGACGATGAGGGCTTCGGCTGGCGCTTCGCGCGCGACGCGCAGAACGTCAGGCTCTCGCTCGACGCCGCCGAGCCGCGCGAGGGCGCGCGCAGTCTGAAGGTCGAGTACGCGGGCAATTCCGACCCGCCGGCGCCCGCCGTCTCGCGGCTCGTCGCGGTCGAGCCGGGCGCGCGCTACCGCCTCGCGTTCTGGGCGCGCACGAAGGAGCTGGTGACGGGCGGGCCGCCGTTCCTGGAGGTCGTCTCGGCGTCGAAGTCGGGCGGGGTGCTGGCGGAGTCCGCGACGCTCCCCGCGACTTCGGTCGGCTGGCAGGAGTTCGCGGTCGAGTTCGACGCGCCCGCGGCGGGGGCCGTGCGCGTCGCGCTCCGCCGAAGGCCCTGCGCGACCGCGCCGTGCCCCGCCTTCGGCGCCGCGTGGCTCGACGCGTTCGAGTTGAGGCGGCGCTGACGATATTTATAATGGTCGCCGCTGGGAGCAGGCAGTAAGAAGGTGTTGGGTGTTGGGTGTCGGGTGTTGGG
>DAIRFV010000351.1:0-5829 GCA_036794905.1 Pyrinomonadaceae bacterium | reverse complement strand
CGCCCTCCTCGTTGTGCGCGACGTGGCCCAGCTCGCCCTCGACCGAGACGCCCGCCGCGTGCGCCGTCTCGACCACGCGCCGCGTCAACTCCACGTTCTCGTCGAAGGGGAGCGTCGAGCCGTCGATCATGACGGAGGTGTAACCGGCCTCGACGCAGCGCGCGGCCAGCTCGTAGCTCGCGCCGTGGTCGAGGTGGAGCGCGACGGGCCGCTCGACCTCTGCGGCGGCGGCGCGCGCCATCGCGACGACGAGTCCGAGTCCGAGGTACCTGATGGTCGATTCCGTGGTCTGAAGTATGACCGAGGCGCCGCACTCGTTCGCGGCGTTAATGTGCGCGCGCAGCGTCTCGGCGTTGTAGAAGTTGAGTGCGGCGACGGCCCGCCCCTCGCGGCGCGCCTCTTCGAGGAGTTGCCGGCTCGGCACGAGCGCGCGCCCCGCCCCCGCGTTCGTTGCTGTCTGCTCGATGGGATTCGTCATCGTTAGCGCCTGATTGAAGTCCGCCGCGTCCGGGCGGTTCTCTACTCGGAATGTTCGCGCAGGAAACGTTCCAGCGCCTCCCGGCCGGGCTGGTTGGCCGTGCCGCCCGCCTTCAGCGTCGAGAGCGCGCCGCAGGCGTTGCCGCGCCGCAGGCACTCTTCGAGGCTCAGCCCTTCCAGTCGGGCCGTAACGAAGCCCGCGGCGAAAGTGTCTCCGGCGCCGGTCGTGTCGAGGGCGTCCACTTTGAAGCCGGGAGCGTTGGCGACGGAGCCATCCATAATCGCGACGGCGCCCTTCGCGCCCTGCTTGATGACGGCGCAGGGCACGCGCTCCCCCAAAGCCTTGAGCGCGCCCCGCGTGTCGCGCGCCCGCGTCAGCCCGAGCGCCTCGTCGCGGTTGAGGAAGAAGATGTCCGTGTGCGCGAGCACCTCCCAAAGCTCCTCGCCCCAACTGCTCGTCGGGTCGGAGTTCGGGTCGAAAGAGGTCGAGAGCCCGGCGGCGCGCGCCTCGCGGAAGAGGCGTGCGAAAGAGGGGCGCAACCCCTCCTGCAAAAAGTATGAAGTCAGGTGGAGGTGGCTCCGTCCTTTCAGCAGCGACGGCCGCACGTCCTCGTAGCTGAGCGAAGAGATGGCGCCGAGGTAGGTGACGAGCGCGCGATCCCTGCGCGTGCTGAGCGCGAGCGTGATGCCGGTCTTCACGGCGGGGTCGCGCAGGACGTGGCGGACGGGGACGCCGTTCGCACGCAGGGCTTCGAGGCAGAAGTCGCCGAAGTCGTCGCGCCCGACCTTGCTGACGAAGGTCACCTCGTGGCCGAGCTTCGCCACGCCGCTCGCGAAGATGGCCGAGGCGCTGCCCAGCGTCAACTGGAAGTCCTCGGCGATGATCTCAAGACCCAGTTTCGGCTCCTGCGCGAGGCCGGTCGCCACCGCGTCCACGTTCAACTCGCCGATGACGACAACGCCGCTCACTGCACGTTCACCCTTCAGATTTGACTATTTGCTTTCGGATATTTACGATAACTTTCGACGGGAGCGAGATTGTAATACACGTCGAAAGTAAATGCAACGCAGCCGCAGGCGCTTCGAGATGAGGCGTTGGGTTTATCGCAGAGCTGAGGGAAGGGCGACAAATGGACGAGTTGAGCAGGCTGCTGGCGCTGTCCGAAGACGAGAGAATCGAGCGCGGGCTTGTTCACACCCCGCGCGAGATACGGCAACAGCCTGACACCTGGCGGCGCACATACGAGCTGTTTGCGGAAGCGGCGGGCGGCGTGAGAGATTTTCTCGCGGGGGCCGGGCTGACGGAGGGCGAAGGCGTACGTCCGACAGTCTATCTGGTCGGGGCCGGCACCTCGGACTACATCGGCAGGGCGCTCACCTCGCTCCTGCGGCGCGAGTGGCGCTGCGAGGTGCAGGCCGTCCCGAGCACGGACTTGCTGACAGACCTGGACGACTACTGTATCCCGGGTCGCCCTTACCTCTGGGTCTCCTTCTCGCGCTCGGGCGACAGCTCCGAGGGGGTCGCCGTCATCGAGGCGGCGCTCGAACATCACCCGTCGGTCAGACACCTCATCGTCACCTGCAACGGCGGCGGACGGATGGCGCGCGAGTTCGGCGGGCGCGAAAACGTCTTCGTCCTCGTCCTCGACGACGCGGTGAACGACCGGGGACTGGCCATGACCAGCTCCTTCTCGAACATGGTGCTCGCGGGTCAGTGTCTCGCGCACGTTCATCACTTGAATCCTTACGGCCGGGTCGTCGAAGAGTTGGCGGCGCGCGGCGAAGGGTTTCTCGGCGCGGCGGCCGACGCGGCGGCCGCGCTCGTGGCCGGGCGCTTCACGAAGTTCTGCTTCCTGGGGACGGGGGCGCTGCGCGCGGTCGCGGTCGAGTCCGCTTTGAAGGTGGTGGAGCTGACGGCCGGGCGCGTCTACACCTGGTCGGAGTCGTATCTGGGTGTCAGGCACGGGCCGCTCTCGGCGGTGGACGCCGAGACGCTGGTCGTCGGGTTCCTCTCGAATGATGAGCGGCGCAGGGCTTACGAGCTGGACCTGCTCGGGGAGGTGAAAGGGAAGAGGCTCGCGGGCAGGATCGTGGCCGTGTGGCCGGGGTGCGAGCCGCAGTCGGGCGAGTTCGACGCCTCGCTCTCGCTCGGGCTCAGCCAGAGGTTCGACGATGTGTACAGGCCGCCGCTGGACGTGGTCTTCGGGCAGCTCCTCGGGCTCTTCTCCTCGCTGGGGCAGGGGCTCAAGCCCGACACGCCGAGCCCGGAGGGGGCCATCTCAAGGGTCGTGGCGGGGGTGCAGATTCACTGAAGCAGGATTGAAATTTCAAAAGCAGGATTGAAATTTCAGATTTGAAATTTCAAATTCCTACGCGAGTATCAGCTCGACGCCGAGTTCGCGCAGGCCGGCGCGGGTCGCTTCGGGCAGCCCGTGGTCGGTGACGACGCGTGCCACGTCGGAGAGAGGCACTATTCGTGAAAGGCTGCGCCGCCCGAACTTACTCGAATCGGCGACCAGTATCGTCTCGCGCGCGGCGCGCACCATCGCCTGGTTGACGTGCGACTCGTCGAGGTTGGGCGTGCTCAGGCCGAACTCCAGATCGACGGCGTCCACGGCCAGGAAGAGCTTGTCCACCGAGAACTGCCTGAGCATCTCCTCGGCGAACTGGCCGACGAGCGAGCCCGAGTGCTGCCGCAGGATGCCGCCGAGCAGGATGACCTCGACCTCGCCGGCGCCCGTCAGCTCCGCCGCGACGTTGAGGGCGTTGGTGATGACCTTCAGCCCGCGCCTCTCCCTCAGGCGACGTGCGACCTGCTGGGTGGTCGTCCCCGAGTCGAGGATGATGGACTCGCCGTCGGCGACGAGCGCGGCGGCGGCGGCCCCGATGCGGCGCTTCTCTTCGGCGTGGAGCGCGGCCTTGATCTGGAGCGAGGGGTCGGCGCTCACGGTCTCGGCGCGGACGGCGCCTCCGTGCGCCCTGAGCAGCAGCCCGCGCCCGTGCAGCTCCTTGAGGTCTTTGCGGATGGTGACTTCGGAGGCCCCCAGACGGCGGCTGAGGTCGCCGACCTCGACCTTCCCGTGCTCCTCAATCAGCTCCAGTATTCTGGCCTGTCTCTCCAGATTCATCATGCCGGCCGCGGCCCCCTCGCCGGCCTTACTTTATAACAGAGCGACGCCCGCGGGATATTAAAGAGTCCCGGCGCGGTTCAGCAGGGCGTGACGCGCGGCGCCGAGCGCGCCGGCCGCGCTGCCGAGCGCGGCCGGCACGACGCGCACGCGTTCGCCGCCGGGCCGCCACTCCATCAGGCCGAGGAAGCGTTCGAGCGGGTCGAAGAGCGCCGCGCCCGCGCGCGCGATTCCGCCGCCGATGACGAAGACCTCCGGGTCGAGCACGCAGATCATCGAGGTGACGGCGCAGGCGAGCTTGTAGACCGACCTGAGCCAGACGCGCGTGGCGTTGGCGTCCCCCGCGAGGTGCGCGGCCACGAGCGCCTCGGTGGAATCGAAGAGGCCGTGCGAGCGCCGCGCGAGCGTGCGATTGCCCATAGCCTCTTCGAGCGTGCCGGGGATGCCGAGGCTGTCCGGCTCGCCGTCGGAGTCGAGCGAGATGTGCCCGATGTGCCCGCCGCGGCCGAGGCGCCCTTTTAACAGTCGCCCGCCGCTCAGCACCGCGCCGCCGACCCCCGTGCCGAGCGTGAGCAGCACCGCGTCTTCGGCGCCCGCCGCCGCGCCCTTCCAGGCCTCGGCCCGCAGCGCCGCGTGTCCGTCGTTGAGCAGCACGGGCGCCCTCTCGCTCCCTAAATAATCGACCCAGTCGAAACCCTGAATCGATTCGAGGTGGCCGCTCACAGAGGCCATCGAGCGGCCGTCGCGCGCGACCATGCCGGGCGAGGCGATGCCGACGCAGAGCGGCGCGCGGCCGGCGCGCGCCGCCAGCGCCTCTATCCGCCCGCGCACGGCCGCGGCCCACGCGGCGCCCCCGTCGTCGCGCGTCTCGGCCGACGACTCATCCAGCACCTCGCCGGAAGGCGTGACGGCGGCCGCCTTGATGTTCGTCCCGCCGAGGTCGATGCCTATCGCGTAGTCCATCAGGTCATTATCACACCGCCGCCTAAATCCTCCGCACCAGCCCGCGCTCGGTCGCGCTTGTGTTGCGCACGAGCAGGAGGACGAGAGCCATCCCGACGAGCGGGATGAGGCCGGCGACGACGATGATGGGGTCGAAGGCGGCCGTGCCCTCCGCGGCGCGCGCGTCCGAGACGTAGCCGACCAGAAGGAAGGCGATGATCGTCCCGAGCCCCGCGCCCGTCCCGCTCAGCCCGCTCACGGAGGCCACCGACTCGCTGTAGAAGAGGTCGGAGGGCAGCACGTTGGCGATGGTGGTGAAGGAGGCGTAGGCGAAGGTCGCCAGTCCGAAGAGCAGCGCGATGGTGAGGAGGTTGGTGGTGAAGACGGTCGGGATGAGCGTCGTCACGCCGATGCCGCCGAAGACGACGAGCGCCTTGCGCGCCGCGCCCACCGACCAGCCGCGCTTGATGAGGTGTCCCGACAGCCAGCCGCCGAAGAAGTTGCCGAGGTCGGCGGCGATGAACGGAATCCAGAAGGCGAAGAGCCCTTCCTCCAGCCTGATGCCCTTGGCGACGAGGTAGATGGGGAACCAGTCGGTGACGAAGAACCAGACCGGGTCGGTCAGCGTCCGCGCCGAAATGGTGCCCCACGTCTGCGGCAGTCGGAGGAGTTGGCCCCAGCCCGGCCGCGTGCGTGCGGCCCCCTCGGGCTCGTCCTCCTCCTTGTCGCGCAGGATCATCTCGCGCTCTGCGGCGGAGATGCGCGGGTGCTCCTCGGGGAGGTGGTAGAGCCAGCGCCAGGCGGCGAGCCAGACGAGCCCGAGCAGCCCCGGCACGACGAAGGCCGCGCGCCAGCCCCAGTTGAAGTAGATGCCGAGGACGAGGTAGGGCGCGATGGCCGCGCCGATGGAGGAGCCGCTGTCGAAGAGCGCCGTGGCGAGGCCCCTCTCCCGCTTCGGGAACCACTCCGAGACGGCCTTGGTCGCCGCCGGCCAGTTGGCGGACTCGCCCACGCCGAGCAGAAAGCGGAAGGCCGCGAAGCTGTAGAAGCCGCCGGCCAGCGACGTGAGCATCGAGACGATTGAGTACCAGATGACCGAGAGCGTCAGCCCCCGCCGCGTCCCGAGCTTATCGACGAGGCGGCCGCAGACGGTCTGCCCGATTGAGTAGGCGACGCGGAAGGAGATGACGAGGTAAGCATAATCCGTGTTCGTCCAGCCGTAGTCGCGCTTGAGGAAGGGGGCGAGGTTCGAGAGCGTCTGCCGGTCGATGTAGTTGATGAC
>DAIRFV010000350.1:0-5830 GCA_036794905.1 Pyrinomonadaceae bacterium | reverse complement strand
GCTCGGCCTGAAGACTGAGCGCGCCGCCCGTTTTTTCTACTGTCTACTGTCTACTGTCTACTGTCTACTCGCCAATTTCCACTGTTTTACAACCCCCTCGCAAGCGAATCGCAACCAACGGCGCACCCGTTCCGCCTATCGTTTAACCGAACAATAGCGAATCACTGCCCGACAACCCGACACGTGTCTGTAAAGCTCCTCGCCGTAGGACTCACGCCGTCGTCTTAAGGTCGCAGTGAAAATCAGATTCCGGATAGTTGGAGGAGAGGATTAGATCATGAAGACTTCCAGGACACTACGCACCTTCGTGGGGACTTGCGCGCTGGCTCTCGCCCTCGCGCCCGCCGCTCTGGCGCAGGACACGCAGACGACCAACACGCGCACGACCACGGTCGCCTCGGGTCAGAAGACGAAGCTCCGCGGCGCCGTCGTCAGCAGCACCGGCAGCTCCTTCGTCGTTCAGGACGACTTGAGCGGCGCGCAGACGACCGTCGTCGTCAATGACCGCACGAGCATCAAGACGAAGGGCGGCTTCTTCGGCGGCGGGACGAAGTACGCGGCGGCGAACATCACGCGCGGCCTCCACGTCGAAATCGAGGGGCGCGGCGACGGCACGAACCTCGTCGCCGAAAAGGTTCGCTTCACGGACACCGACCTGCGCACGGCGCGCACGCTCGAAGCCAACATCGTGCCCGTCGAGGGTCGCGTCGGCACGGCCGAGGGTCGCATCGGCGAGGTCGAGCAGAACGCGACGCGCATGTCGGGCCAGTTGGATGAACTCGCGGCCGTCTCGAACGCCGCGGCCGGCGGCGCCGTCGCCGCGCAGGAGACCGCCGACCGCGCCGTCCAGGGCGTCCAGGTCGCCAACGAGCGCATCAACTCCATCGACGACTACACGCCCGAGCAGTCCATCAAGATCAACTTCAAGGCGCGCAGCGCCGTGCTGACGCCTGACGCCAAGACCTCGCTCGACCAGGTCGCCGAGTACGCGAAGAACGCGAAGGGGTATCTGATCGAGGTGACCGGCTACGCCTACGAGTCGCGCGACAAGAACGTCAACCGCCGCCTCAGCGAGCAGCGCGCCGAGTCGGTCGTGCGCTACCTCGTCGAGAACCACAACGTGCCGCTGCGCCGCATCCTGACGCCCTTCGGCTACGGCGCGATGAATCCGCTCAACGAGAACAAGACGCGCGACGAGCGCGCCGAGAATCGCCGCGCCGAGATTCGCGTCCTCGTCAACCGCGGCCTCACCGGCACGCCCGGCGACGGCACCAAAATCTCCGCCGCCACCCAGCCGGAGTAACACGAAGTAGTCAGTAGACAGTAGTCAGTAGCGAAGAGAAAGCGGCGCGCCCGGCCTGAAGGCTGAGCGCGCCGTCTCTTTTTCTACTGACGACTGACTACTAGACCTCTTGCGAAAGTCAGTTTGACTGAACGCGAAAGCCTGTAATTTAGCGGTCGATATTTTCGGCGACCCCGACTTTCGCAAGAGGTCTACTGACTACTGCCTACTTCCCTCACGGCAGCGTGACGAAGCCGCTCAGGAAGTTGCGCGCCGAGGGCGTGTCGGTTCTGTAGATGACGTTGGTGGCCTTGCAGAGTGCGTCGCCGGTGATGGTCGTCCCCGCGACGATGTTCGTCTCCGCCGCGCCCGCGCCGAGGAAGTTCGGGCCCCCCGAGTCGCCGTAGCAGGCGCCGCTGTCGCCCGTCGCCTGGTTCTGCGACAGGCGCAGCCACGTGGGGTTGACCGCGTTGAGCGAGGCGACCGAGAACTCGCGCGTGTCGAGGAACCCGATGACGGGGCCGCCCGGCTGGTTCACCGGCTCCTGCCCGCCGTAGCCGACGACCGTGAACTTCTGGTTGACGCTCAGCGAGTCGAGCTGACCCGCCTCCGGCAGGCGCGCGGGCGTGATGCCGTTGACCGGCTTGTCGAAGACGACGACGGCGATGTCGTGCGTGTCGTCCTGCCTGAAGTTGTACGCCGGGTCGAAGTAGAAGGTGCCGGCGTGGAGCTTCGACTTCGAGGAGAACTTCGCGTCGAAGGTGACGAAGACGCGCGACGTGCCGAGGTTGCAGTGCGCCGCCGTGAGGAAGACGGTCGGCGAGATGAGCGTGCCGGAGCAGTAGGGGAAAGTCCCCGACGAGAACTCGCCGACGAGCGCGCCGACCTGCGGGTGGCGGTTGCCGTCAAACTGCCCGTACGTGATGGCGAACGCCGTCAGGGCGCACGCGGAGATGATGAGGAGGACGCAGGCCGTGTTCCTGAGCTTGGACATCTTGTGGGTCTCCTTATTAGACAAATCTCTGACCGTCGTGTGGGTGTCAACGGATGTTGGGCGTTCACGTCGGGGAGAAGCTTAACCGGCGCCCGGTGCCGCCGAAAGCTTCTGTGAGTTGTACGGGGGAGGCTAAACCCCCGGCCGCAGTTTCGCAACCCCGCGCTCACCCCGGCACGATCAGTTTCGAGGGCGGGAGGATGGCGGGCCGGCCGCGGTGCTGCCAGCAGCGCGCGGGGCCGCGCACGCGGCGCTGGCAGGGCGTGCCCTTCTTCGTCCGCGCGCCGCAGACGTAGACGACCTCTTCCGGCTCGGTCGGGCGCTCGCCCGCCGTCCCGTCCGGGCCGTAAGCGGGCTGCCGTGTAGACGGCGCGGGCGCGGGCGGAAGCGGCGCGAGTCCCTGCGCCCCGCGCTCCAAAACGAGCGGCGGGGGCGGCGGCCGCATGGCGCGGCCGAGCAGAAACCCCGGCAGGAAGAGCGCCGACGCCAGCAGCAGAGACCTCTTCAGACCAGCCCGACGGAAACGCGGGGCGCACACGCGGCAGAACCGCCGGCTCGTCCACGGACGCCCCCGCGGGCGCACGACGCGCTCGCCGCACTCGCAGCAAAAATTTGGTTTGTACAAGGCCGCCAATTCCCCGGACGCTTGAGGACGCCTCGTCGGCGGCGTCGCCTGCGGAGACACTCTGCGGGAAACTGGCGGCGAAACCCGTGAGCCTTCATTTACGCTTCGACGGACGGCGCGGATTATACGCCGCCGCGCCCGCGCCGTGAAGGATTTTTAAACGGCGCCCCCTGATTCCTCAGACCGCAGTTCAGACGCCGCGCGCCTTCGGAGATTGTCCGCGCCCTTCGTTTCACGCGCAAACGCACGTTGCACGCGTGGCACGATTGTGGTACATTCAATCGTGCCCCGCGCACGGTGCGAGCGATGCGTCTGACACTCTACTGCAACCGCTACGGACACTTTAAGGACGCGATTGTCTGCTCGGTGAACTGCGCCTTCCGCACGCGCTGCAACGACTTTGCACTCTTCTACGACGAGCACCGCGCGCAGGTGGACGCGCTCGTCTCCAACTACTACGACGCGCGCCTCGGGCACGACAACGAACCCGGTCCGGCGGCGGCGAAAGACTCAACGCTTGTGCGCATCCAGCCGGTCGCGAGGCCCGAGGAGATGCGCAAGCTGATACGTTTGGAGGTTTTAAGAGAGATGGCCGAATCCTTTTACATCTGGATCGACAAGGAAGACCGCGCCGAGCTGTTGGAGACGGCCGACGTGCTGCGCCGCGCCGAGCGCGGGCAGAAGGCGAAGAGCATCTACCGGGTCGCGCAGGAGATGGAGCTGCGCTTTCAGCTCGTCCCGCGCAAGCGCATCGAGAAGGCGCGCCGCGTCGCCGAGGTGACGGCCGAGCGCGCCGAGGCGCGCCGCACGCGCCGCACGCCCTCGCGCCCCACGGCGCCCGCGCCCGTCCCCTTCCCCGCCCCGGTCGCCGACGACTCAGAG
The DNA here is from genome assembly GCA_036794905.1 of Pyrinomonadaceae bacterium. Classification (GTDB taxonomy): domain Bacteria; phylum Acidobacteriota; class Blastocatellia; order Pyrinomonadales; family Pyrinomonadaceae; genus QHXN01. The sequence continues at coordinate 2,047 of DAIRFV010000350.1, read as the reverse complement.
CGTGAGGCCCCGCCCGCCCCGCGCCGCGCGCGCGCACGCGCCGGCAGGTGAGTGGAAGACAAAAAAAGGAGACGGCCCCGACTCAAGAATCGGGGCCGTCTCCTTTTCACCCGGAGTCAATCCGGCCGCTTGAGGTGGGCGTGCGTCGCCGGCTTCTTGACCTCCTGCTCCACGTCGCCGTCGATGCCGGCGTGCTCCTCGACCAGCTTCCAGACCTGCGTGGCGACCGAGTGCGGCAGGTCGTTCCACTTGTCCACCAGCTCGACCAGCCTGTCGCGCGCGGCGTCGAAGGCGGTCTCGGGGTCGATGCCCGTCACCTCCTCCGGGAGCTTCAGGCCGTAATCGACACCGGCCTCGCCCAGAATTTCGCCGTGACGACGGCCAGGGCGAGCACCACGTCGGGGTCTGTGGGAGGCGGCACTATCTCGATGCCCGCTTCGGCGGCGTCGCTCAGAAATTTGGTGTTGAGTTTGACGATTTCGGACATGCCTACCCTCAGCGACCGATGTAGACGCAGCGATATGTAAGTGCGTGAGCAGAGGTTCGCGGCGCTTTGGTCGCGGGTCGATCAGTGCGGAGTGCGGGGATTACTGGTCTGCGGTCGGGGAACTGTTGGGCTCCGTTTAGTGCGACCCCAAAATCTAACGCACCGTTTACCCGCCGCGCCCATCAAACGCCCGGTCTCAACAGGGGCCGACCGCCGGGCCGAACGGGGCCGCGGGAGGGGCGGCCGTGGCAACTCTCCGCGCCGGACACGCACCCAAGCCACTGCCGCCGGGCCGGCCGCGCGCGCTTGCGTAACGGCGCGGCGCTTGCGCATACTATCCGCGCACCGAGCGTGTTCGAGCGATGACCTTTTTCAACATTTTCCGGAACAACTCAATCAAAATCGCCTGCGCCTTCGCCGCCCTCTTCTGCCTCGCAACGGCCGCGCAGGCGCAGGACGACCCCATCGTCACGGTCGACAGCAACCTCGTCCTCCTCAACGTCGGCGTCGCCGACCAGAAGGGGCGCGCCATCACCAACCTCACGCAGTCCGACTTCGCCGTCTACGAGGACGGAGTCCGCCAGTCGGTCGTCAGCTTCGAGCCCTCGACGGCGCCCTTCAGCCTCGTGCTGCTGCTCGACATGTCGGGCTCGACCCTCAACTTCCGCCCCACCCTCAAGCAGTCCGCGGTGCGCTTCATCGACTCGCTCGGCCCCGACGACCGCGTCGAGGTCGTCGCCTTCAACGACAAGGTGCAGACCCTCCAGAACTTCACCGGCGACCGCCGCGAGATCGCCTTCGCCATCAACGAGGCCAAGGGCAAGGGCAAGACCAACCTCTACAAGGCGCTGCGCCACGCGCTCTCGGAACTCTCGAAGGAGGGCAAGCGGCGCAAGGCCATCGTCGTCCTCACCGACGGGCTCGACACAGACGAGCGCCAGCTCGACGGCGCGGCCACGTCCGCGGCCCAGACCGACGCCGAGGCCGTCGCCACCGTCAAGCCCGACCAGAGCGCGGCGCTGCGCTCCGTGCTCGACCTGGCCGACCGCCTCGGCGTGACGATCTACCCGCTCGCGCTCCCCTCGACCGACCCGAAGAAGATGCTCCCCTTCACGCCGCAGCAGTCGGCCATCTACTCGGCCGCGCGCACCCGCATGCAGACGCTCGCCGACCGCACGGGCGGCCGCCTCCACGAGATACGCCGGCTGGAAGACATGGGGCGCCTCTACGCCGAGGTCGCCGCCGAGATGCGCACGCTCTACAGCCTCGCCTACCAGTCCTCCAACGCCCGCCCCCGCGACGGCAAGTGGCGCGCCGTCACCATCGAAGTCACCCGCCCCGACGCCATCGCGCGCTCCCGCCCCGGCTACTACGCACGCTGAAAACACACGGCTTTTACCCCCTTATTCGGCGCCCCCGAGCCCGCTTGACACTCCTCCGCCCCGCCCGTATATTCGTTACTTCTCTCCACCAAGAGAAACCAAGCACCCGTAGCTCAGTTGGATAGAGCGTCTGACTACGAATCAGAAGGTCGCACGTTCGAGTCGTGCCGGGTGCATC
>DAIRFV010000083.1:11851-21219 GCA_036794905.1 Pyrinomonadaceae bacterium | reverse complement strand
CCAGAAGTCCGTCGGCACCTCGGCGGCCACGTCGCAGCGGAAGCCGTCGAGGTCGTACTCGCGCAGCCAGAACTTCAGCATGTCGATCATGTACCGCCGGAGCTGCGGGTTGTCGTAGTTCAGCTCGGCCACGTCCGACCAGTCGTGCGGGTACGTGATCTTCCCCGCGGCGTCGCGGACGTAGAACTCGGGCGTCTTCATCAACACGCTGTCCCAGGAGGTGTGGTTGGCGACCACGTCGATGATGACCTTCATCCCGCGCCGGTGCGCCTCCGCGACGAGCCGCTTGAGGTCTGCCGCCGTCCCGTAGTCGGGGTTGACGGCGTAGTAGTCGCGCACGGCGTAGGGGCTCCCGATGGGCCCCTTCTTCTTCTCCTGCCCGATGGGGTGGATGGGCATCAGCCAGAGGATGTTGACGCCGAGGTCTTTCAAGCGGTCGAGCTGCGCCGTGACGCCCGCGAAGTTCCCCTGCTCGGAGAACTGGCGCGGGTAGATTTCGTAGACGACGCCGCCGCGCACCCACGCGGGCACCGCGGCGCGCGCGCGCTCCTTCGACACGTCGCGCGGCGGCGGCGGCTGCTGCCGGCGCGCGTGGGCGGCGGGCGCGGCAGGCGCGAGCAGGAGGAGAAGCATGGCGACGGAGCTGAGTGTTCTTTTCATCATTGTCTTCTATTCCGCCCGCCGCGGTGGTGCGGGCAGTTGCCGCCCTGCGAGGCGATGACGAGGCGGAACGGCCCCGCGCCCTCGCCCAGCACGAACTCGACCGGCTCGGCGTGCATCGGTCCGCCCTTGAGGTTCAGGTGCGCGTGCAGCCAGTCGGCCGACCAGAACGCCTGGCACGGCGGCGCCGCTTCGATCACGCAACTCGCCGCCCAACCCCCCAGCCTCTCTCCGCGCGCCTTCGCCGTCACCTTTACAACCCCTTCGCGCGTCCCGCACTCAACGGCCGTCGTCCCGGCCCTCGTCGTCCACGAGCCCCGTGCTCGGGACGGGCTGCGCCGAGAGCGTCGTGGTCAGCGGCGTGTGCTCGTCGGCTTCGAGCACGGCCTCGACCGACACGGGGCGCGGCTCGTCGCGCACGACGAGGACGGAGACCGCCGCCACCAGCATGCTCAAGCCCCCGAGCATCACGACGTAGATCGGGTCTGTGCCCAGCACGTGGCGGATGAGGTAGGGCGTGATGAACGACATCACGACCTGCGGGATGACGATGAAGAGGTTGAAGACGCCCATGTAGACGCCCATCCGGTGCGCCGGCACCGAGCCCGACAGGATCACGTACGGCATCGAAAGAATCGAAGCCCACGCCACCCCGACGCCCGCCATCGAGAGCCACAGGAAGTAGCGGTCGCCGGGGCCGGCGAAGTAGACCGAGAGCAGGCCGAGCCCGCCGCACAAGAGCGCGATGATGTGGACGCCCTTGCGGCTCGTCGCGCGCGCGAGCGCCGGCAGCAGGAAGGCGATGAGGAAGCAGACGACGTTGTAGACGGCGAAGCAGAGGCCGCCCCACTCGGTGCCCTCGCGGAAGCCCGCGTCTTCGGGGCCCGCGGCGCCGTAGACGTGGCGCGCCACCGTGATACCGAAGAACTGCCACATGCACGGGAGCGCGAACCACGTGAAGAACTGGACGACGGCGAGCTGCTTCATCGTCGTCGGCATCTCGGCGACCGATGAGAAGATTTCGCGGAAGCCGCCCGTTAGCCCTCGGTGCTCGCGCTTCATCCGGAGGAACGCCTCCATGTCCTCGGGCGGGTACTCCTTCGACATGACGACCGTCCAGAGGACGGCCAGGAGGAAGGCGAAGGCGCCGATCTTGAAGGCGTAGTCGGTCGAGAGCGGGATGCCGGAGGCCAGCACGCCCGTCACGCCCGCGGCCGTCAGCAGCAGCGGCAGGGCGTTGGCGAGCGTCTGCCCGATGCCGATGAAGAACGACTGCATGACGAAGCCCGTGGTGCGCTGCTCGTCGGGCAGCTTGTCGGCGACGAAGGCGCGGAACGGCTCCATCGTGATGTTGATCGAGGCGTCGAGAATCCACAGCAGCCCCGCCGCCATCCAGACCGCGCCCGAGTTCGGCATCACGAAGAGGGCGGCGCTGGCGAGGACGGCGCCGACGAGGAAGTAGGGGCGGCGGCGGCCGAGCCTCGTCCACGTCCGGTCGCTCATCGCGCCGATGACGGGCTGCACCAGCAGCCCCGTGATCGGCCCGGCCAGCCAGAGGTACGGCAGGCTGCTCTCGTCCGCGTCCAGGTACCTGTAGATCGGGCTCATGTTGGCGAGCTGCAACCCCCAGCCGAACTGGATGCCGAGGAACCCGAAACTCATGTTCCAGATCTGCCAGAAGCTCAGGCGCGGCTTGTCACGCATGTGGCTGTTCGCTCCTCTCAGGGGAGGTGCTGGGTGCTGGGTGTTAGGTTTCGGGTTTTGGTTTTAACCGACACCCGACACCCGACACCCAGCACCTAACCCCTCGCATAGATGTTGATGTCTTCGAGCACGACGTTGCGGTCGAGCGAGAGCGCGTAGAGAAGCGTCTGCGCCATGTTCGAGACGTGGACGAAGCCGGGGCGCGGCGGGGCGTCCGCCGCGGTGTGCTCCACGTCCACCAGCCCGGGGCAGAGGTTGAAGACGCGGACGTTCGAGCCCGTCTTCCGCGCGTGGTCGCGGACCGACTCGGCGAAGCCGAGGAGCCCCCACTTCGAGGCGCAGTACGAGGGCACGTCGGCGTAGCCGTGCTTGCCCGCCTGCGAAGAGACGTTGACGATGTCGCCGAACTCGTGCGCCGCCATCAGCGGGAGCGCCGCGCGCACGAGCCACATCGCGCCCTTCAGGTTGGTCGTTAAGACCGTCTCCCAACCCTCCTCCGTCATCTCCTCGATTGTCTCCGGCACGGCGAGGCCCGAGTTGTTGACCAGCACGTCGAGCGCGCCGAAGTGCTCCACGCAGTGCCTGACCAGCGCCTCGCACTGCGCGCGCACGCGCACGTCGAAGGCGTACGTCGAGACGCGCTCGGCGCCGACCGCCGCGTTCAACTCGTCCGCCGTCTTTCGTAAAACGTCCTCGCTGCGCGAAGCGATGCAGACCCGCGCGCCCGCGCCCGCGAGCGCCCCGGCGAAGGCGCGGCCGAGGCCCGTGCCGCCGCCCGTGACGAGCGCGACCTGTTCGGTGAATGGTTTCGTCTTCCAGTTCATGCGCGTTCGCACCGTTCAGTTCTTAGTGAGCATCGTCGTGAAGACGGCGACGGAGCGCGGCTCCATCTGAAGCTCAACGTCGTCGCCCCGGAGGCGCGCGCCGGCGTTGCCCCCCTTACCCAGACCGTCCGTCCGCCCCGAGTAGCGCCCGTGCGGGTCGAGCCCGGCGTCGCTGAGCTTGAACTTGACGGCGGCGGGCTTCGTGTCGTTGTTGAAGGCGATGAAGGTCGTCTGGTCGTCGAGGCGGCGCGCGAAAACGGTCTGCTGCTCCTCGTCGTAGACGTGGACGAGCGTGCCGCGGCGGAGCGCCGGGAGGTCTGCGCGCAGCTTCGCCAGACGCTTGACGTGCTCGAAGACTTCGTTCTCGACGGGCGTGCGCCCCGCCTTCGTGAAGGCGTCGCGCGCGTCACCCGCGAAGCCGCCGGGGAAGTCGCGCCGGTTGTCGGGGTCGCCGCCGCCGGGCATGGCCAGCTCGTCGCCGTAGTAGAGCAGCGGCGTCCCGCGCGTCGTCAACACGAACGCCTGCGCGAGCTTCAGGCCCTCGACCGTCGCGCCCTTCTCGCTCATGAAGCGCTGCATGTCGTGGACTCCCAGGAAGGGGACGAGCACGTCCGGGCGCGGGTAGAGGTGGTCGTGCGCGAGCACCTGCGCGAGCTTGCGCACGGACTCGCCTTTGGCGAAGGCGTCGCGGACGGCGTAGAAGAGCGCGAAGTCGTAGAGCGTGTCTATCCCCGTGTCGAGTCCGTCGTGCCCGACGTGGCCCTTTTGAAAGTAGGCGAGCAGGGCCGGGTCGCCGTCGAACAACTCGCCGAGGACGTTGACGCCCGGGTACTCGCGCTTGATCGCCGCCGTCCAGTCGCGCCAGAAGTGGCGCGGGACGTGCGGCAGAGTGTCCATGCGGATGGCGTCGAAGCCGACCGTGCCGAGCCACCAGAGCGTGTTCTGGATGAGGTAGCGGCGCACCTCCTCGTCGTCCTGGTTGAGGTCGGGCAGGATGTCTATGAACCAGCCTTCGAGGTTGCGGCGGCGCGTCGCGTCGGAGGCGCGCGGATCCATCGTCGTCCACTTCTGCCAGTTGTTGGAGAGATGGTTCTCGACCGTGCCGTAGAACCACGTCGGCGTCGGGCGCTCGGTCGCCCACGGGTGGTAAGGGCTGGTGTGGTTGGCGATCTGGTCTTGAATGACCTTGAACCCCTGGGCGTGCGCCCTGTCCACCAGCTCTTTGAGCTTCTGCATCGAGCCGTAATGCTCCTCGACGCCGTAGAAGTCAATCGCGCCGTAGCCGTGGTAGGCCGTCGTCGGGCGCTTCGGGCCGCCCTCCGTCTCGGGATACGTCTCGCGCTCGTCGAGGCGGTCTGTGTTGTCGTAGACGGGGTTGATCCAGAGGGCCGTGACGCCGAGTTCTTTGAGGTAAGGCAGGCGGTCGATGATGCCCTGGAAGTCGCCGCCGTGGTAGTAGCGGCCCTTCGAGCGGTCGTAGAGGCCGGGCGACTTGGCGGGGTCGTTGTTCGAGCGGTCGCCGTCACTGAACCGGTCGGGCATGATGAAGTAGATGATGTCGTCGGTCGTGAAGCCCTGGAAGCGGCCGGCGCGCTGGAGCGGCTCGACGACGGAGAAGGCCGCGTCCGCCGTGCCCCCGGCGGTGCTGACGCGGAGCCCGCGCGCGCCGGGTCGCGCCGCCGCGTCGATGTGGACATCGACGAAGGCGTAGGTGCCCGACTCGTTGACGCGCACGAGCCCCGCCCTGACGCCGGCGCCGACGGCCTCGACGCGCGCGCCGCCGAGGTTGCGCCCGCGCAGCAGCACGCGCACGGGGTTGACCGAATGTCCCGCCCACCAGTTCGGCGGCTCGACCTTGGACACGGAAGGCGCGCCGCCCTGCGCCGCGGAGGTCTGCGCGGCGCAACAGAGGAGCAGCAGCGCGAGTAAGAGACGCGCGTTTGAAGTGTTAACAGTTCTCATAGTCTACGACGGCCGTCGCCACGCGCCGGACAAGGGCGGCGGCACGGCCTGCGAAGCGTCGCCCTCCCGGCACGGAGGGGCGCCAGCGCGCTACGAAGCGGAGCCTGCCGGTTATCCCCCGGGCCGCGTCCGCGACAGAGTGTTCATAACCCGCTACGGAGTGTAGCCGGCCGCCTACAGAGTCTAACCGGCCGCCTACAGAGCGTACCGCGCCCGCCAGGGAGTGTACGCGGCCAGCTACAGCGTGTACCCGGCTGGGTAGAGCGTGTAGCCCTTCAGGTACAGGCTGTACCCGGTCAACCACAGGGCGTCCGCGGCACGGTACAGCGCGTATCCGACCGGCGACGGAGATTAGCCGTCCGCCGCACGTCCGTCCGGCTTCCGCCCGACTCACCCCCACGTCTGCTTGAACTCGTAGCTCTCGGCCGTGTGCTCGGGGCGCTGCTCGGGCGGAACTGCCGGGAAGCGGCCGTAGAGTTCGGCCAGCCGGCGCAGGCGCGCGCTCAGGGTCTCGTCGAGGTCGCCCTCCCGGAAGCGCCATGACCAGTTGCCCGACATCGTGGCGGGCGTGTTCATGCGCGCCTCGGGGCCTAAGCCCAACACGTCCTGCAAGGGCACGAGCGCGGTGTCGCCGGCCGAGGCGTAGAGGGCGCGGATGAAGTCCCAGTTGATCTCCGCGCCGTCCGTCGAGAGGTAGTCGAGGCAGTGCTGCCGCTCGCGCTCGACCTGCGCGGCCGAACGCACGGAGGAGCCGCCCGGCTCGCTCCGGAACCAGCCGACCGCCGTGTCGTTGTCGTGCGTGCCCGTGTAGATGGCCGTGTTGCGGACGTGGTTGTGCGGCAGGTCTTTGTTGGTCGAGTCGGTCGAGAAGGCGAACTGGAGGATGCGCATGCCGGGGAAGCCGAACTCGTCGCGCAGCTCGATCACGTCGGGCGTGATGAAGCCGAGGTCTTCGGCGATGATGGGCAGCTCGCCGAGCGCGGACTTGATGGCTTTGAAGAGGTCGCGGCCCGGCGCCGGCACCCAGCGTCCGTCCTCGGCCGTGGGGTCGCCGCCCGGCACCTCCCAGTAGGCCGCGAAGCCGCGGAAGTGGTCGATGCGAATCACGTCCACGAGCGAGAGCGTCGCGCGCACGCGCTCGACCCACCAGCGGAAGTCGTCCCCGCGCATCTTCTCCCAATCGTAGAGGGGGTTGCCCCAGAGCTGGCCCGTCTTGCTGAAGTAGTCGGGCGGGACGCCCGCGACGACCCGTGGCGAGCCGTCATCCTTGAGCTTGAAGAGGTCGGGGTGTGACCACACGTCGGCCGAGTCCTGCGCGACGAAGATGGGGATGTCGCCGACGATCTGTATGTTCTGACCCTTGCAGTACGAGCGCACGCGCGCCCACTGGTCGAAGAAGAGGAACTGCTTGAACTTCACCTCCTCGATCTGTTCGGCTAACGCCCGGCGCGCCTCTTCCAACGCCACGGGGTCGCGGCGGACGAGCGGCGCCTCCCACTCCGTCCAGGCCGCCTCGCCGCGCTCGCGCTTGAGCGAGCGGTAGAGCGCGTAGTCGTCGAGCCAACCCGCGGCGGCGGCTTTGAACTCCCCGAAGGCGGCGGCCGTGACCGCCGGCTCCGTGCGCCTGAAGTTGTCGAAGGCTTCTGTGAGCAGCGCCTCCTTGTGCGGGAACGCCGCGCCGTACTCGACGCGGTCTTCCGGGAGCGCGGGCAGACCTTCGAGCGCGCCGGGCGCGAGCAGCCCTTGCTCGACGAGCAGCTCGGGGCTGACGAGCAGGGTGTTGCCGGCGAAGGCCGAGAAGCATTGATAAGGCGAGTTGCCGTACCCGGTCGGCCCGAGCGGCAAGACCTGCCAGAGGCTCTGCCCCGACGCGGCGAGGAAGTCTACGAAGCGGTACGCCTCGTGGCCGAGGTCGCCGACGCCGTGGCGGCCCGGCAAACTGGTCGGGTGCAAAAGGATGCCGCAGGCTCTTGGGAAGCTCACCTCTTACCTCGCGAATATTTGGGTTGGTTGAAAGCTACAACAAATACACTGCCGAGACAACGGAAAAGCGCGACGAAGAGCTGACGAATATTTGTCGGAAAAACGCTCAGCGCGCCGCGAGTTTGTAGACGACCGCCGACTTCGCGGCCACGGTCAACTTTAAGGAGCCGCCGGCCACCGCGGGGCGGTCTTTCGCCGCCAGCAGCGGTTCGAGCCGCGCGCCCTCGCGGGCTTCGATGTATTCGGCCGGGATCGTCAACTCCTTCGGCGCGGCGGCGCGGTTGAGGGCGACGACTACCGTCTCGGCCGCGTCGCGGCGGGCGAAGGCGTAGGCGTCTTCGTCGAAGTAGAGGTCGAGGAGCGCGCCGCGCCGCAGCGCCGTGTGTTCGCGGCGCACGCGCAGGAGGTCGCGCGTCCACTCGTACATGCGCTGCTCGGCCGGGGTGCGGCCGGACTTCTCGAAGGCGTTGCGCGCATCACCCGCGAAGCCGCCGGGGAAGTCGCGGCGGTTGTCGGGGTCGTCGCCGCCCTCCAACGCGATCTCCTCGCCCGCGTAGAGCTGCGGCGTGCCGCGGATGGTCACGATGTAGGCCAGATGCAGCATCGCGCCTTCGAGCGTCGCGCCTTCGAGCGACATGAAGCGGCGCGTGTCGTGGTTGTTCGCCATCGTGACGAGGCGCGAGGGGTCCGGGTAGAGCGAGTCGGCGCGCAGCACGTACCGCAAACGCTCGGCGGGAATCTTCCCCGTGAAGACGTTGCGCGAAACGTCCCACGCGGGGAAGTCGAAGACGGCATCCATCTGCGTATCGATGCCGTCCCAGCCCTTGTGGCCGCCGATGAAGAAACTGGTGTGGATGGGGTCTTCGTTCCAGGCCTCGCCGACCATCCACATCGAAGGGTACTGGCGGTCGAGCGCCGCGTTCAAATCGCGTATGAAGAAGCGCGGCAGGTACTGGACGGTGTCCTGCCGGATGCCGTCGATGCCGGTCATGCCGACCCACCAGAGCGAGTTCTGTATCTCGTAGCGCGCGACCTCCGGCTGCTCCTGATTCATGTCGGGCAGGTCGTCCGAGAACCAGCCGTCGAGCGTGGGGCGCCGCGCCGCGTCGGGCGCGTGCGGCGAGAGCAGAAGGTCTCCGCGGAAGGGGTTGCGCACGTGGCTGGCGAGCGTGCCGTGGAACCAGTCGGGCAGCGGCGGGTCTTTGACCCACGGGTGCTGCGAGCCGACGTGGTTGGCGACCTGATCCTGGATGACCTTGATGCCCAGCGAGTGCGCCTTCTCGACCAGCTCGCGCAGCGTCTCCATCGTGCCGAAGCGGTCTTCGACGGCGTAGTAATCGACGGCGTGGTAGCCGTGGTAGTACGTGTTCGGGCACCACGCCTTGTCGCAGCGGTTGACGCCGTTCCAGTTGTCGTGCCACGGCGTCAACCAGACGGCCGTGACGCCCAACTCCTTCAGGTAAGGCAGGCGCCCGATGATGCCGCGGAGGTCGCCGCCGTGCCACGCGCGCGCGTTTGCGCGGTCGTTGGCCTCGGGCGACGAGTCGGCGGGCGCGTTGTTCGAGCGGTCGCCGTCGGCGAAGCGGTCGGGCATGATGAGGTAGATCACGTCGTCGGTGGTGACGCCGCGGAAGTGCTTCGCCGGGTCGAGCGGCCGGTTGATAGTGAAGGTGAAGTCGGCGTGGCCCGTGTCGTGGCTGACGCGGAACTTGTACTCGCCGGGCTGCGCCGCGGGGTCAACGTGGAGGTCGAAGAAGAGGTACGTGCCCGACTCGTTGTAGCGCTCGCCGGAGACTTTGAACTGGCCCCCGGCGGGCGGCGACACTTTCGCCCCCCGCAGGGCACGCCCGCGGGCGAGCATGCGCACGGGGTTGATCGTGTGCCCGGCCCACCAGGAGGGGGGCTCAAGTTTCTCGACGTGCGGGACGTGGTTCTGCGCGCGCGCCGCAGCCGCCGCGAGCACGACGAGCGCGCACGCGACGAGGGCATTCGCGAAAGGATTCGGCACTCTCCGTCTCATCAGATGCGCGGCCTCCCTTTGAACAGTAGGCAGTAGGCAGATGGCAGTCGGCAGTTAAGAGCCTTAGTGTCGGGAACTACGATTCAACCTCAACGTCCGTCACGCGGAGCGACTGACTACTGCCTACTGCCGTTTCAGCGTTCGCACGTAGGCGACGGCAGCGGCGATCTCCTGCCGCGTGAGCTTCTTCTTGAAGGCGGGCATCTGGCCGAGCC
>DAIRFV010000083.1:0-11751 GCA_036794905.1 Pyrinomonadaceae bacterium | reverse complement strand
GCGGCGATCTCCTGCCGCGTGAGCTTCTTCTTGAAGGCGGGCATCTGGCCGAGCCCGTTGGCGACCGACCCGGTCATGCGCGCGCTGCTGCGCCGGCGCTGCCACGCCGGGTCGGTCAGGTCGGGCGGCTCGACGATGTCGGCCATGCGCGTCCGCCCCGCCCCGTCCGCGCCGTGGCAGCGCACACATTTCGCCTCGAAGACGGCGCGCCCGCGCTCGACCTGCGGCGCGGCCTTCCCCTTCTGCGCCCACGCCGTCGAAGTGCCGCCCGAGGCCGCCGCCGCCGGGGCGAGAACGACGACGAACAGAGTCACGAACACTTTCAACATCTTCGTCACTGAACTACACCCTCTGAATTAACGGATGTCCGGACGAGAGTCGGGCGGCGGCAGCGCGCCCCCCGCGGGCGCGGCGGGCATGCCCGACTCGGCGGCCTTGCGCGCCTCCTCCAGCCGCTTGAACGTCTCAAGCTCGCGGTCGGCGTCGGCCTTCCGGCCCAGGCGCGAGTAGGCGAGGAAGAGCTGGTAGTGCACGCCCGGGTCTGCGCCCGAGACGCGCGCGCCGCCTTCGAGGAGCGGCAGCGCCTCGGCGTAGCGCTTGAGGCGCACGAGCAGGCGGCCGAGGTCGTAGGCCGCCGGGTAGTTCTTCGGGTCGAGCGCGAGCGCGCGGCGCAGTAGGCGCTCGGCCTCCTCGTGCTCGCCGCGCTCGGCCGCGAGGAAGCCGAGGTTGGCGTAGGCCGCGGCGTTGTCGGGTTGTATTTCGACGGAGCGGCGGAAGAACCCCGCGGCCGCGTCGAAGCGCCCCTCGGCGCGCGCGGCGTAGCCGGCGAGGTACTGGAGCGCGGCGTCTTTGGGGAAGCGCGCCAGTCCGCGCTCGAACTGCTCGCGCGCCTGCTGGTAATTGCGCGCGCGGAAGTGCGCGACGCCGAGGCGCACGTAGTAGACCGGCTTCGAAGGGTCGAGCTCGACGGCGCGCTCGTAGAAGGCGACGGCGCGCTCGCCGCGGCGGTGCTTGACCAGCTCCTCGGCGATCATGAAGTTGGCGTCGGCGTGCGCGGCGTCGAGCTTGAGGACGCGCTGCCAGAGGCCGACCGCGTTCTCGCCCTCGCCGCGCGCCGAGGCGACGAGGCCCAGCCGGTAGAAGACTTCGGCCGAGTCGGGCTTGAGCGTCGCCGCCTCGCGCAGGACGCGCTGCGCCTCCTCGAAGCGTTCGAGGTAGGAGAGCGCGACGCCGAGGTTGAAGAGCACTTCGTAGTTTTTCGGGCGCAGCTCGTTGGTGCGCGCGAAGAGGCGCGCGGCCGTGGAGTAGTCGCCGCCCTCCGCGACGGCGAGCCCGAGCGAGAAGAGGGCGCGCGCGTCTGTGCCCGCCTGCGACTCGACCGTGTCGGCGAGCGGCGCGGCGTCGGAGGCGCGCCCCGCGCCGAGGTAGGCCGTGACGAGCGCCATCAACGGCGGCAGCTCGCGCGTCTTCGAAGTCGTCGCCGAGGGCCGCCCCGCGCGGACGCCCGCCGCGCGTTCGAGCAAGGGCACGGCCGCGTTGTAATCCTTGCGCGCGAGGTGCAGGAGCCCGAGGTTGTAGGCGGCCTGCCCGTGGTCGGCCTTAATCCGCAGCGCCTGCTCGAAGAGTCGCGCGGCCTCTGCGGCGCGGTTGGTGTGGACGAGCAGGACGCCGAGGTTCGTCAGGGCGCCGGCCGAACGCGAATCGAGCCGCACGGCCTCGCGCAGCTCGCGCTCGGCCTCCGCGTGGCGGCCGCGCTGTTCGAGGATGACGCCCAGCAGCGCGTGCGCCTCCGCGTCGCGCGGCTCGGCCGCGATGGCGCCGCGCGCGGCCACCTCCGCCTCTTCCAGACGCCCGGCCCGCAGCAGCGCCGCCGCGTCGCGCACCGCCGCGTCGCCCCCGCGCCTGTTGCCTGACTGTTGTCGCGCGCCCTGCGCCGGGGTCTGGCGACGCTGGAGGGCCGCGGCCTCGGCGACGTGAAGAGAGCAGAGCGCGAGCAGGCAGAGCGCGGGCACACGTCTGCCGCGCGCCCACACACTCATGCTGCTGCTGACGGATTCGGGAAACACCCTGCGAGACTTCCCTTCCTCAAGGCTTCGGCGGGGGCTGCGTGCCCGGCGCGGACGCGCCCGCGGCGCGGCGCGACGCGTGGATGCGGCGGACGATTTCGGACTCGGCCGCGGCCTCCTCTGTGCGCCCCAGCCGCCTGTAGGCGAGCGAGAGTTGATAGTGCGGCTCGGGGTTGTCGGGCGCGAGCGCGGCGGCGCGCTTGAGGTGCTCGACGGCCTCGGCGGCACGACCGCGCGCGACGAGCGCGCGCCCGAGCGTCACGCGCGCCTCGTACAGGTCGGGCCTGATTTCGATGGCGCGCGCGAGTTCGCCCAGCCCCTCTTCGACGCCCGCGCCGCCCCTCTTGACGAGCAGCACGCCCAGACCCAGGTGCCCCTCGGCCTCGTCGGGGCGCAGCCTCGCCAGTTCCCTGTAGGCGCCGAGGGCTTCGGCGTCCGCGCCCGCGCGCTCCAACGTCGTGGCGAGGAAGAAGTGCGCGCGCGCGTCGCCGGGCTTGAGGGCGACGGCCGCGCGGAAGGCGCGGGAGGCGCCCGCCGAGTCGCCCGCGCCGTAGAGCGCGCGCCCCAGGGTGAACTGCGCGTCGAAGTTGCGCGGCGCGAGGTCGGCCGCCTGCCGCGCGGCCACGAGCGAGCCCGCGTCGTCGCCGCGCACGGCGAGCACGACCGCGAGCAGCACGAGCGCGTCGGCCGCGCCCTCCTTCGCCCCGCCCGCGGCGAGCGCGACTTCGGCCGCGCGACGGGCGAAGGGCTCGGCCTCGGCCGCGCGCTTCGCGTTGAAGGCCGAGAGCGCCGCGCCGTAGAGCGTGGCCGCGTCGTCGGGACTCCTCGCGGCGAGCGCGCCGAAGAGCGCGGCGGCCTCCTCGAAACGCGCGGCGCGGATGAGCTCGTAGCCGACGGCGCGCGCCTCCGCGAAGCCCGCGTCGTCGAGCGAGCCACCGCGCGCGCGCGCGATTGTCTGCCGGACTGAGTCTGCCGAAGGCCCCTGCTGCTGCTGACGCCGCCCGGCCACGTCCTGCCGCGGCGACGCGTGCGCCGGGCGCGGCCCGGCGCACGTGCAGAGGAGCGCGGCCAACGCGAGGAGCCGCGCGGCGCGGCGGACACTTTGTCGGCGTGAATACATCGGGGTTTCGAGGGCGCCCGCGCCTGCCTGCGGCGGGGCGTCCCGTGTCGGCGGAGAGACGGTTGACAAGTTATCCGCTCCCGTCGGCAAACTCAAGCAACGCGCGCCGGAGGCTCCGCGCGCCCCTAATGGTCGAAGTGGCGGGCGTCCTTATGCGGGACGCCCGCCACCTGGTCTGTCAACGCGGAAGGCCCTCGCGGGGCGCCCGGTTTAGAACTCCAGCCGGAGCCCGAACTCGATCTGGCGGCGGCGCTGCTCGGCGGTGTCACGGCCGAAGTCGCCGCTGTTGAAGTCCGTGTTCGGGCGGAAGCGGTTGACGTGGTTGAAGAGGTTGTAGACCTGCGCGCGGAGCTGGACGTTGAAGTCTTCGTGGAAGCGGAAGTTCTTGAAGATCGACGCGTTGACGAACTCCTGCCGCTGGCCGCGGAAGACGTTGCGCCCGAGGTTGCCGAAGCGCGGGACGCTCGCCAGCGTGCCGTCGGGGTTCAGGTCGGTGTCGCCGGCGAAGACGCGCTCGCGCGCCGGGCGGAAGGCCGCCCGGTTCAGCTCGCGGCCGGCGGCGATGTCGGCGGCGGTCGGCGTCGGGTCGCCGACGAGGTCAACGCGCCGGCCGTCGGCGAAGACCGAGAAGACGGGGCCGCTCTGGACGTAGAGGTCCGTGTTGAGCTGCCAGCCGCCGACGAGGAGGTCGGCCGCGCGCGGGATGTCGGAGCCGAAGCGCCGGCCGCGCCCGAAGGGCAGCTCCCACACGCTGGCGAAGCTGAAGCGGTGGCGCACGTCGAAGTCGGAGTTGGCGCGGTCGAGCTCGGGGCGCAGCGGGTTCGAGAAGCCGCAGGTCGAGGGCCCCGTGCCGCCCGTGCAGAAGTTGCCGGGCGAGTTGTCGATGGAGTGCGACCAGACGTAGGAGGTGATGAGCGAGAGCCCGTCGGTGAAGCGCCGCTCGACCTTCGTCTGGAGGCTGTCGTACTGCGACTCGCCGATGTACTCGACCGACTGGACGGTGCCGCGCGTGTTGACGAGGCGCGCGCCGGGGAAGCCGCCGCCGCTGTTGCCGAGGTTGCGGACGACGAGCAGGTTGCGGCCGCGGCTGCCGACGTAGCCGATTTCGGCCAGCCAGTTCGGGCGGAACTCCCACTGCCCCGTCAGGTTGAACTGGTGGAACAGCTCGTTGTCGATGTCCGGGTCGAGGCGGACGACCGTCGCGCCGCCCGCGGGCGTGAACGTCCCGCCCGGCGGGATGCTGATCGCCACAATGGGGAGCGGGATGCCCGTGTCGAGGTTGAAGCTCGCGGGCAGCTGCGGGCAGGCCGAGGTGCCGACCTGGTTGAAGCTGCACCCGTAGCTGCCGGCCTGCGGCGAGTTGGCCTGGAGGATGCCGGGGATGCCCGGCGTGTCCACCGCGTACTTGATGGCGTAGCCGCCGCGCAGGACGACCGTCTTGTCGTCCTTAAACCCGCTCCACGCGAAGCCGAGCGACGGGCCGAAGTTGTTGTGGTCGCTGTTGACGAGGTCGCGGCCGCCCGGGGCGTTCTCGCCCGCGCGCGTCAGGGTGTCGTTGGCCGGGTTGTAGTTGGCCTGCGCGTCGAAGCGCTCGACGGGCTGCGTGAAGATGTCGTAGCGCAGGCCCAGGTTGAGCGTTAAGGTCGGGCTCACCTTCCAGTCGTTCTGCCCGAAGAAGCCGATCTCCTTGTTCGAGAGGAAGGGCGGCGTGCCCGGCGTGCCGCGGCTGGTGAAGCCCGGCGTGTAGCCGAAGAGGAAGTTGGCCGTGCCCGCGCCCGCGTCCGTGGGCCCGAAGACGCCGTTGTAGTTGCCCGCGAGGAAGCCGTTCGCGGCCGTGCCGTACTGGTACTGCCCCTTGATGGCGCCCGCGCGGCCGGCGTCGAAGTTCGAGTTCTGGCGGACGCGCAGGTCGCCGCCGAACTTGAAGGTCGAGGTGCCGCGCACCCACGTCAGGGCGTCGCCGAAGCTGAAGTTGTTCGAGGTGAAGTAGAAGGGCCCGCCGTCGCCGATGAACTCCAACTGATTCTGGCGGGCGCCCGGCCCCTGCTCCTGCTCGATGCCGAGCAGGACGGAGCCCGTGCACTCGCCGCAGATGTTCGTGTTGGCGATGCCGAGGTTGGCCGAGACGTTCGGGTCGAAGCCGAGCGCGCCGCCGACGCCCGTGTTGAAGATGCCGATCTCGACGCGGGTCGCGCCGAAGCGCGCGTCGTTGATGACCGTGGGCGAGAAGATGTGCGTCTCACCTAAACGGACGCCGCGCGAGTCGCCGAACTCGTTGCCCGCGCCGAAGCCCGAGGGCAGGTCGTTGCCCGTCGGGGACGTGCCGATGGGGAAGTTGTTGTCGCGCGCGCGGCTGCTCTTGTCGCTGCTGTAGGCGAAGAAGATCGAGTCCGAGCCGCTGATGTTGTGGTCGAAGCGCAGGCCGTAGCCGTCGCGGTTGTACTTCTCCTTGCGGTTGGTCGCGAAGTTGTCGAAGATGCGCCCCGAGATGTTCGGGAGCGGGAAGGCATTCAGGACGTTGAGCGCCGCGGGCGAGAGCGCCACGCCGCAGTTGCGGATGTCGTTGCCGGCGGCCGGCGCGCCGCTCGGGCAGAAGACCGTGCCGACGGGCGCGTTGATGGTGCCGAGCACGGTGTTGTAGCTGCGCGACGTGCCGGGGCGCAGAATCTCGGAGAAGTCGCCGACCCGCATGCGGGCGGTCGGGACGCTGACGAAGCCGAAGTCGCCCGTGGTCGAGGGCGTCGCGTTGCGCTGCCCCTCGTAGTAGAAGAACCAGAAGGTGCGGTTGCGGCCGTCGTAGAGGTAGGGCGTGCCCTCGCCGAAGCGCGGCAGGAAGACGGGGCCGCCGGCCGTGCCGCCGAACTGGTGCGTGTTGCGGTTCGTCAGCCCCTCGTTGCGCGCGCGCCTCTCCTTGTCCTGGCGCGAGAGCGCGCTCGCCACGCGACCCTGGTAGAACTCGTAGGCCGTGCCGTGGACGCGGTTGCCGCCCGACTTCGTCGTCGCGCTGATGATGCCGCCGCCGGCGCGGCCGGCCTCGGCCGGCGCGACGCTGGTCTCGATCTTGAACTCCGCGATGGCGTCCGGCGGCGGGTAGATGCCGATCTGCCCGAACTGACCCTCGTTGTTGTCCGCGCCGTCGAGCGTGAAGTTGTTGTTGGTCGGACGCGCGCCGTTGACGACGAGGACGGAGCCGCCCGACTCGCGGAAGCGCGTGGACTCGGTCGAGGTGCCGACGGGGTTGGCGCCCCCCTCGAAGTTGCCGCCGCCGCCGATGACGCCCACCACGGGTCGCGTCACGCCGGGCGAGAGCGTGGCGAGCAGCGTGAAGTTGCGCTGCGAGATGGGGAGGTCCGTCACCTGCTTGCCCGTGATGAGGTCGCCGCGCACGCTCGTCTCGGTCTCGGCGAGCGGCGCCTCGGCCGTCACGGTGACGGTGCCGCCGCTCACGCCGCCGGCCGTCAGCGTCACGTCGATGGCCTGGCGGGCGGCCGTTTCGAGCTTGACCTCCTCGACGACCGACTGGCTGAAGCCGGTGGCGTCCACCGTGACGCGGTAGATGCCGGGTTCGAGCGCCGGCAGCGAGTACGTGCCCTCGTCTCCGGTCGCCGCCTCGCGCGCCTCGCCCGTGGCGACGTTGGTCGCCGTGACCTTCGCGTCCTTGACGACCGCGCCGGTCGGGTCGGTGACCGTGCCCGTGATGGTGCCCTTGTTGGACTGCGCCTGGGCCTGGAAGGCGAAGGCTGCGACGACAAGGAGAGCGCAGCCGGTGCGCCGCAGGAGAAGGGAGACTGTACGGAGTGTAGTCATAACAAACCTCGATTACGGACGGGCGCGGCGCGCCCACCAGCCTTGAACCGAAAGCCGCAGACTCACACCAAAACTGACAGGTGTGCGACGGCCCTTGGCGTGAGGCCGTCTGACGTTTGAGGGCTATTGCTAGAAGAAGTGTATTACTTGACCGTTTGTTGCCTGTCCGAACGAAGTCTTTGTAATACAGATTCAGAAGCCTGTCAACGAATTTCTCTCCGGCCGCCCCGGCGGGACGGCGGCGTTTCAATCAACGCCCGACTCCGCGAGCGACGCCTTGGCCTCGTCAATCAGTTTGTTGTTTCGCTCGTAGGAGTGCGGCTCGGCCTCTCCAGAGGTGCGGGGCGGGTAGATGTGGTTTCGATAGACGGGGTAGGCTTCCGTCCTCAGGTGCGCGAGCATGTGGTGGCCGCGGCGCGCGGCGCGCTCGTGGCGCAGCGCCGAGATGTCCACGGGCGCGACGACGATGCGCTCGCCGGGGCCGGGGCTCGCCTCGGCCAGCACCCGGCCGTCGAAGTCCACCACCATGCTGCCGCCGGGCCACGAATAGGGCGGGTAGTGTTTGAGGCTCGCGCCCTGGTTGGCGGCGACGACGTAGGCCGTGTTCTCGATGGCGCGGCAGCGGTTGACGACAGTCCACCAGTCCATCGGCGTCGTCGCGCCCCAGGGGTCCATGTAGGCCGAGACGCGAATCATCACCTCGGCGCCGTTCGCGGCGAGTTGCCGCATGGCCTCGGGGAAGAGCCAGTCGTAACAGATGGCGCAGCCGACGCGCCCGATCTCCGTGTCGGCCACGGGGAACAGCGGCTCGTCGTAGCCTTCGAGGTCGTGCGGGCTCGCGTGCACCTCGTACGGAATCCACGTGTTGACCTTGCGGTACTTGTAGAGCACGCCTTGAGGGCCGATGAGGCAGGTGGTGTTGAAGACGACGCCGGGGAACCGGTCGTCGCGCTCAAGCATCGTGCCCGACTGGATGTAGAGGCCGTGCTCGCGCGCCTTCAACTCCAGAGCCTCCGTGTGCTCGTTCGGGATCCGGACGGCGAGCTTCTCCAGCAACTCCTTCACGGTCGGGAAGACCGGCGCGGCGTGCGCGAACTCCGGGAAGACGACCAGACGCACGGGCAGGAACGGCGCCGCCCCGGCCACCGCCGAGTCGAGGAGCGACAGCATCCGCTCCGTGTTGCGCCGCATCTCGCGCCGCTCCAGAGGGTTCGGCATGTCCGTCTGGCAAGCCGCGACCGAGTACCTGATGTGATCCATAAAACTCCTCTAAGGATGACGTGACACCGGGGAGGGGTCGTCGGATTCTAAACAGCGCGGCCTTCGTCTGTCACCTTCGGGCGGGCGGCGAGGGCTCTGAAACCTTACCCCCGTGCGTTGCGTTTGACTGGCGGCGCGGTGGCGTTCTAGCATCGTGGCTCCCGCACTTCGTTCGTCTCTAAGCTATTGGATTTCATCCGAAAAACCGGAACCGGAGACCTGAACACGCACGGCGGCAGACGTGTCCGCGCCGGGGCGTCCCACCCTTCGACAGGAGTCTTCTATGAACCGCAAACGACCCTCGACGCTCCTTCTGCTCGTGCTCTCGATCTCGACACTCACGGGAGGCATGCCGCGCGTGGCCGACGCACAAACTAACAGGGCCGTCTCGCTCGAATCGCTCGCCGAGGGCAAGACGGTCGGCGGCTTCCGCGCCGAGGCGCTCTACCTCAACGACTCGGACAAGCCCTTCGGGGCGCGTTTGCGCCACACGAAGACGGGCTTCACGCTCGACTACTTGCAGATTCAGTCGGTGCCGCAGGTCTTCATGTGGGTCAACTCGTTCCCGACCTCCGAGCACGGCGAGCCGCACACGCAGGAGCACCTGCTCCTCGGCAAGGGCAACGTCGGCCGCGCGCACGCGGGGTTCGAGAGCATGTCGCTCGCCGGCTCCAGCGCCTTCACCCAGCAGTGGCGCACCTGCTACCACTTCCACACGGCCGCGGGGTCGGAAGTCTTCTACAAACTGTTCGAGAGCCAGTTGGACGCGCTCCTGCACCCCGACTACACGGACGAGGAGATACGGCGCGAGGTGAGCCACTGGGGCGTGAGCGAGAACCCGGCCGACAAGAAGTTGCGCCTCGAAGAGAAGGGCACGGTCTACCAGGAGATGCGGACGACCTACGACCGCCCGGTCAGCCGCCTCTTCCGCGCCATCAACCAGACGGTCTACGGCGCCGACCACCCGCTGGCGATGTCGGCGGGCGGCTGGCCCGACTCGATCCGCGAGATGAAGCCCGAGGACATCAAGAAGTTCCACGCGGACAACTACCGCCTCGGCAACATGGGCATGGTCGCCTCGTTCCCGAACGAGATGCCGCTCGGCTCCGTCATCGAGCGCCTCGACGCCATCTTCAACCGGCTGGAGCCGAAGCAGGAGAGCCGCCGCTTCATGTCCGAGTCGGACATCCCCGACCCCAAGCCGGCGCCGGCCGGCACCATCCGCATGGTCGAGTACCCGCACAAGAACGAGCAGCAGCCCGGCTGGGTTCTGTTCGCCTACCCGGCGCAGCTCACGCTCGACACGAAGGAGAAGACGCTGCTGAGCCTCTTCCTCTCGAACGTCGCGGGCGACCCGACGACGAACCTCTACAAGCTCTTCGTGGACTCGAAGACGCGGGTGATGGAGACGGGCGCGAAGGGCGTCTTCGCGTTCCTCGACGACGAGATGGTCGAGGGCAACCCGGTCTACGTCGGGCTGACCGACGTGGCGCCCGCGAACATGACGGACGAGAAGATCGGGGCCGTGCGCCAGAAGGTCCTGGAGGAGTTGAAGCGGGTCGCGTCGTTCGCGGACGGCTCGGCGGAGCTGAAGGAGTTCAACGAGCGTCTGAAGAGCCGCGTCATCCAGTCGCGCCGCACGCTCTCGAAGCTCGTCAACTCGCCGCCGAACTTCGGCTTCCGCAGCGGCGGCTCCGACTGGATGACGCACCTCGTCGACCTCAACCGCACGCCCGGCTTCCGCAAGTCGGTCACCTTGAAGCCGGAGCTGTCGGCGGTCGAGCAGGTCATCTCTTCGGACAAGAACGCGTGGCGCGACCTCGTCGCGCGCTGGAAGCTGACGGAGTCGGTGCCGTACGCGGTCGCCGCGAAGCCCTCGCCGCAGATGCTCGCGCAGGCCGAGGCCGAGGGCGCCGCGCGCGCGCAGGCCGAGGCCGAGCGCGTGATGAAGAAGTACGGCGTCAGCGAAGAGCAGGAGGCGCTGCGCCGCTTCAAGACCGAGTACGACGCGACGACCGCGGAGCTGGAAAGGCTTGCGAGCCAGTCGGCGTCGCTCAAGTTCCTGGAGAAGCCGCCGCTCACGCTCGACGACCAGCTCGACTACAAAGTGACTTCCCTTCCCGGGGGCGTCCCGCTCGTCGCGTCGAACTTCGAGAACATGACGAGCGCGACGACGGGGCTCGCCCTGCGGCTCGACGGCGTGCCGCAGGAGAAGCTCTTTTACCTTTCGGCGATGCCGACGCTCCTGACGCAGGTCGGCGTCGTCCGCGACGGCAAGCCCATCCCGTACGAGCAGATGAGCGAGATGCTCCGCAAGGAGGTGCTGTCGCTCAACAGCTACTTCGGCACGAACTTCCGCACGAACCGCGCCGAGCTGGTCGTGCGCGGCGCGGGCAACGACGCGGCCGAGTCGCAGCGCGCCTTGCAGTGGATGAAGCTCGTGCTCACGAGCCCCGACTGGCGGCCCGAGAACCTCGCGCGCATCCGCGACGTGGTCGATCAGGTCTTGAGCGGCATGCGCAACCGCACGCAGGGGTCGGAGGAGTCGTGGGTCAACGACCCGGCCAACGCCTACTGGCGGCAGGACAACCCGCTGCTCCTCTCGGTCGCGGCCTTCATGACGCAGTCGCACAACGTCCTGCGCCTCCGCTGGCTCCTCAAGGACGCGGGCGCCGACCGCGACGCCGCCGCCACGTTCCTCGACGCGCTGGCCGCCGCGCCGAAGCAGAACGCCGAGCGCGAGCCCCTGAAGAACCTTCTGCAGACCTTCCAGAAGGGCGAGCTGAAGGATCGCCACTACAACGACCTGAAGTCGGCCTTTGGCGCGCTGCCGGCGGGCGCGAAGGCGCTGGCCGTGGACGCGGCGAAAGACCTCGACCAGGTGCTCGCAGACATCCCCGACGAGACGCTGGCCGCGGACTGGGGGTACGTCGTGAGGCAGATGAAGCGCGACCTGCTCGTCCCGCCCGCGCAGGCGCTCTCGGAGCTGAACGCCGTGCGCCAGAGCTTGTTGAAGACGGGCGGCGCGCGCCTCTTTATGATCGGCTCGACGGCGACGCGCGCTTCGTTAGAGCCGGGCGTGCGCGAACTGCTCGCGGGTCTCCGGACCGCGCCGCACGCGGCCGCGAAGTACACGAGCGCGAGGCTCGTCGAGTCGCGCGTGCAGGAGCGCGCCGCCGACAAGAACCGGCCGGTCTTCGTCGGGCTGCTGAACCCGAACACGCAGGGCGGCGTCTTCCTCAACTCCGCGCCGGCCGCGACCTACGACGACGCCGACAACCGCGAGGCGCTGCTGGAGTTCCTCGCCTCTCGCCTCTACGGCGGCGGCGGCGCGCACGGCATCTTCATCAAGACGTGGGGCGCGGGGCTCGCCTACTCGAACGGATTGGGGGGCTCGCCCGGGGGCGGCCGGATCAGCTACTACGCCGAGCGCACCCCGGAGTTGCCGCAGACGCTCCGCTTCGTCATCGAGGAGCTGAAGAAGGCCAAGCCCGACCC
>DAIRFV010000349.1:0-5855 GCA_036794905.1 Pyrinomonadaceae bacterium | reverse complement strand
CTACTGCCTGCTTCTTTCCCTCATGGTGCCGACGATGTAGCCGCGGCGGGCGCGGAGCGCGAGGCCCTGGCGGCGCGCGCCGACGTGTATGCGTCTGAACTCGGTGGGCGCGGCCCTGCGCAGCGGGCGCTTGGGGCTGTAGGTGACGACGTACTGCGAGTCTATCTCGCGCGCGACCGCGGCGCCGTCAATCGCCATCCCTTCCTCCGTGGCGGGCAGGCGCAGGCGTCCGCCCGTCTCCTCCGTCAGAGTCTTCAGGCGCGCCTCGCCGCGCTCCATCTCGCGCTCGGCCTCCTTGCGGCGGCGGCGCAGCGCCGGGTCGATGCGCACGCCCGCGTTCACGTCCGTCGGGTTGATGCCGGGGCCGCGCATGCCGGGCGGGCGCGTCGGGTCGATGCCGACCGTCGCCTGGTCGGCGCGCGACTGCGTCGCGCCGGGGGACTCGGGCGGCGCCTTCCACCAGGGGCGCTTCATCCCCTCGCGCGCCAGCGCCGTGTAGCTGAGGACGTGCAGCGTCGTCTGCGAGGCGATCAGGCGCCTCACCGCCTCCTCGTAATCCTTCGTGCCCGCCGTGTCGATGCCGTCGGTGATGATGACGAGGTGGCGGTTGCCGACCGGCCGCTCCGCGAGCAACTCGGCGGCGCGCCTGACGCCGCGCGAGAGGTTCGAGCCCTCGCCCGAGACGAGCTTCGAGCGCACGGTGCGGACGGCCTCAAGTTTGTTGCCCGTCCAGCCTTGCAGCGTGTCCACCTTGCCGTTGAACTGGACGACGGCGAGGCTGTCCCCCTCGCGCAGGTTGCGGATGACGGAGAGCGCCGCCTCGCGCGTCGTGTTGACGCGCACGACGGGGTCGAGGTCCCAGCCCGTCCCCAGCAGGAGCACGACGCTCGCGGGCGTGCGCCGCACGCTCTTGACCTGCTGCGGCACCTCGTCCTCGACGACGAGCACGTCATCGACGGCGAGGGCGATGTCGAAGTTCCCCTTCTCGTCGAAGGCGAAGACGGGGAGGCGCACCTCCTCGATGTAGACGCTCTCGGTCTCCTCGTCCTCGTCGGGCTTCGGCGTCGGGCGCGGGCGCACCCCGCTCTGCGCGCACAGGGGCGCGGCGAGCAGGAGCACGAAGAGCGCGCTCGCGGTCAGGTTCATCAGGCGTGGAAAGACCATTATGACTCCTCGGCGGAACTAAACTTTGTCACCCGCCGGTTCTGATGCTCCGCGAACCCCCGGGCGTTCGCCCGCGCCGGGCGCGCGCAAGCCCCGCACGGCCTCGACCATCCTTCGGACGCGCGCGCGCTCGACCGTGTTCGACCAGAGGCCGCGCTCCTTGAAGTAGGAGCCGACGATGAAGCCGTCGGCGTCGTCGTAGAACTGTGCGACGTTGTCGGGCGTGACGCCCGAGCCGAGCAGCACGGGGATGCGGCAGTGCGTCTTGGCCTCGCGCGCGTCCGTAGAGCGCGGCGGCTCGCCCGTGGCGGAGCCGGAGACGATGACCGCGTCGCCGCGCATGAACTGAACGGCCGCGCACGTCTCGCCCAGCGAGACGTCGGCCGTGATGGCGTGCGACGAGTGCTTCTTCTTCACGTCGGCCCAGACGCGCACGCCGTCGGCCCCGATCTTTTTTCTGAAGCGCAGAAGCTCCGCGGCCGAGGACTGAATCAACCCTTCGTCGGCGACGTGCGCGAACGCGTACGCCTCGACGCGCACGTAGTCGAGCCCCGCGGCGTGCGCGACCGCCACGGACTCGACGTTGGCGCCCGCCAGAATCTGCACCCCGACCGGAAGCCTCGCTTCACTCTTCACCGCCCGCGCCACGACCGCCAACGCCGCGACCACCTCCGGCCCCACGCCGCCGCGCAGGTAAGGCACGTCGTGCATGTTCTCGACCATCAGCCCGTCCACGCCGCCGTCGCGGTAGAGAATTGCCTCGCGCACGGCGAGTTCCGTCAGCGCCTCGACCGTGAGCGCGGACGCGGGCGTGCCCGGCAGCGCGCCGACGTGGATGACGGCGACGACGGGCTTCTGTGTCTTGAACAGGTCTTCGGTCACGAGAAAGAGACTTTTTCGACATCGGCGTAGCCGAGCTTTATTGGGCGCTCGCGGCCGAAGATTTC
The DNA here is from genome assembly GCA_036794905.1 of Pyrinomonadaceae bacterium. Classification (GTDB taxonomy): domain Bacteria; phylum Acidobacteriota; class Blastocatellia; order Pyrinomonadales; family Pyrinomonadaceae; genus QHXN01. The sequence goes on along the minus strand of DAIRFV010000349.1, from coordinate 3,744 downwards.
GACGCGCACTTTGAGCAGCCGCTTCGACTGGTTGATGCCCTCAATCCTTCCGGTGAATGCCACAAACGCGCCCGTCTTGATGCGCACCACGTCGCCCAGCCCGAACGTCTGCGGCCCCCGTCTGCTCTCCGGTATCTCGCGGAAGATGTCTGCTAGTTCGTCCGACATGGCTTTATAAGAGCGTGAACCGTGAACCGCGACGAGTGAAAAGCCGTTCCTTCTCGTCACGGTTCACGGTTCACGGTTCAAGGCTTTCCTCGCCTGCGCCTGCACGGCGGTGATGGCGACGGCGTCCACGATGTCTTCGGCCTTGCAGCCGCGGGAGAGGTCGTTGGCGGGCTTGTCCAAGCCTTGAAGAATCGGGCCGATGGCGGTCGCGCCCGCGAGCCGCTCGGTCAGCTTGTAGGCGATGTTGCCCGCCTGTAGGTCCGGGAAGATGAGCACGTTGGCGCGACCCGCGACCGGGGAGCCGGGCGCCTTCGACTCGCCGACCTTGGGGACGAGCGCGGCGTCGGCCTGCAACTCGCCGTCTATCTCAAGCCCGGGCTGGCGCGCGCGCACGGTGCGCGTCGCCTCGACGACCTTGTCCACGAGCGCGTGTTTGGCGCTGCCCTTGGTCGAGAACGAGAGCATGGCGACGCGCGGCTCCGCCTCCAGGAGCGCGCGGCAGGAGTCGGCCGAGGCGATGGCGATCTCGGCCAGCTCGGCCGCAGAGGGCTCGATGACGACGCCGCAGTCGGCGTAGATGAGCGCGCCGTCCGCGCCGAAGGCGGGGTCGGGCAGCACCATGACGAAGAAGCTGCTGACGATCTTGAACCCGGCCCGGATGCCGATGCAGTGGAGCGCGGCCCGCACGGTGTGCGCGGTCGTGTTGGTCGCGCCCGCCACCGAGCCGTCGGCCTTGCCCTCGCGCACGAGCAAGTTGCCGTAGTAGAGCGGGTCGCGCACGGCGATGCGCGCCTCGTCGGGCATCATGCCCTTCGCGCGGCGCAGCTCGTGGTAGAGGGCGGCGACGCGGTCGAAGTCCGCGGCGCGCGTGTGGTCGAGGACGGCGACGCCGCCGAGGTCTGCGCCGGCCGCGCGCGCGTGTGCGCGCACCTTCTCCTCGTCGCCGAGCACGGTGACGCGCGCGATTGAGGAGCGCGTGACGATTGAAGCGGCGACGACCGTGCGCGGGTCTTCGCCCTCCGGCAGGACGATGTGCTGCGGGTCTGCGGCCGCGCGCCGACGTATGCGTTCGAGTATAGACATAAGAAGAAGATGGCGAGTGATGAATGATGAGAAGCACGCTGCCCCTCGTCCTTCATCCGTCCCTTGTCGTTCCGCGTTGGCTGTTGAGCGGCTGCAAATTTATCACGAAGCTTTCGCACGAGGGAAACGCGAGACTCGGAGGCGTGTGAGGCTTTAGCTGCTGAGCGAGTCGTCAAAGAGGCCCTCGGCGGCGGCGGCGAGGCGGCGGACGACCGCCGGGTCGTGCGTCTTGAGGGCGGAGAAGGTGCGCTCTTCGGGGACGGGGCGCGAGTTGAAGCCCTCTTCGTCGAAGCCGACGAGCGCGACGCTGAGGGCCGGCGAGTCGGCGACGACGAACCACTCGCGCGCGAGGCGCGGCGAGCCATCGAGTTCGATGACGCGCATGTTGGGGTGGCGCGGCGGCTTCCAGTCCGGCTCGCCGAAGACGTAGACGCGCTCGGACACGTCGCTGATGCGCATGTAGCGGTCTACGACCGGCTCCATCCGCGAGAGTTTTTCAAAACCCGCGTAGAGACGCCCGCCGCGGTGCGTGCGCAGCAGGACGGCGTTCTCGATGAGCAGGCTCAGGTATTCGAGCGCGGGCGCCTGCGCGCGGAAGCGGAAGGTCGCGCGCTCGTCGAAGTCGCGCCGCGAGACGTAGGTGAGCGTGCCGAGGTCTTCGACCATCCCGCCGACAAAGGCCACCGCCTGGTCGAACATCGAAAACTCTCTCATGGCATGGTTGCGTGCGCTCCCGGGGCAGCGGCGCGCCGCACTATTTGTATTAACTCAACTCTTCGCCGTCGTCGCGAATATCTGCCGAAACTGTCAAACGCGGCGGCGGCGGCGCCCGCAAACCTTCCGGCCCGCGCGCGCCGCCCCTAAACGCGCGTGCCGAAACAAAATGCTTGATTTGCAAAAGTCCCGGCAGTATCATCCCGGCGCACTGCACGCCCGTTGACCCGAACGCTTTACAAGCCCGTTAACCTGAATCGGGTTGGAACCTGCCAGCCAGAGGGCAGCCCGGCCCGCCCTTTTTTCTCACGCTGCCCGGAGGTCAAGAAGAGATGGAAACTTTCCAGCGCCCCGAACTGAAACTGCGCGACCCCGCCAAGAGGGAGACCGACAAGGCCGCCCTCCAAGCCATCGCCCAGGCCGCCATCGACGTGGAGCTGTTCACGATCCCGCTCTACATGGTTTCGATGTACTCGATCCAGGGGATGCACCAGATCACCAGCAAGGGGAACGACTTCTACCGCGGGCGGCTCTGGCCCGGCGCCGCCCCGGCGCGCGCGCCCGACGCGAGCGCCAACGCCGCCGCCTTCAACCACTTCTTCAGCGTCTTCATCGACGAGATGCTGCACCTCCAGCTCGCCTCGAACATCGCCAAGGCGCTCGGCGTGATGCCGAGCTACAACAGCCCGGCGCTCGTGGACGCGAACTACGGCTGGAAGTGCTACGGCCCCGAACAGACGCGGCTCCCGTACATCCTCGACTTCAACGACGCGACGGACGAGTACAAAGACATCCGCGTCAAGCTCGACGCGCTGACCCTTGAGCAGAACCGCCTCTTCCTCGCCATCGAGGAGAACGAGGCGGACGCCGAGAAGGTCATCGCCAAAGAGAATCACGGTAAATACTTCCCGACCGTCCCCTTCGAGAACTGGGAGCCGGGCCAAGACCTCCCGCTCTTCGGCTCCATCGGCGCGATGTACAAGTGTCTGTGGCAGTACATCGAGATCGAGTACACGGAAGGCCCGGCGCTCTTCGAGTACGTCTTTAACCGCGGCAGCCTGGAGCGCGACCTCTTCAACGTGTCGAGCACCTACCACAAGCCCGAGTACCCCAACATGCCCACGCTCGCCTCGGGCGAGATCAGCGTGCCCGACGCCCTGGAGAACATCCTGACGATGATTAACGCCATCACCGACCAGGGCGAGGGGCAGGGCGTGGCCGACGAGATCAGGCGCGCCCGCCGCGCCGGGCGATTCGGCTACGCGCCCGTCAAGGAGCAGTTCCGCCCCGACGCCGAGGCGCTCGACTTCGACTACCCGAACTACACCGACCAGGGCGAGCCGAACAACCCCTCGGGCCAGACCGTCTCGCGCACGCAGAACGGCGGGCTCGACCACCAGGATCGCTTCGTCAAGATAAGAGACCTGCTGGCAGCCGGCTCCGTCGTCACGTGGGACAAGTGGCACGCCGACGGCAACAAGTGGACGGCCGACATGCTCATCACGAACGAGGAGGACTACAAGGCGAACAAGTGGAACCTCCCGCCGGCCGACGCCATCGCCGCCGCGCTCAACAACCTGAAGGCCGAGGACGAGACGACCGACGGCGAGGAGCAGGGGAAGAACTACAAAATCTTCAGCCAGGCGGCCGCCGGCTCCATCGCCGGCATCACGCGCGTCCTCGGCGGCTTCTGGACGAACGAGACGACGGGCTTCCCCATGCCCTCGATGTACGGCTCGGGCGACCGCGTCTCGATCTGCTGGGCCGTCTTCGGCCGCT
>DAIRFV010000348.1:0-5873 GCA_036794905.1 Pyrinomonadaceae bacterium | reverse complement strand
TGCGCGTCGGCTACCTCCTGGCCGCGCCCGAACTCGCGCGCGAAGTCTCGAAGGCCGTGCTCCCCTACAACCTCAACGCCTTCTCGCAGACCGCGGCCGAGGTCGCCGTCGAGCTGTACGAGACGGAGCTGCGGCCGACGGTCGAGCGCATCGTCGCGGAGCGCGGGCGGCTCTACGCGGAGCTTCGGAACATCGAAGGGCTCGCGCCCGTCCCCTCGTGCGCGAACTTCATGGTCGTCCGCTCTGCGGTCGAGCCGCGGCGCGTCTACGACGAACTGCTCGAAGGCCACGGCGTGCTCATACGCGACGTGAGCGGCTACCCTAAGCTCCGCGACTACTTCCGCGTCAGCGTCGGCACGCCGGACGAGAACGACCGTCTGCTCGAAGGCTTGCGCGACATCTTTGGGAGGAGGCTCATCTGATGGCGACTGAACTTCAGGCGGCCCGGCGCGCCGCGGAGGTGCGGCGCAAGACGAAGGAGACGGACGTGCGCGTCCGCCTCGTGCTCGACGGCGAGGGGCGTTCGCAGGTCTCGACCGGCGTCGCGTTCCTCGACCACATGCTGGAGCTGTTCGCGCGCCACGGCCTCTTCGACCTCGAAGTCGAGTGCCGCGGCGACCTGCACATAGACGACCACCACTCGGTCGAGGACGTGGCGATCACCCTGGGTCAGGCGCTTTACGAGGCGCTCGGCGACAAGGCCGGCATCAGCCGCTACGGCGAGGCGACCGTGCCGATGGACGAGGCGCTGTGCCGCTCCGTGATAGACCTGTCGGGCCGCTTCTACCTCGTCTACGCGGTCGAGACGCGGCGGCAGACCATCGGCAACTTCTCGGTCGAGCTGGCCGAGCACTTCTGGCGCTCGCTGGCCGAGGCCGCGCGCTGCAACGTGCACATCGACTGCCTGCGCGGGCGCAACACCCACCACATCCTCGAAGGCACCTTCAAGGCGACGGCGCGCGCGCTGCGCCGCGCGGTCGAGCGCGACCCGCGCGTCACGGGCGTGCCGAGCACGAAAGGGACTTTGTGAGCGTCGCGATCATAGATTACGGCGTCGGCAACCTGCGCTCGGTGGAGAAGGCTTTCCACGCGGGCGGGGTCGAGGCGCAGGTCAGCTCGCAGGAGTCGGTGCTGCGCGCCGCGGATAAACTCGTGCTCCCCGGCGTCGGCGCGTTCCGCGCGTGCATGGAGTCGTTAACCGAGCGCGGCTTCGACCAACTCGTGCGCGAACGTGTGGCGGAAGGGACGCCGCTGCTCGGCGTCTGCGTCGGCATGCAGATGCTCTTCGAGGAGTCCGAGGAGTTCGGCACGACGAGCGGGCTCGGCTTCCTGCGGGGCCGCGCGCGCCGTTTTCCAGAAGGCTTGCGCGTCCCGCAGGTCGGCTGGAATCAGGTCGAGTGGAAGGGCGAACACGCACTCTCCGAAGGGATAGTTGACAGGACGTTCTTCTACTTCGTCCACTCCTTCTTCTGCGAGGCGGACGAGGACGCGTCGGTCGTAGGCCGCACGGAGTACGGCATCACTTACGCCGCAGTCGTCGCACGCGGCAACGTCTGCGGCGTGCAGTTCCACCCGGAGAAGAGCCAGGCCGCGGGGCTGCGTCTGCTCAAAAACTTCGCGGAGTATCATGCTGGCTAAACGCATCATCCCGTGCTTAGACGTGGACGCGGGCCGCGTCGTGAAGGGCATCCGTTTCGTGTCGCTGGTGGACGCGGGCGACCCCGTGGAGCAGGGCAAGCGCTACGACCTCGAAGGCGCGGACGAGCTGACCTTCCTCGACATCACGGCCTCCTCTGACAAGCGCGCCATCGTCGCCGGCCTCGTCCGGCGCGTGGCCGACGAGGTCTTCATCCCGCTCTGCGTCGGGGGCGGCCTCGGCTCCATCGAGGACGTGCGCGCGGTGCTGCGCGCGGGCGCCGACAAGGTCTCGCTCAACACGGCCGCCGTCGAGCGCCCCGAGTTGATAACCGAGGGCGCGACCGTCTTCGGCAGCCAGTGCATGGTCGTCGCCATCGACGCGCGCCGACGCGGGGAGGGCGCGGGCTGGGACGTGTACACGCACGGCGGGCGCAGGAACGTTGAATGGGATGCGGTCGAGTGGGCCGTGCGCGCGGAGGCGGCGGGCGCGGGCGAGATTCTGTTGACGAGCATGGACAGGGACGGCACGCGCGACGGCTACGACATCGGGCTCACGCGCGCGGTCGCGGACGCCGTCTCCGTCCCCGTCATCGCGTCGGGCGGCGCGGGGCGGCTCGAACACTTCTACGAGGCGCTGACCGACGGCGGCGCGAGCGCCGTGCTCGCCGCGTCGCTCTTCCACTTCGGCGAGTTCCAGATCGGTGAAGTTAAGTCATACCTGCGCGAGAGGGGAGTCGTGGTGAGATGAGTGTGAGGCCGGAGGACGTACGTTTCGACGAACGCGGGCTCGTCCCCGCCGTCGTGCAGGACGCGCGGACGCGCGAGGTTCTGACGCTCGCCTACATGAACGAGGAGAGTCTGCGCCGGACGCTCGCCGAGGGGGAGACTTGGTTCTGGTCGCGCTCGCGCTCGGAGCTTTGGCACAAGGGCGCGACCTCCGGCCACACGCAGCGCGTCGTCGAGGTGCGGCTCGACTGCGACGCCGACGCCCTCGTCGTGCTCGTCGAGCCGCGCGGCCCCGCCTGCCACACCGGCGCGGTCTCATGCTTCGGTGGTGAAGATGTTGAAAAGCGCGCCGCCGGCATCGGCGAAGTCCTCGAAGAGCTTTACGAGGTCGTCGCCGCGCGCCGGCGCGAGATGCCCGAGGGCTCTTACACCACGTACCTCTTCGGGAAGGGGCTGAACAAGATTCTCAAGAAGGTCGGCGAAGAGGCGGCCGAAACCATCATCGCGGCGAAGGACGAAGACGCGGGCGCGCTGAAGGCCGAGACGGCCGACCTCGTCTACCACCTCGTCGTCCTCATGGTCGAGCGCGGTCTGACGCTCGAAGCGCTCGGCGGCGAGCTTGCGCGCAGGCGCGGGGGAGGGAAGGCGAATGACTGAGGGCGGGTTGGAAGAGTCTCCTGACGAAAAAGTTTTGCGGGAACTGCTCGACTTCTCGGTCGCCGCCGCGCGCGAGGCGGGCGACCTCACGCTCAGCTACTTCCGCCGAAAGTTCGAGACGCGGCTGAAGGGCAAGGACAACTTCGTCACGCAGGCCGACGTTGAGGCCGAAGAGTTCCTCCGCCGCGAAATCTTAAAGCGTTTCCCCGAGGACGCAATCGTCGGCGAGGAGGGCGGCGAGAGCGCGGGCTCGACGGGACGGCGCTGGATCATCGACCCCATCGACGGCACCTACTCTTTCGTCCACGGCGTGCCCTTCTACGGCGTCCTGCTCGGCTGTGAGGTTGACGGCGACCCGGCCGTCGGCGTCATCAACATCCCCGCGCTCGGCGAGATCGTCTACGCGGCGCGCGGGCTCGGGTGCTTCTGGAACGGCGAGCCCGCGCGCGTCTCTCAGACCGAAAGGCTCGAAGACGCGCTGCTGCTCTCGACCGACTTCGGCGCGTGCGCAAGCTACGGCTTCGGCGCGGCGGCAGAGCAGTTGCAGCGCCGCGCGGCGCAGCGCCGGACGTGGGGCGACTGCTACGGCTACGTCCTCGTCGCCACGGGGCGCGCGGACGTGATGCTGGACCCTGCGATGAACGTCTGGGACTGCGCGGCGCTCCTGCCCGTCGTGGAGGAGGCCGGCGGGACGTTCACAGACTGGCAGGGGCGGCGGACGATTCATTCGGGGAACGCCGTGGCGACCAACGGGCAGCTTTTCCCTGAAGTCATGAAACTCATCGAGGAAAACGGCCGAAAAACCTAAACTTTCCCGCCCTTGCGAGTCAAAAAAAGCCGCAACTCCGGTCCAACTTGCAGCGCGTGTGTCACTAGTCTACACTTCCCGACGGCGAGCATGCGACGAGGCTCTTTGACTCGTCAAACTCGGCTCTGGCAGCTTCACCAAGAAGGCGCGCATCGGAATTTCCCCGGTTATTCCTACGTTTAGCTTAAATTCATGACGCTGGCATAGCCTTTGCTGAAAGCCTTGTGCCGGTCTACGTCTGGCCGGCAGTAAGATACACAGGAGAGGATTTGGCTTTCCCCGAGGTGCCGGGTCGAAGCTTTCCGAAGAACTTCGAGACCGGCGCCTTAAGAAATTATAGACCGCGGCCTGTCATCCCAAAACGGCCGCGCAGATGAGATGAAGGGACGAAGAATGAAACCGATTAAGCACGCAGAGAAGGCACTGGCGACCGTCGCGGGCGGCCTCTTCAACACAATCCAATTTTTCAACCAGTACAGGCCGAACGAGTCGTTCATCCCGAAATGGTCGGATAAGCCCCTGCTCAAGTCCTGGCAGAAGTCGAAGCCGCCGCTCGGCTTCCCCCGCACCACCGACAGCCTCTGCCCGAAGTGTGTCATCGAGGCGCGCAACAAGATTCTGAGCGCGCCCACCATCGACCCTTCGTCGCTCGTCCAGGAGAAGGTCGGCGAGATCAAGGCGCAGATCATCGAGCGCGACGGCCAGATCTGGATGGTCAAGGACTGCCCCATCCACGGCCACTTCGAGGACATCATGGCCATCGACTCGAAGTTCCTCAAGCACATCGAGGCGATGTTCCCCGGCCGCGACATCCAGGCGCACAACGACGAGGGGTTGCACAACCACGGCTCTTCGTCCATCAAGTACGGCCGCGGGTCGGTCTTGACGATTGACCTGACGAACCGCTGCAACATGATGTGCGACCCGTGCTTCATGGACGCCAACCAGGTCGGCTTCGTCCACGAGCTCTCGTTCGACGAGGTGAAGGACATCCTCGACAAGGCCATCTCGATCAAGCCGCGCCGCCAGATGTCCGTGCAGTTCTCGGGCGGCGAGCCCTCGATCTCGCCGCACTTCATCGACGCCATCCGCTACTCGCGCAAGGTCGGCTACAACTCCGTCCAGTGCGCCACCAACGGCATCGAGTTCGCCAAGTCGAAGCAGTTCTGTAAGGAGGCCGCCGAGGCCGGCCTGCGCTACGCCTACCTCCAGTTCGACGGCATCGGCAACGACGCCAACTCGCACCGCCAGGTCGGCAACCTCTTCGACGTGAAGTTGCGCGCCATCGACAACCTGCACGAGGCGGGCGTCGAGATCATCCTCGTCATCACGCTCGTCAACGGCATCAACAACGATCAGGTCGGCTCGGTCATCCGCTTCGCGCTCGACAACCCGAAGAAGATCGCCTTCCTCTCGTTCCAGCCCGTCTCGTTCACGGGGCGCGACGAGGAGATCACCGACGAGCGCCGCATGCAGCAGCGCTACACGCTCTCGCACCTCGCGCAGGACGTGAAGACGCAGGTCGGCATCACCGAGCCGACGCGCGACTGGTTCCCGCTGAGCTTGATGGGCGCGTTCGCCGACTTCGCCGACCTCGCGCACGGGCCGGACGCCGAGTGGGGGCAGGTCTCCTGCGGCTGCCACCCGAACTGCGGGGTGGGGACGGCCGTGATGATCGACAAGGAGACGAAGGAGATGGCCCCCGTCCCCGAGTTCCTGAACATCCCCGGCCTCGTCCACGACATGAAGCGCATCACGGACGCGGGGCGCGGCAAGTGGGTCTCGAACATGCTGATGGGCTTGACGCTGCTGAAGCACTACAACCCGTACAAGGCGCCCAGCCAGTTCTCGCTCTACGAGCTGTTCAAGAAGTTCGACAAGTCCTTCGGACTGACCGGCAAGTCCTACGGCCGCGTTGACGGCAAGCGCTCGGAGAAGGACATCGAGGCGCGCCGCGCCGACCGCTGGAACTTCCTCTTCATCGCGGGCATGTGGTTCCAGGACCTGTTCAACTACGACTTCCGCCGCACGGAGATGTGCATCA
>DAIRFV010000082.1:14219-21318 GCA_036794905.1 Pyrinomonadaceae bacterium | reverse complement strand
GCCACGAGAGGCGCGACCTGAGGGGGCACCGGCGTCAGGAACGCAGGAACAACCGTTCGGGCGGCAACCGCCACGACAACGGCCACAACAATCACTGAAGCGGACGCAGACCCCCGCTTCGTAGTCAAGACTCGGCGCGCCGGCCGTTACACCGGCGCGCCGAGTCTTATTATGACGTCGTACACAGGCGGGCGGGAGGCGCGGGTTAAGGCGGAGGCGCGCCGCGCGCGATCTTGCGCAGGACGGTGTGGTCTTCGCCGAACTTGCAGAGCGCGTCTGAGTGCGCGCGCAGCTCGCCGAACGGGATGTAGGCGAGCGGGATGTTGGCGAGGTCGTCGCGGAAGGCGGGGCGCGCGAGCTGGGCCATCACCTCGCGCTCGCGCTTGTCGGGGGCGACCAGGTAGAAGGCGCCCGCGCATCCCGGTATCGAGCGCGCGAGGTCTTCGAGGCGGAGGATGCCGGAGTAGATTGACGTGCTCTTCTCGACCTCGAAGGCGCTGACCACCTCGCCCGCCTCCCGCGCGACCCAGATCACGTCGATCAGGCGCACCGTCTCCAGGACTTCGGGCGGGCAGGGGAGCAGGGGCAGCTCCGGCACCGTGAGCATGGCGAACGACTCCCCGCAGCAGGAGCGGTGGCGGTCGTTGCGCGCCACGTGCACGTCGTAGCCGAGCGAGCGTCCGACGCGGATCAGCAGGTGCTGGATCTGCGTGTGCTCGGACTCCTCGCGCCTCTCCTCCACGACCTCGGCGTGCCTGAGCCGGGCCGCCTTCTCCGCCTTCTCCCGCTCGACCCTGAAGACCGACTCGGCGTTGCCCGCGACGACGAGCCGCCCCGTCCCGATCTCGAAGAGGAGGCCGGCGAACGCGCCGAGGTCTTTCGAGAGGAGGTCGCGCACCTCCGCGTTCGCCGCGACGATGGTCTCGCGCATCCCGAGGTAGCTCTCCCACGAGCCGAGCTTCTTCCGGTCGTTGAAGAGGGCGTTGAAGCCGTTGAGGATCGCCGTGTTGAAGGGCGGGACCGCCGTCGGGTGCAGGAAGTAGACGATGTTGGCGGCGGCCGGCCCCAGGCCCTTGATCTGCGCGGCGGCGAGCCGGCTCATCTCCGCGAGCACCTGCTCCTCGCGCGCGGCCGTCAGGCACGCCTGAAGGAACGCGCCGAACCTGCGCTTGTTCTCCTCGCTCTCGTAGATGTCGGGGATGCGCATCTTCGGCTTCCAGTAGAACGGGTGGGCCGCCCCCTCGAAGACCTGCTTCTGCTCTGTGATGGCGGCCAGCACGACCTCCAAGGGCGAGCCCTTGAAGTCGTTGCCGAACGTGCCGGAGGAGATGGCGTCCACGGCGTCGCGCACGCCGCGCCGGATCGAGCGGAAGGCTTTCATGCGCTCGCCGCCGCCGACGAACCAGGTGTTGTAGACGGACTCGGGGTCAGCCTTATAGCGGTTGATAAGCCCGACCAGTTCCTCTCGCCCCGTCATCGAAACCCCTCCCCGCCGCCTGCGCCGGCGCGGCGACGAGGGGCGGGCGGCCTCACGAGGCCGCCCGCCCCTCGTCGCCGGCCGCCCGCGTGGGGCGTTACACCCCGCCGCCCGGGTTACTGCTTCCGGTTACCGTTACCCTTCATGTTCATGTTCGAGTGGTCGCGCGAGTTCATGTTCATGTTGGAGTGCTCGCGCGCGTTCATGTTCGCGTGCGCGTTCGCGTTGGCGTTGGCGTTCGCATTCGCGTTCGCGTTGGCCGGGCCCGCGTTGGCGTTCGCGGCGGCCGGGGTCGGCGACGCGGCCGCGTTCGCGGCGTTCGCGGCGGGCCGGTTGGCGTTGCCAGCGGTGTTGGAGTTGTCCGCCGTCGAACAGCCGGCGGCCGACACGCCGGCGGCGACCGCCAGAGCCAGGAGTGCTAATGACCTCTTCATCCGATTCCCTCCTATACCCTCATGGGGTTTAAACTTGAAGGGATGATAGACTTAACTCACACTTTTTGGAAGGGCACTGAAAGGGCTCCGGGGCCGTCGGCGGCGCGAGCGCGTCGCCGCTTGACCCTGCACACGACTACAGGGTTTATGATTTCGGTGTGGCCCCGAGGGGTTTTCGGGGCCGCGCGGTGCGACCGAGCAGGGGTCGGACGAAACGGCCCTCGTTAAGTTGCAAAGTGAGCCGAGTACGGAACAAGGGGTGAACGAGAGATGACTAAAAGAAGCAAGTTGTTGGCGCTGGCCGGGGCGGCCGCGGCCGCGGCCGTCGCCTGGGCGCTCGGCGTACCCGCCGGGACGCTGCTCTTCGTAGGCGCGGCGCTGCTCTGCCCGGCGGCGATGTTCTTCGGCATGGGCGGGGCGGGGCACGCGCACGGAGGCCATTGCGCGCACGGCGGCGGGGCCCCGAAAGAGGATGGGTCTGAGCCGCGCCCGGGCGCTCGCCGGGAAGGGGAGGCGGCGCGGGTCTGATGTCCATCGAACTCTACTGGGACCCCGTCGCGCGCCTCGGCCCCGTCCCCGTCAACTGGTACGGCCTGACGATGGCGCTCGGCTTCCTCGTCGGCGGGTACCTGACGTGGAGGCGGGCTCCGCGGTGGGGCGTGCCGAGGGAGAAGGTCGAAGGGCTCATGCTCTGGATCGTCGTCGGCGTCGTCCTGGGGGCGAGGGCCTACTTCCTGGTCCAGAACGACTTCGGCTCGTACCTCTCGGAGCCGTGGCGGATGCTCGCCGTCTGGGAGGGCGGGCTCGCCTTCTTCGGCGGACTCTTCGGGGGCACCGCGGCGGCCTTCCTCTACGCCCTGCGCGAGGGCCTGTCGTTCCCGCGGGCGGCCGACCTGTTCGCGCCCGCCATCCCCGTCGGCGCGGCCATAGGTAGGGTCAGTTGCGGGCTCGCCGGGATGGACTACGGCACGCCGACGCGGCTGCCCTGGGGCGTCGTCTACACGAGCCCCGAGTCTTACGCGCCGCCCGACGGAGCGGCGCGCCACCCCGTCCAGTTCTACGAGCTGCTCGGCGACCTCCTGATCGCCTGGGCGCTGTACAAGCTCGGCGGCAGGCTCCCGCGGGGCGGGCTCTTCCTCCTGTACCTGGTCCTCTTCGCGGCGCTGCGGTTCTTCCTCTTCTTCGCCCGGGGGGACGTGCCGGAGGTGGCCTTTGGGATGAAGAACGGGCAGTGGACGGCGCTCGCCATCTTGGCGGTGGCCGCGCCCCTGTTGCTCACGGCCTGGCGGCGGGCCGCGGGCGGCGGGCAGGCGGGCGCGGCCCGGGCGGCGGAAATTTCCGCTTGACACTGTAGTCGAGTGCAGGGTTTATACTTGACCCATCGAGTGACGGAGGTGGCTAACGGATGCGCGAGATGAGACGCGGGGTGGTGGGCGAGGGCGATGGCCGGCGGGTGCTCAAGATCGGCGAGGTGTCGAAGCGGAGCGGCGTCGGCATCGAGGCGCTGAGGTTCTACGAGAAGAGCGGGCTGCTGGACCGGCCCTCGCGCACGTACAGCGGCTACCGCGTCTACGGCGAGGAGGTGCTCGAAAGATTGGCCTTCATTAAGCGCGCGCAGGCGCTCGGCTTCTCGCTCGACGAGATCAGGCAGATCGTGGACGACGCGCGCAAGGGCCAGAGCCCCTGCGACGAGGTGCGCGAGATCGTCAGGAGGCGGATGGAGGAGCTGGACGAGCGGCTGCGGGAGCTGCAACGCTACCGCAAAGAGCTGAAGAGCACGCTCGAAGAGTGGGACAAGGTGGGGCGCGCGCCCGGCCACATCTGCGGCCTCATCGAGGGCTCTGGTGTAGGCTACGCGCATCACGACAAGGCGGAAGGGCTGAAGCGGGGGAAGCGCCGCGCCTGACCAGCGGCCGGGGCGGAAGGAGGTCGGAAGATGCAGGCGACAAAGGTCATCAAAGAGGAGTTCGTCGATCCCGTGTGCGGGATGACGGTCGAGCCGGCGAGCGCCGCGGGCACGAGCGAACGCGACGGCGTCCGCTACTACTTCTGCTCGCCCGGCTGCAAGCAGAAGTTCGACTCCGCCGACGGCGCCGATTCGCGCCCGGCGGCGAGTTGCTGTGCGCCGGCGCAGATAGGGGCGTCACCTGCCGCCGCCGAGCAGTCTCAGCAAAGTTGCTGCGGCGGGGGCGCGGCCGCCGCGCCCATTCAGTTGACTGCCGCCCGGCCGCCGGCGGCCGGGCATGGCGGTTTCGCGGACGCGGCGCCGGGCACGCGCCCCGCGCGCGGAGACCATGGGCACGCGGGCGCAGCGACAGAGAAAGCACATCACGCCCCGCAGCCGGGCGGCACCGAGGAGGCGCAGGAGCGGAGCTACCGCGCGATGATGCGTAAGTTCTGGTTCGCGACGGCCGTCGGCCTGCCGCTCCTGCTGCTCATGTTCGCGGAGTTCTTGCCTTCGTGGGGCCACGCGCTGATGCCGTACCACCGAATCATCGGCATCGTCTCCGCGGCCGTGACGCTGCCGGTGCTGGCGTGGTCGGGCCGCCAGTTCTTCGAGAGCGCGTGGAACGGCCTGCTCAACCACAACACGAACATGGACACGCTCGTCGCGCTCGGCACCGGCGCGGCCTGGGTCTATTCCACCGTGGCGGTGCTCGCGCCGTGGCTCTTCCCGGCGGGCACCACGGGGATGTACTTCGAGGTCGCGGTGATCGTCATCGCCCTCATCCTGCTCGGGCAGGCTTTGGAGCTGAGGGCGAAGTCGCGGTCGAGCGCGGCGCTCAAGAAGCTGCTGGAGTTGCAGGCGAAGACCGCGCGCGTCATCCGCGGAGGCCGTGAGCTGGACGTGCCCGTCGAGGAGGTCGTCGTCGGCGACACGGTGCTGGTGCGCCCCGGCGAGAAGGTGCCCGTGGACGGGGTGATACTGGAAGGCGAGTCTGCCGTGGACGAGTCCATCGTCACCGGCGAGTCGGTCCCCGTCGACAAGAAACCGGAGGACGCGGTCATCGGTTCGAGCGTCAACAAGACGGGTGCCTTCACCTTCCGCGCGACGAAGGTCGGCGCGGACACGGCGCTCGCCCGCATCGTCCGGATGGTCGAGCAGGCGCAGAGCTCCAAGCCCCCCATCGGGAGGCTCGTGGACAAGGTCAGCTCCTACTTCGTCCCCACGGTGATGATCATCGCGATCCTGACCTTCCTCGCGTGGTTCAACTTCGGGCCGGAGCCTGTGGTCAACCACGCGGTGGTGACGATGGTCGCGGTGCTCGTCATCGCGTGCCCCTGCGCGCTGGGACTGGCGACCCCGATCTCGCTGATGGTCGGGGTGGGGAAGGCGGCCGAGCACGGCGTCCTCATCCGCAACGGCGAGGCCCTGGAGACGGCCTCCAAGCTCACCACCGTCGTGCTCGACAAGACGGGCACGATCACGAAGGGGAAGCCGGAGCTGACGGACGTGCTTCCACTCGCGGGCTTCGGGGAGGAGGAGCTGCTGCGACTCGCCGCGGTCGCCGACCGGCGCAGCGAGCACCCGCTGGCCGAGGCCATCGTGAGCGGGGCGCGCTCGCGGGGGCTCGAGCTCGGCGAGCCGGAGGCGTTCGAGGCCGTCCCGGGCCACGGCGTGGAGGCGACGGTCGAGGGCCGCCGCGTGGCCGTCGGCAACCGGAAGCTGATGGCGAAGGAGGGCGTCGACGCCACAGCCTTCGAGCGGGCGGCCGCGGCGCTCGCCGACGAAGGCAAGACGCCGATGTTCGTGGCCGTTGACGGCCGTCCGGCCGGGATCATCGGGGTCGCCGACACGCTCAAGGAGGACTCGGTCGAGGCCGTCCGCGCCCTGCGCGCGATGGGTATCGACGTGGTGATGATGACCGGCGACAACGAGCGGACGGCGCAGGCCATCGCCCGCCAGGCCGGCATCACGCGCGTGCTGGCCGAGGTGCTGCCCGAGGAGAAGGCGCGCGAGGTCGAGAAGCTGCAGGCGGAGGGCCTCCCGCACAAGGAGCGCGGAGGCCGCGGAGCGCGGCTCGTCGGCATGGTGGGCGACGGCATCAACGACGCCCCGGCGCTCGCCCAAGCCGACGTCGGCTTCGCCATCGGGACGGGCACGGACGTGGCGATAGAGGCCGCCGACGTCACGCTCGTCGGCGGCAGCCTCCGAGGCGTGGTGACGGCCATCGAGGTCTCGAGGGCTACGCTCAGGAACATCAAGCAGAACCTGTTCGGCGCGTTCATCTACAACGTGCTCGGGATACCCGTCGCCGCGGGGGCGCTGTACCCGGTCTTAGGGATGCTGCTCTCGCCGATCATCGCCGGGGCGGCGATGGCCGCATCGAGCATCACGGTGGTGACGAACGCCAACCGGCTGCGCCTGTTCGAGCCGCGGCCCGCAAAGGGGGTGAGGTCATGAACGCGACTCAGATCGTAGTGACGCTGGTCGGCCTCGGGGCCATCGGCTGGATCGTCTGGTACTTCTGGCTCTGGAAGGGCGAGACCGTGGCGGCCGGGGTCGGCGCGGGCGGCGTGCAGGAGGTGGACGTCACGGTGAGGGGCGGCTACCAGCCCGCTTCCATCGAGGTGAAGGCGGGGCAGCCGCTGCGGCTGAACTTCACGCGGCGAGAGGCGTCTCTGTGCGGCGAGGAGGTGGTGCTGCCGGAGTTCGGCCGGCGCGCCCACCTGCCGGAGAACGCGACGGTGGGGATAGAGATCACGCCGCAGCAGCCGGGCGAGTACGAGTTCACCTGCGGGATGAACATGTACAAGGGCAGGCTGATCGTCCGGTGAGGCGGTGGGGTCTCGGCGGGCCTCCCCTCCAACAGGAATCAAGCCGGTAAGGAGGGGGCCGCGCCCGCCGCGGCGGGCGTTCGGCGCCGCGACGGCATCTAACGAGTTCACTTTCGGTTGAAACACAAGGGGGTTTGTCAGTGGGAAGAAAGTTGCTTCTGATCGCCGCCTTCGCCGCCGTCGCGCTGGCGACAGCCTGCGCCGGCGGGGACGACCGCCGCGCGGGGGGCACGCAGCCGGGTACGCAGCAGCAGGCGGCCGCGCCGCGCCAGGCCGCCGCCCCCGCCGCGGCGCCGGGGGGCGGTGACCAGCACGGGCGCGGGCCCGTCACGCCCGGCCGGGTGCCCGCTTTCCAGACCGACCCGGCGGCCCTCAAAAATCTGCCGCCCACCCTGTCGCCCGCGCTCTT
>DAIRFV010000082.1:11761-14209 GCA_036794905.1 Pyrinomonadaceae bacterium | reverse complement strand
ATGGCACGGCCCGCTGCTCGGCGCCGGCACGGACTTCACCGGTACGACGCGGCTCGCCTACCAGATGGTGAGCGAAATCCCCGAGGTCGTCGCGCAACTGCCCTGCTACTGCCACTGCGACCGAGGGTTCGGCCACAAGAGCCTGCACAGCTGCTTCGTCGACGAGCACGGCTCTCAGTGCGGCGTCTGCCTCAACGAGGCGATGGCCGCGTACCGGATGCGGAAGGAACAGGGGCTCAGGCCGGAGCAGATACGCGAGCGCATCATCACGCAGTACGGGAAGTCGTAACGGGGAGGCAGCGGCGGCCCCCGAAGATCACGTTGAGGAAGCCGGTGAAGACCATCGGCAGCCCCGCGCCAGCGAACCACACGGCGTTGGGGGTTTCAGCCGCACGTGGAAGACCGGGGTGAGCGCCGAGGGCGATGAGCAAGGATGAGGCGGTGGGTCGTGCGGGCCCTGTCACGGGGTGACGGCCGGTACTACTGCCACAAGCCCTACGGCTTCGGCCACCCGTTCCCAAAGCCAGGCAGGTGAGCCGAGGTCGCAGGCTAGGGGGTGTGTGAGGACGCCAGCGGGATGAACTCCCCGCGCATCCACTCTCTGATCTCGTCGCGGACGCGGCGAAAGATCGTCATCGTAGTCTCGGGGTCGGCCGCGCCGGGGGCCGGCGGGTCCTCGAAGCTCCGGTGGATGCGCTCGGCGTGGCCGGGGAAAACGGGGCAGGTCTCCCGCGCGTTGTCGCAGACCGTGATGATGTAGTCGAACTGCCGCCCCGTGAACTCGTCCGCCGACTTCGACCGGTGGCCCGAGATGTCGATGCCGACCTCGCGCATCGCCTCGACGGCCTCGGGTCGCACCCGCGAGGGGTTCACCCCCGCGCTCTCGACCTCGAACCCGGCGCCGCCCAGTTCCCGCAGCAGCCCCTCGGCCATCTGGCTGCGGGCCGAGTTCCCCGTGCAGAGGATGAGCACCTTCTTCTTCTCAGCCATCCTGTCCTTCCTTCTCCCCCCGGGTGTGCACGACCTCGACGGGACACGGGGCGTGGTCGACCACGTAGCGCGAGACGCTCCCCTCGAGCAGCCGCCTCAGGCCCCCGTGGCCGCGCGTGCCGATGACGACGAGGTCGGCCCGCCACTCCTTCGCCTCGTCCACGAGGGCCGGGCCGGGCTCGCCGTCTCGTACGGCCGTCTCGACCGCCAGCCCCTGCTCACGCAGCCAGCCGCCGACGCGCTCCGTCAACTCAGTCGACCGCTCCCTGATCTCCTCCCTGGCCCGGTCGAGGTCGCCGCCGGCGTCGTGCCAGAGCTCCTGGGCGGGCGGGACGAACTCACCCACGACGTGCAGCACCCTGACGGTCGTGCCCTCCACCCAGCGGCGGGTCCCCACCTGGTTGACGGCCTCTTCGGAGGCCGCGTCCTCGTCAATCGCTAAAAGCACCTTCACGGCGTTCTCCTCCTTCAGATGCGTGAGGGACGACGACCTCTTCGGCCCGCGCGGGCAGCGCGGGGACGAGCCACCGGAACAGCAGCGTCGCGGCGGCGGCCCCGAGTAGCTGCGCGACGACGAAGCCGGGGACGTCGGCCGGCCTGATCCCGGCGAAAGTGTCGGAGGCCGAGCGCGCCAGCGTGACCGCCGGGTTGGCGAACGAGGTCGAAGACGTGAACCAGTAGGCGGCGGTGATGTATGCCGCCACCGCGAACGGCACCACTGATTTCTGCTTCAGCCGCACGCAGCCCCAGATGACGGAGAGCAGCCCGAACGTGGCGACGAACTCGCTGAAGAGCTGCGCCCCGCCCGCCCTCACCTTCCCCGAGGCGAAGAAGACCGGCAACTCGAACATCACGTCGGCCGCGGCTACGCCAGCGAACGCGCCGACGACCTGCGCTCCCAAGTATGATGGGACGTCACGCCACGCCAGCCCCCTTTGCGAGGCGTCGGCCAGTGTCACCGCCGGGTTGAAGTGCGCGCCCGAGACGGGGCCGAACGTCAGTATCAGCGCCACGAGTATCGCGCCGGTCGCGAGCGTGTTGGCGAGCAGGGCCACGGCGACGTTCCCGCCGCTCAAACGCTCGCCCATGATGCCGGAGCCGACTACCGTGGCCAGCAGCATCGCCGTCCCCACCGCCTCGGCGGCCGCGCGTCTCGGCAGGTCACTCATACCGTTCCCATCGTCCCCCAAAAGATACCTGGAACATTTGCTTAAACGAATATAGGTGAAGGTATGCCCGCCGGGCACATCTGTCAAGGCGAATGTAAGATTGTGCTAACATGCGGTCATGGGCAGGGCGGCCGGGAAGTTAGACATGGAGCTGTTCTTCAGGGCGCTGGCGGACCGGACGCGGCTGCGGCTGCTGAACCTGATGGGCTCGGACGAGGTCTGCGTCTGCTTCTTCGTGGAGGTCTTGGGGGCGAGCCAGCCGAAGGGCTCATGGCACCAGGCGTAAGTG
>DAIRFV010000082.1:0-11751 GCA_036794905.1 Pyrinomonadaceae bacterium | reverse complement strand
TGATTGCCTTGCCGCCGCGTGTTGTCGCCTCATGTCTGCGTCTGCTTCTTCTTGGAGATCCTCGGGGCGAGCCAGCCTAAGGTCTCACGCCACCTCGCCTACCTGCGCAGGGCCGAGATTGTTGCCGCGAGGCGTGAGGGGACGTGGATGCACTACCGCGTCGTCGAGCCGGCGCACGAGGACGCCGCGAAAATACTCGACGACGTGCGCGCTTGGTTCGCGCGCGACCCCGAGATGCGAAGGGAGCGCAGGAAGTTGGTGAAGGCGTGCTGCGCGCCCTACCCGCCGCAGCACCTCTCGGGCGCGCCCCGGCCTGCGGGCATCTCGACCTGCCGCGCGGGGTGACCCCTCGCCCGCCGCACCCGCTCAAGGCCGATGACGGGAAGGCTGCCGCCTGACTTCTCACGCTGCGCGTGACTGAGGGGCGGGACCGACGCCCTCTTCTCTTTGACGCCGCCGGACTATCAGAACTTATGAAGGCGGGTGAAAGCATCTGTTGGCAAAATCTCTGCTCTACTTCTTAACCGCCGGGTTGTGTGAGATCGGCGGCGGCTATCTGGTCTGGCTCTGGCTGCGCGAGGGTAAAAGCACATGGTACGCGTTGGCCGGGGCGGCGCTGTTAGTCACCTACGGGGTGGTGCCGACGCTCCAACCCGCCAACTTCGGGCGCGCGTACGCGGCCTACGGCGGAGTGTTCGTCGTCCTCTCCCTGCTGTGGGGGTGGCGCGTTGACAAGATCGCCCCCGACAGGTTCGACCTGATCGGCGGCCTCGTCTCGCTCGCCGGCGTGCTTATCATCATGTACTGGCCTAGAAACTAGAAGGGGGTTTCGTAACCGTGACCGACGAAACGAAGGCGGGCAAGGCGGCAACGTTCGCCTGTGACATGACGGCGATTGAGCCGGGACAGAGAGGGCGGCACTCATCCCGCCCGTGACGGCGCCCTAACCCTTCATCGCTGGTGACACTGCCGCTCCCGATCTGATATAAGCTACGCCGTCCACAGGGGAAGAAGTAGCAAGCCGGCGTTGAGGGCGGTTCGCTTGGTAAAACACCCGACGCTTTCACGACGGTTTGCTACTTCGCCGCCGAAGTACCTTACCTCTCCAAAAGCACTAACCGAGAACAACGACGGCGACTCACGGGGGTGACGCCCGGCCTTCACTAAAAGGGGCACTTATGCAACCTAAAGGACACGTGCTCTACTGCGAAGACCACGGCGACACCCGCGCCCTGATGACCCTGGTGCTGGAGCAGGCGGGCTTTCAAGTGACGACGGTGGAGAGCGGCGCGGAATGCCTGAAGCTGGCGGGGGGCCCCCGACGCTTCGACCTGTACCTGCTCGATCACACCTTCCCCGACGTGTCCGGCCTGACGGTCTGCGAGGAGATCCGGAAGTTCGATGCGGAGACGCCGATAATTTTCTATTCGGGCCGCGCCATGCCGGAGGAGAAGGAAGCGGCGATGAAGGCCGGGGCGCAGGCCTACCTGATTAAGCCCGGCAACACGGCCGATGTCGCGGAGCACGTCGCCAAGTGGGTAGGGGCGGGGCGGGCGCCGGAGAAAGAGTAAAAGAACCCGCCGCGGCCCTTCAGCCCGCGTAGCCCATCCTCCACCCTTCCTGTCGTTATAGTCCCGCCGGGGCGGCCTCACGAAATCGACCACATTTAATCCCGCACGCCGCGGCGATGAGAATCCGCGCTTGACTCTGGACTTAACTCAAGGGTCTATACTATTGGTCGCCCGGCGGTGAAGGAGGGCTTGCGGCCACCATGTCGCATTCAGGGCTTCGAATCGGTGAGGTCGCCGAGCTGACGGGCGTGAGCATCGACGCCGTCCGGTATTACGAGCGCCGGAACCTTTTGCCGCGCGCGGCGCGCACGCGCGGCGGCTTCCGGGTCTTCGGCCCCGAAGCGGTCGAGCGCATACTCTTCATCAGGCAGGCGCAGGGCCTGGGCTTCTCGCTCGACGAGATCGAGCGGCTGCTGGCCGGGGGCGGCAAGGGCGCGGCGGAGTGCCGGGGAGTGCGCGACCTGCTGCGCGTTAAGCTCGCCGAACTCGACGAGCGGATGAAGGCGATGGGGAAGTTCCGGGAGACGCTCGCCGATCACCTGGCGGCGTGTGAGGGCGAGCTGAAGAGGCACGGCGAAGGGGCCGAGTGCCCGGTCATCGTCGAGATCAGCCACGTCGAGCGTGCGCCTCGGGGCGGCGACGTTAAGGGAAAGAGGAGATGAGGGGAGAAAGATTAGCCACGGGGGGCGCGGTGCTGGCGGCCGCCGCCGCGAGCCTGTGCTGCATCGGCCCGCTGCTGTTCGTCCTGCTCGGGCTCGGCGCGTTCGGGGCGGCCGCGGCCTTCGACGCCACGCGCCCTTACCTCCTGGGGGCGGCAGTCCTGCTCCTCGCCTTCGGCTTCCACCGCGCCTACTTCCGCCGCGAGGCTGCCGCCTGCGCGCCGGGCGAAGCGTGCGCGACGAGACCGGTAAATAGTGCGAGCCGTGCAGCGCTCTGGGTCGCGTCCGCCGGGGTGCTCGCCTTCGCCCTCTCGCCCTACTACGCCGGCGCCCTGGCCCGGCGCGTGACCACAGGCACTGTCACGTCGGAAGCCGCGCACGTAGCCCCCACCACGCAACCTGCCGCCGCGAAGGCGGCCTTCAGAGTCAGCGGCATGACCTGCGCCGGGTGCGAGGTGACCATCAAGCTCGCGCTCGAAAAGACGCCCGGCGTCCGCGGCTCCGAGGTGAGTTACGACCGGGGCGAGGCGGTGGTCGAGTACGACCCCGCGGTCACGACGCCGGAGAAGCTGCGCGAGGCGATCAGCGTGACCGGCTACCCGGCCGAGGTGAAGAAGTGACCCGACCGGACTGCTGTCCGACAGGGAAGGCGGTGGACGCTACGCTCGATGTCTCCGCGGCTCTGGCCGCCGACCCCGAGAACGCGCCCGAGCCGCGGGACGACCCCGGGCACGCCTGCGCGTCATGCCGGGGCGCGAGCCGCCCCGTGACGCGTAAGACGGTGCTCCTGATGCTGAGGCCCGATCTGCTCGAAAGCGTCGTCGAGGGCGGGTACCGCTTCTGCCCGGATTCGGAATGCAGGGTCGTCTATTTCGCGGAGGGCGGGGGGCGGACCTTCACCACCGCCGACCTGCGGGTGCGCGTCGGCTTAAAAGAGCGCGAAGGGGAGGTCCCGCTCTGCTACTGCTTCGGCTTCGACGCGGCGGGCGCCCGCGAAGAGATCACGCGCACGGGCCGCAGCACCGTCCCGCAGCGCATCGCGGCCCTGATCAAGGAGGGGATGTGCGCCTGCCCCGCCAGAAACCCGTCGGGCGCGTGCTGCCTCGGTGAGGTGAATAAGGCCGTCAAGCGGCTGGTGGCCGAGGCGGCGGACGCGGGCCGACCGGCCTAACCCAGGCGGAGGAACGGCATGAAGAGAAAAGTTCTGTTGACGACCCCGCTGCTTTTAAGTCTGGCTCTGTGGGCCGGCTGCGCGGCGTCCTCGACCGGCGGCGACCGGCAGGCGGCCGGAGGGGAGCAGAAGATGAAGGAGACGGCAACACCCACCCCGACGCCGAACCAAAATGCGCCGCGGTACTCGACGGACATTGAAGAGTTGCGCGCGGGCTTCAACCGCGACAGGGGCAAGGTGCGGCTGGTGACGCTCCTGTCGCCCACCTGACCGGCCTGCGTCGTTCGGGGGGCCTCCGAAGTCAAAAAAGTTCTCGACCGGATCGACGACCCCGACGTGAGAGTCTACGTCGTGTGGGTGCCGTCGCTGCCCGCCGACAAAGAAGACAGAGTCCCGGCGGCGGCCGAGAAGATCACGGACGCGCGCGCGACCCACTATTGGGACGGGGAGGGCAAGCTGAAGCTCGCCTACCAACGCGTGATGAAATGGGACCAGCCGGCGTGGGACGTCTACTACGCCTACGGCCGCGAGGCGGAGTGGAAGAATGATCCGCCCGCGCCCGACTACTGGCAGCACCAGCTTCGGGGCCTGCCGCCCGAGCGCATGCTCGACGGCGATAAGCTGGCCGGGGAGATGAGAAGGCTGCTTGAGAAAAAGTAGTAAGTGATAAGTTATGAAGAAAAGTGTGATATTCGCCGCGGCCCTCGCCCTCGCGTTGACCCTCGGGGCTGGCGACGCCTGGGCGGCGGTGAGGACCGTTACCATCCGCGTCACGGGCATGACCTGAGAGGGTTGTGCCCGCTCGGTCGAGCAGGCGCTGAAGAAAACGGACGGCGTCCGCGGGGTGAAAGTCAGCTTCCCGAAAGGCGAGGCGTGGATCAGGTACGACGACCGCAAGCTCACCGTCACCAGGCTGAAAGAAGTCATCGACGGGACGGGGTTCAAGGCCGCGGGCGTCGTTAAGGCCGCGAAGGCGCCCGCCGCGCGCGGCAAACGCAGAACTACGTGATTCGTGCGCGGGGAGTCCGGCCGACGTGGCGGGTGAATTACAGTCCGTGCCGCCCCGCGGCACGTCAGGGCTTTTGAATCGGGGCGTCCTCGGCCGGCCGCCCTTTCAGCATAAACGCCGTGGCGGTCATCACGGTAATCAACACTAATCCGAAGAGCACCTGCGGCTCGCCGTCCACGACGGCTATCAGAACTCCGAAGACGAGGGTGGTGAGGTTCGCGGCATAGCAAAGCGCCCTTATGACCGCGTCCCGCCCGACGACCCTGCCGAACGCCACGTTCAGGAACCCGACGAAGATCATCGCCAGACCACTGCCGGCGAACCACATCGCGCCGGGAGAAAGCCGCCCGTAGAAGACGGGGGTGAGCGCCGTGTGGACGACGCCCAAGGCGATCAGCAGGAAGGCGCAGATTCTATGTAGTGTTCTCATCATGCCCGCTCGGAGAAGATGCCGGACGCGCGCCCCTCACAGGCTAAAAAAATTACCCCTCGGCCTCCCCCGGATTGACGTGTCAAACACCCTTCACCTGTCTGTAAGCGACGGTCAGACAAACATGGAAGTTGAACAGTCAGGCCAACAGAGGACTGTCCCCGCGTCTCTTTTCGCCAGCCCCCTTATCGGCCCGTCTTGTGAGAGGACGAAGCATATTGCCCCCGGAGAGGCGCCGACAAAGTTAATCGCCGAGTTATGCCGGGTGCCGAGCTTCGAGGCGTCAAAGGGCCGTCCGCCTCCGCCGAACCCGTCAGGGCCGACCAAAACATCGCCCTCCCACTTCGGCGCCTTGAGAGTCGCGCCGAAGCTGACGACCTCCAGACTACTGGAGAGAACCAGCGCGCCGTCAACGCAGGATAGTTGGGCCAGTATGTCCAACTTTTCTCGGCAGACCCTTTTATACATCGGAGAGAGGGCGCTGTGCTCCCTCTCCGTCTTCACCATTTCGTTTAGCAGGTACTCAAGTTGAAGGTCGCCGTTGAAAGAGTAGTTGGCGGCGAAATGCTCCTGATGGTCTCGCACCTTACTGCACGGCGAGATGATGATTGTCCCGCCATGTCCCCTCGCCGAGGCTTGCGCCAGGAGGTACTCGAGGACGCAGAAGTACCTGTTTAAATAGAACCCATCGCCCCCGTAGCCTCTGTCTTCGCTGATAACAACCCCTACGTAATTCCCCATCGCATAAGAGTTGAACGGCGTCGGGACGGCCCTCGTAAACTCGCCGGAGGCGAAGCGCCCGATCTGTGCTTCGCCGCGTGAGACGAGGAGCGAGCTGGCGGAAACGGCCGTTACCGTCAACGCGTCAGGCCGCCACAAATTGGTCAGCCCCTGCATGCCCAATGAAGACCCGGTAAATAAGTCGGAGGTCGGTGCGTAGATGATCGCCCCCCAAATCTCATACTCTCCGCTCTGCCCGTCTACAGGCGCCACGGCGAGGGCGCTTACGTTCGGGTTAAATGCGGGCGCAAGCTTGGTGACCGATTCCGCCGACAGTGGAAGACTCCTCCTGAAAGTGAGCACCTGATTCGGGAGAGGATGGCCCCGTTCTGCCGGGACGGTTCTCGGCAACAGCACGAGGGAGAAGGTGACGGGGCGGTCTTCCTCACGCTTGAGGCTCGCCCAAAATGCCGTCTCGACGACGGCGCGGACATCGTCGACGTCGGGCAGCGGTATTTGCGCTCTCGACCGGCCGGGGAAGTTTTGGTCTGCTTCCCAAGCTCGAATGATCTCTTCATGTAGTTCTTGCGCAAGCATAATTTTCACCTTCAAATACTATATCGGCCGGTAGCCGCCGGGATGCCGGCTTGGTGCTATAATGCGCGCCCTCCCGGGAAGTCAAACGTAACCGAACGTAACCCTCCGGCCGCCTCCACACAACACTCGCAGGGTTCGCGGAGTGGGGCGACCGGGACGCGGAGGAACATCCCTTGCCGAACAGGTCATCGCCCGGACCCGGAGCCGTCCTTCTGACGTGGCTCCTCTTGGTGTCGCCTGCGACGCCGTCCGCGTCTTGCGGGGGGCGGAGCTCAGGCGGTCAGACGCCGGGGCTGACCCCTCAGCCCGGGCAGGCGGCCGTGTCGCCCATCCCCTGGGGGACGATAGAGCCGCCCACACAGGTCGGCCCCCCCGCAGGCACGCCGAAGCCGCCGCAGGCGCCCGTCTTCAGGACTTATTCCGGCGTAGGCGTTGTACGAAGCATCGACCTTAAAGATGGATGGTTAGAGGTCGAGCACGAGGACATTGAGGGCGTCATGCCCGCGATGAAGATGATATGGTCTGTTAAAGATAAAGCGATGCTGAAATCCATCCGCGTGGGCGACAAGGTCAATTTCAAGGTCGAAGACAACAACGGCAGCGAACTGATTACGGAGCTTACGAAGGCGCCGGCAGACAGGTGGCAAGTCTCCCGTCGGGAGAAAAGAGGGGGCGGAGGCGCCGGGCCTATACTCGTCTTCCGGATTGCCGGGATGTCGTACCCGTCCTTAACGACCGCGCTAACGCTTGGCGGCGTCTCTCGATGTAGGCGCGGCGGTCACCTTTGGCGCGGCAGACTTCCTGCCGGGTGTCACGTTGAGGGAGCCTTTGTACCCTTCGAGGCGGGCGGAGCCGAGCGCCGCCCTCACGATCTTATCCCGATTTATTTTAGTCATACGCGTCCGCCCGCTTCCCGTCGCTTCCCACCTGTATTTTACACCCCCGCAAAACATTCTCCAGACCGATATTGTCGCCCGGATTGCGTGCTCACCTCCGGAGCTATCGACGCCGGAGGCTACCCGCCACGATTGGAAGAGGTATAGTTGGAGCCGGGCATGAAGACAGGGGAAACGACTACTACCGTCCTCGGGATCGGTGCGGGGGCATGCGTGCCGGGCTCGCACGCGTTCCTGGACGATTTCGCGCTCGCCTACCATCACGCGGTCGCCGAGCGCCTGAGCGCGGAGCCGGAGGCCGTGTTGGAACATGCCCGACAAAACCTTGACCGGTGGGCGCGGAGCGATGCGTTCGGAGCAGGCGAACGGGCGTCTCTGGAAGAGTGGCGGGCTATTCTCCTCGAAGCGGACGTGGAGCGTTTGATCGAGATCATGACCGGCACTTCCGTGGAGGGGCAGCGCCTGCGGTCGTCTTCGCCTTTCGCCGGCGTCCTTCCGCCCGAGGAGCGACTGGAGGTACTCGCCGCCTGTGAACAAAGAGCGACTGCTTGACCCGGCCGAGCTAGCCAAACTCATGGCCGGGGCCCGACTACCGTAAGGGAACAAGTGGAGGGTGATTATTCTTCCGTCGCTTCGCGCAGGGCCTCCAGCTCCGGCAGCACCATCAGGTCCTTGGGGCGGCCGGCGGCCCGCTTCGAGGCGATCAGCGCCTCAAGCGTGAGCACGTCGAAGCTCATGCCGAAGAGTTCTACCGGTGCCGACGCGGAACGCGCGGCCGCGTAATCGCCGACGCCGGAGACTTCGCCCATCAGGTCGATGTCTCCGAGGTCGGTAGTCAACGTAAAGTTCAGACCGCCCCTGAGCGTCTCCTCGTCGAAGCGGAACGGGAGACCCGCCGGCGCGCCGCGCAGCCGCGGGTTGTGCGGCCGGAGGGCCTGCGCCAGACGCGAAAGGTTCTCGGGGTCGCGGTCGTAGCAAAAATCCAGGTCGAAGGTGACGTAAGCCGAGCCGTGAATAGTTACGGCGAGGCCGCCTACGATGACCAACCGCACCCGGGCGCGGGCGAGCACGGTCAGAGCCCGCTCGAAGTCGATCAAGCGCGCTCCTTCTGCGCGCCGGTGGGAACGCGCCCCTTACCGCGCAACGTCTCCAGATCCGCGGCGGCGCGTTGCAGGTCGCGCACGCGCTCCTCCGGGGTCTTGCGCAGCCGCTCGACGAGCAGGCTGAGGTCGATGCCGTGGGCGCGCGCCGCCTCGATGCGACCGCCGGGCGGCGGGTTGAGCAGTCTCTCCTCGGCGCTATTCATGGTTCTTATTGTATCGCCGCGCCCTTCTTTGTTCTAGACTTTTGTGGCGTCGCCTATGATGTCTGGACGTGACCGAGTTTATCGAGCTCGCGCCGGTGATAGGGTTCGACCCGCACGAGTTCCTTCGGAAGTTAATTTCCGAGGCGTAGCCGACTCGCGCGGGTGAACCGCGAGCGGGGTGAGGCATGAGACTTTTGCCCCTTGGGATGACTAACGACGGCATGGCGGATCCGTGCCGTTCGTCACGCGGGGAAATTTTTCGGCTTCCTTAGTAAAATACCGGGGCGGGGCGGGCCGGTCGCGCGCCGCGAAGACTGACCTGTCGGGCATAGCGACTGTATGAGTCACATGACGGAAGAACTTATCGAACGGACCGACTCGCTCGTCCCACCCGATTCCATACCGGAGTCGGGTGAAGGCGTATCTTCACCCGACTCCGCGGGATCGCTCTCGCCCGAAGAAGAGTTGCAGCTGCAACAACTCCTCCAGGCAAAATTCTGGCAGGAGAAGGGCCGCGCCGCCCCTCACGGCGATAAGAAAGTACAAGGCGAAGAACCCGCCTCGGCCGTCACGTCGCTCCCCGAAGAGTGGGAGTTGACGGAAGGCGTCACCCTCCACGACTGGCAGCGCCGCTGCGTCGACGCGTGGTTCGACAACGGCCGGCGCGGCGTCATCAAAGTCGTCACCGGCGCCGGCAAAACCATCCTGGCCCTGGCTATCGCCGAGAGGTTACAGCGGAATGAGGTGAGGAATCTCCGGGTGGCGGTCGTCGTGCCCACGACCGTGCTGCTCGAACAGTGGCGCGAGGAGTTCGCGGCGAAGAGCAACCTGCCGCCGGAGGCCGTCGGGCTGATGGGCGCGGGGCACGACGACGCGTTCGACGAGAGCGTCCGGGTCCTGATCTGCGTCCTCAACTCGGCGTCGAAGAAGCTGGCCGGCGTCGTAAAGCAGGCGGGGGTCGGCGGCTCGCTCCTGCTGATAGTCGACGAGTGCCACAGGGCCGGGGCGCCGGAGATGCGGCGGGTGTTTGCCACCGAACGCGCCTTCGGGCTCGGGCTCTCGGCGACCCCCGAGCGCGACGACGAGGTGGGGGGCGATGACGACGGTATGGCCGCGGATGACGACGCCGGCGCGCCGGAGTTCGAGGACTCGGTCGTCGGCCGCGAGCTGGGGGACATCATCTTCGAGCTCAACTACGCGGAGGCCATCAGGCTGGGGGTCTTACCCCCTTTCAGGATTGTCCACTACGGCCTGTCCCTCCGCGACAAAGAGGCCTTCGATTACGAGCGCATCAGCCGCGAGATCAAGGATCTGCGCGCGGAACTCGAGACGGGCACCCGCCGCGGCCTGGCACTGATCCGCTGGTGCCGGTCGGGGGCGGCCTCCAACAACCCGAAGGCCGCCCGCTTCGTCGCGCTGACGGGCGAGCGCAAGCGCCTGCTCTACCGGATGAGGGAGCGCCGGGCGGCGGTGCGGGAGATACTGCGGGCCGCGTTCGTCGAGAACCCGGAGACAAAGGCGATCCTGTTCCACGAAAGCATCGACGAGGTGATGGGCCTATTCACGATGCTGCGCCGGGACGGGTACCGCGTCGTGGCCGAACACAGCGGCTTCCCCGACGACATGCGCTCCGAGTCGCTGCGCCTGTTCCGCGCGGGCGCGGCCCAGGTCATCGTCTCGGCCCGCTCGCTCATCGAGGGCTTCAACATCCCCTCGGCCGATTTAGGGATCATCGTCGCGGCCTCGTCCTCTGTCCGGCAGCGAGTGCAGACGCTCGGCCGGCTACTCCGTAAGAAGCACTTGGCGGACGGCACGGAGAAGCAGGCCACGCTCTACGTCCTCTACGCGAGCAAGACGGTGGACGAGCTGATCTACGAGAGGGCCGACTGGGAGCGCTTCGTGGGGGCGGAGCGGAACGAGTATTACCTTTGGCCGGACGTATCTAACTCCGCCCCTTCGCCGCGCGACGCCCCGCCGCGCAGGCCCTCTCCCGGCGAGGCCCGCGTAGACGCCGAGAGCTTACGCCCCGGCGAGACTTACCCCGGGGACACGGACGAAGGGCGCCTGTACTCACTCGACACACAGGGTAACGTGAGCGACGAGCAGGGGAACCTGATGCTGCCGAACGCCGAGCTCAGGGCCATACTTGCCAACTCACGCAAGAAGGGCGGGCGCTTCCGCGTGACCCCGGTCAACGGGTACGTGATCGAGCTGGAGAAGACTAAAGAGGGCTGGCGGGGCGTTTACCTCGGCAAGTTGACGAGCATGTTGGAGCCGGCGCCTGCCCAGGATGACGATGATACACACCCCCGGCAGTACGGCCCCGGCGACCCGTACCCGCTGGGTAGGGTTCGGGGTAAAACGTTCTCGGTCCTGCAAAGGGACAAGCGACTGATCGCCAGTAAAACCCGTGACGGCGTCCGGTTCGTGGCGAGCGCCGAAGCGCTGGAAGACGCGGCGAAAAGGGACGCCCTGAGCGGCGTGCAAAAGCAGCTCGCCCGCGCCCACGCGCGGGGCCACCGGATCAGTAAAATTACGGTGACGCCTGAAGGCCACGTGATCTACGTCTTCAACAACGAAGCCTATTTCGTGGGCCACGCGCCGGAGGGCGTCGAGGGGTTCAAGTTCGAGGGGAAGGCTGACAACAAGGTCGATGACCTGGCGGAGGTGAAGTGATGACGACGGGACGTGTGATTCCTAAAAAGCTGCCGAGCTGTCCGGGGCGTGACTCGAGGTTCACCATCCGGCGTAACCCCGACCGGGGCGGCGAGTGGTGGGTCTATTACGAGCCGCCCGGGGAGGACCGCGTCCCCGCGGACGCGGCGCACCGTGAGTTGATAGACGTGGTCAACGCCTTGAAGGAGGCGGAGGGGAACCAGCCCGGCGGCAGCTTCAGCATCAACGAGCACCGGCAGGTCATCGCGCGCATGACCTCGCCCGCGCCCTACCCCGGGCAGGCCATCCACGTCATCGGCCAACTCGAGGGGACGCGTGAAGTCATCACCTACGGGGAGGTGATCACATTCCACGGCGGGGCGCTCACCCCGCTGGCGACGCCCGCGGAAGGCGCGCCGTGGCCGGGGCCGCTCTGCGGCATGACGTACTCGTTCGCCGCGCCGGGCAACCCGCAGACCCCCTCGAGTAACTTCGACGAGGTGTTCGTTGATATAAACGGGCAGCGGGTCCAGCTCTCGGCCGCCGCCGGAATCACGCCTTACCCCCCGCCGGCCGGGCCGTTGGCCGCATTCCTCGCCGCCCTGAGGCACCAGTTGCCCACGGGGGGGAGGTTCAGGGTCAACGAGCGCGGCCGCGCCTTTACGTCCGAGGGAAACATCTTCATCGGGCAGGTGCCGCTCGCCCAGTGGTTCAAGCCCCTGACGCCGGTGGCTTAG
>DAIRFV010000081.1:10905-21495 GCA_036794905.1 Pyrinomonadaceae bacterium | reverse complement strand
GACTACGAGCTGACGCAGGCGGCGGCGGGCGGGGACATGGCGGCGTTCGAGGAGTTGTACTCGCGCCACTCGCGCCGCGTCTACAGCCTGTGCCTGCGGATGACGGCGAACACGGCCGAGGCCGAGGACCTGGCGCAGGAGGTCTTCATCCAGCTCTACCGCAAGGCCGGCAGCTTCCGCGGCGAGTCGGCCTTCACGACGTGGCTGCACCGCCTGACGGTCAACCAGGTGTTGATGCACTTCCGGCGGCGCGGCGTGCGGGTCGAGCAGGTGACCGAGGACGGGGAGAGCCCGCAGCAGGTGGTCTTGGGGACGGGCAACCCGGCGAGCATGCCGGTGGTGGACCGGATCGCGTTGGACAAGGCGGTCTCGCAACTGCCGCCGGGGTACCGGGCGGTCTTCGTGCTGCACGACGTGGAGGGGCACGAGCACGAGGAGGTGGCGCGGCTGTTGGGCTGCTCGGTCGGCACCAGTAAGTCCCAGCTCCACAAGGCCAGAATGAAGCTGAGGAACCTTCTGACGACCGGCAAGAAGTCGCGCCGGCGCAGGGCTGCGACCCAAGTTCCTACCGTCTGAGTCGGTCGAGAACAATAGGGTTTGAAATCGAAGCGGGGGCGCTGACGGCCGTAACATGTCGGCGCCCCCGCTTCTGTTTGTGTCTGTCGCGCGCATTTGCGACGATGAGGCTCGATGCCGGAGGGTGTGAGAGTCCTGCGGCTGGGCGACATGATTCTGCGCCGGAAGGGTTCGTTCGCGCAGAGACTCGTCCAGGCCGTCATCAGCGTCGCGCTGCGCCTCTTCTTCCGGCGCATCGAGACGAGCCGCGCGCATCTGGTGCCCGCGTCAGGTCCGCTCGTCTTCGTCCTCAACCACCCGAACGGGCTGATCGACCCCGGGCTGGTCTTCGCGGCGCTGCCGCGGCGCATCTCCTTCCTCGCCAAGTCCACGCTCTTCCGCATTCCCGTCGCCGGCTGGCTGCTGCGCACGGTCGAGGCGCTGCCGCTCTACCGGCGCGCCGACGCGGGCGAGGACGTTTCGCAGAACCTGCGCACGTTCGAGGCGTGTCGCAGCCTTCTGCTCCGCGGCCGATGCGTCGCGCTCTTCCCCGAGGGTCTCTCGCACAACGCGCCGAAGCTTCAGCCGGTCAAGACCGGCGCGGCGCGCATCGCGCTCGGCGCCGCGGTGCCGGGGCTGAAGATCGTACCCGTCGGCCTCTACTACACCTCGAAGACATCCTTCCGCGGCGAAGCGCTGCTGCGCTTCGGCGAGCCCCTGGATGTCCCTTCGGTCGAGCCGGACGCGGACGGCGAGCCGCCGCGCGACGCGGTGCGAGAACTGTCGGCGCGCATCGAGGAGGCGCTGCTGGGCGTGACCTTGAACGTCGAGACGGAGGCGCAGTTGGACGCGGCGCGCAAGGCCGAGCGCCTGTTCTCGTCGGTCTACGAGGGGCTGAACATGAGGGTGCCGCTGGCCGAGCGTTTCGACTTCCTGCGCGGACTGTCGGCGCAACTGTTCGCGCGGCTGTCGGCGGCGAAAGACCTGGAAGACCTGCGGCGGCGCATACTCCGGCACGAGGCGGCGCTGGAGCGCATCGGCATCGCGCCCGAGAACCTTTCCCTTTCGAGACACTCGCGCTGGTACGTGCTGCGCCACTTCCTGCTGCGCGCCTCCATCCTGCTCGCGCTGCTGCCTCTGACAGTCGTCGGCGCCGTCCTGCACCTGCCCGCCTACCTCGTCTGCACGCTGCTCGCTCGACTGTTCCCGCGCCACGGCGTGGACGAGATCGGGCCGACGGTGAAGATTCTGGCGGCGATGCTCTTCATGCCGCTCACGTGGCTCGTCGTGTCGGCGTGGGCGTTCGTGCGCTGGGGCTGGCAGGCGGCGCTCGTGGCGCTCCCGCTTTCGATCCTGTGCGGCTACGTGGCGCTGCGCTCGCTGGAGGAGCTGTACGACATGCGCGGCTGGTTCAAGGCCGTGCTGCTGCTCGTGCGCCGCCGCCAGCTCTTCCTGCGCCTCCTCATCGAGCGGCGCGCGCTCGGCGACGAGATGCGGCGGATGGAGACTCCCGGCGACGGCTGAAGCGGTGTTATCATCTCGCCCCGTGAAGATGACAAACAAGAGACTCCTGCTCATCAGCAACGGCTCGGAGCTGATCGGCGACAACCCGAGCGAGTTCTTCCACGAGTCTTTGAAGGACTTCCTCGGCACGTCCGTGAAGCGTGTGCTCTTCGTCCCCTTCGCCGCGGTCATGCGCACGGAGGACGAGTACCGGGACAAGGTGCGCAAGCACTTCGGCCCGCACGGCTACGAGGTCGAGTCGCTCCACGAGGCGGCGGACGCGCGCGCGGCCGTCGGGGGCGCGGACGCCATCGCCGTCGGCGGCGGCAACACGTTCAAGCTGCTGCGCGGCATCTACGACGCGGGCGTCCTGGAGTTGGTGCGCGAGCGCGTCGGGGCCGGGATGCCTTACGTCGGCTGGAGCGCGGGCTCGAACGTCGCCTGCCCGACCATCCGGACGACGAACGACATGCCCATCGTCGAGCCGCCGTCATTCGACGCCCTCAACCTCGTCCCCTTCCAGCTCAACCCGCACTACACCGACTACCACCCGCCCGGCCACATGGGCGAGACGCGCGACGAGCGTTTGGCTGAGTTCGTCCACGTCAACCCCGGCGTCCGCGTCGTCGGCATCCGCGAGGGCACGATGCTCCGCGTCGAGGGCGAAGTAATCAAGCTCCTCGGCGGCAAGCCCGCGCGCTATTTCAGCAAAGGCGAAGCCCCGCGCGACCTCGCGCCCGCAGAGTCTTTCGACTTCCTCCTGCAATAGCGTCAGAACCAGTCGCGGTAGCGGGTGGGTCGGTGTTACGCTTTAAGTGCCGTCGGAGTCACACATACCCACCCGCTACCGCGGGTGGTTCTGACTGGATACCGCAACGATGCGACAGTACCAGGAACTTCTCCAGACCGTGCTGGCGCGCGGGGTCGAGCACGAAGACCGGACGGGCGTGGGCACCGTCTCGTACTTCGGCTACCAGACGCGCTACGACCTGCGCGAAGGCTTCCCCATCGTCACCACGAAGCGCGTCCCCTTCCGCTGGATCGCCGAGGAGCTGTTCTGGTTCCTCTCGGGCGACACGAACGAGGCGACGTTGCGCGCGGCCGGCGTGGACATCTGGAAGGAGTGGGCCGACCTCGAACACACCGCCCGCTTCGGCCGCGCGGAGGGCGACCTCGGGCCGGTCTACGGCTACCTCTGGCGCTCGTTCGGCGGGCACTATCCGGCACGCGACGGCGTGGACCAGATCGCGCGGCTCGTGGATGAGATTCGGCGTAACCCGAACTCGCGCCGCCTCGTCGTCACGGGCTGGGACCCGCGCGTCGCGGACGCAGTAGACCTGCCGCCGTGCCACACGCTCTTTCAGTTCAAGGTCGAGCGCAATCGTGTGCTCCACTGTCAGCTCTACCAGCGCTCGGCCGACGCCTTCCTCGGCGTCCCCTTCAACATCAGCTCCTACGCGCTCCTCACGCACATGCTCGCGCACGCCTGCGGGCTCGAAGTCGGCGACTTCGTCCACACCTTCGGCGACCTGCACATCTACAAAAATCACCTCGCGCAGGTCGAAGAACTGCTCTCGCGCGAGCCGCTGCCGCCGCCCCGACTTGAGATACGCGACGAGGGCCACGCTCTACGCGGGCTCGAAGGTTTGCTGGGCTTCCGTTACGAGCATTTGAGCCTCGCCGGGTACAGGTCGCACGGCAAGATCGAGGCGCCCGTCGCGGTCTAGGGGGAGAGCATGGCGATCATCGGCATCGTGGCGGTGGACAGGCGCGGGGCCATCGGGAAGGGCGGGCAGTTGCCGTGGCACTACCCGGCCGATTTGAAGTTCTTCAAGGGGCAGACGACGGGGCACGCGTGCGTGATGGGGTATAAGACGTGGCTCACGTTGAAGAGGCCGCTGCCCGGTCGTCTCAACGTCGTGCTGACGAGGCGCGCGGAGGTGGAGCCGCGCGAGTCGGTCATCTGGCTGCGGGACAAGCAGTCGGCGCTCTCGCTGGAGGCTCACCTGAACTGCGACCTCTTCGTCATCGGCGGCGCGCAGGTCTTCCAGATGTTCCGCGCGGAGATCGACCGCTGGCTCGTCACCGAAGTCCCTCTCACGGTCGAGGGCGCAGACACCTTCATGCCCCCGGACTTCCTCGAAGGCTTCCGACCCGCCGACACACAAGACCTCGGCGACGGCCTCAAGGTCACCTTCTACGAACGCGCGCGGTAATCAAACCAGCCTCTCATCGCGGAACGGAATCAGGTAGCCCTACCGGCGACGCGTGCCGGCCGCGGGCGCGACGAACCGCGTCGGCCAGGGGCAGGCGGATGCGGAAGGTCGAGCCCCCGCCCTCCCCCGCGCTCTCGGCCGTGGCGGTGCCGCCGTGCAGCTCGACGAGGTGGCGGACGATGGCGAGCCCGAGCCCGAGCCCGCCGTGCAGGCGCGTCGTGGACTGGTCGCCCTGGCGGAAGCGGTCGAAGATGTTGGGCAGGAAGTCCGCCGGGATGCCGCAGCCGTCGTCGCTCACGAAGATTTCCGCGTCGTCGCCCGCGCGCCCCATGCGGACGCGGACCGCGCCGCCCTCGTCCGTGAACTTGATGGCGTTCGACAGCAGGTTCCACACGACCTGCCGGAGCCGCCCCGCGTCGCCCGAGACGTGGCGCGCCGACGGGTCGAGCGTCACTTCGAGCCGGATGCCCTTCGACTCGGCCGCGAGCTGCACGGAGTCTACGGCGTCGTTGACGACCGCCGCGAGGTCTACGGGCGCGACGTTCAGCCGCAGCTTGCCCGCGATGATGCGCGACACGTCGAGGATGTCTTCGACGAGATGCGCCTGCGCCTGCGCGTTGCGCTCGATGGTCTCAAGGCCGCGCCGCGCCGTGGCCTCGTCGAGGCTCGAATGGCGCAGCATGTGCGCCCACCCCATGATGGCCGTCAGGGGCGTCCGCAGCTCGTGCGAGACGGTGGCGAGGAACTCATCCTTGAGGCGGTTGGCGGCCTCGGCCTCTGCGCGCGCGGTCTGCTCGCGCATGAGGAGCCGCTGCCGCTCCTCGACCTCCCGCTCCAACTTCTCCTTGAGCCCGCGCAGGACGGACTCGGCCTCCTTGCGCTCGGCGATTTCGGCCGCGAGCGCGAGCGCCTTGCGTTGCAGCTCGACGACGGCGCGCAGGCGCTCGTCCGGGCGCGAGAGCGCCGTGTAGCTCTCGGCCGGGATGACGCGCGTGTGCTCGGCGCAGACGTGGCCGAGCGGGCCGGCCTGCGCCTCGCCGCCGAAGTGCGTCATCGGGTAGGCGCAGAAGAGCTGGAACGGGCGCCGCTGCTGTAGGTTGTTCCAGAGACCTTCGAGGTGGATGGCGGCGTCGCGGTTCCCGGCGGCCCAGAGCAGCGCGACCATCTCGCCGAAGACGCGCACGCGGCGACGGCCCCGGCCCGCGCGCCCGAGGAGGTCGCCGGCGACCTCCTCGAAGCGGGAGGGCTCGGGCGAGCCCCCGACCATGAACTTCGAAAGGGTCTCGGCCGCGTCGAGCGAGAGGAACTGTCCGCGCACGCGCGCCGCGCGCGTATCGTGGCCGCGTGCGCGCAGGTGCGCGTCGAGCCCCGCGCGCCGCGCGCCGGTCGCGACGACGACGCACGCCTCACCGCCTTCGAGCCCCGTCCCGACGTAACGGCCCAGCGACCCGAGCAGGAACTCGTCCGACTCGTAGAACTGCACGAAGTGCTCGCCGTCTTTAAAAACCTGTGCCAAGGGAGTCTCCCCGTTGTGAGTGCTCACGCCGGAATGGGTCTGCTCTGCGAGGGGTTAGGCATGACGGAGTCGGGTTACGTCTTGACTGACACGCGCGCGTAAGCTCG
This sequence comes from Pyrinomonadaceae bacterium, assembly GCA_036794905.1. GTDB lineage: Bacteria > Acidobacteriota > Blastocatellia > Pyrinomonadales > Pyrinomonadaceae > QHXN01. The sequence continues at coordinate 15,598 of DAIRFV010000081.1, read as the reverse complement.
TGGGGGTTGGTCAGCGTCCGCAGGGGGTTTGCGACACCGCGCGCATTCTACGCCGCCCCCGGGAGGAAATCCAGAGGTTAATGTGCGAAACCGGCGCGAGACTCGCCCGAGTCCCGCGGCCGCCGCAACGCCCGACGCCACTCCGTCACCTGCCGTGGTTGGGCACGTCGAGCATGTCGTGGCGGGTGATGATGCCGGTGATGCGGCCGAACTCCTCGACGAGGACGGCCGGGTGGCGGCGCAGCAGACGCGTGACCTCGGCGGAGCTGGCGTCCACGTCGGTGCTCGGGAAGCCCGGCTCCATCACCTGGCTGACGGAGGCGCCGAGCAGGTCGCGGTCGCCGAGCACCTTGGCGAGCATGCGGTTCTCGCGCACCGACCCGACCGACTTGCCCTCGTCGATGACGGGCATCTGCGTGACGCCGTGCTTGTCCATCTGCGCGAGCGCGGCCGCGACCGTGTCGTCCGGCGCGACCGCGAGGACGCGCGGCCGGTCGCCCGCGGGCTTCGTCGAGCTGATGAGCCCGGCCGTCATCTTCTTCGGCTCCAACAGGCGCTTCTCCTTCAGCCACTCGTCCGAGTGGTGCTTCGTCAGGTAGTGCTCGCCCGTGTCGCAGACGATGAAGACGACGACGCCCGACTCGTCCAACCCGCCCGCGACCTTGAGCGCGGCGGCGAGGTTCGTCCCCGTCGAGCCGCCGCAGAAGATGCCCTCCTGGCGCCCGAGCTGGCGCGACATCTCGAACGAGTCGCGGTCGGTGACGTTGATGATCTCGTCCACGTAGCGCATGTGGACGTTGTCGGGCACGACCTCCTGCCCGATGCCCTCGACGAGGTACGGCGTCACCTCGTGCGTGCGCCCCGTCTCCTTGTAGGTCTTGAAGACCGAGCCGTAAGGGTCCGCGCCGACGACGCGGATGGCGGGGTTCTGCTCCTTCAGAAACCGCCCCGTGCCCGAGATGGTGCCGCCCGTGCCGAGCCCCGAGACGAAGTGCGTGATGCGCCCCTCGGTCTGCTCCCACAGCTCGGGCCCCGTGGTGCGGTAGTGCGCCTCGGGGTTGTTCGGGTTCGAGTACTGGTCCGGGTAAAAACTGTGCGGCGTCTCGCGCGCGATGCGGCGCGCGGTCTCGACGTAGTGGTCGGGCGTGCCGGGCTTGGCCGTGGCGGGAACGACGACCACGTCCGAGCCGAGCGCCTTCAGGTAACGCACCTTCTCGACCGAAGCCTTCTCGGTCATGACGAAGATGCAGCGGTAGCCCTTGACGGCCGCCGCCAGTGCGAGCCCGATGCCGGTGTTGCCGGAGGTGGCCTCGACGATGGTGCCGCCGGGCTTCAGGGTGCCCTCGCGCTCGGCGGCCTCGATCATCGAGATGCCGATGCGGTCTTTGACCGAGAAGCCGGGGTTCAGATTCTCCATCTTCGCCAGCACCGTGGCCTTGAGGCCCTGGGCCATCCGGTTCAGCCTGACGAGCGGCGTGCGCCCTATGAGATGGAGGACGTTCTCTTGGTAGTCCATAAGTTCTCCGCTTCGATGTGTGGAGCAGGATTAAGACGTACGACCACTTATACAACGGAACTCCGCCCGGCCGCCAACCGCCCGGCGCCCGCCGGAAAGCCTCTCGACGCGCGGACGTTTTGCCGCTACCGTGTGCGCATTCTCCGGCAATAACTTTTACTGCGAGATGGACAGCAGAGCCTTCACCCGCGCGGGACTAACGGGCAACGGCCTCGTCGCCCGACTCGGCGCGGACGGCTCGCGCCGCCTGCTCGCGCAGCGCCTTGCGCGCCGGCTCCTGCTCGCGCGGATGCGGCCCGGCACGGACACGGCGACCGTCACGCACGCGTCGCTTTCGCACACGCTCGGCGTGCGCCGCTCGGGCGTGACGGTCTTCGTCGGCGTCCTGGGGCGGGACGGCCTCCTCACGCGCGGCAGAGGCTCCGTGCGCGTCCGAGAGTGCGTCGGAGCCGGGGGCCGGTCGCGTGCGGGTGTCACGGGCTGCTCGCCGACGAATACGGCAACTTTATCAACGACTTAGCCGCCCGTGAAAGTTTCCCAACGTACAGACTTGACCTCCCATCGACGTTATAATTCTCACACCTTAGCAAGGGGGATAGGTCGGGGGGTCGCGCCGCGCAACGCGAGGGGCGCCCCCCGTTCTCAAACCCGCCCGCACCCGAAACGTCTCCCCGACCGAGAGGCAAACTTGTCGCTCCCTTACGTGAACCAGGACTCTCCGAACACGTCCGCGGACTCTCTGCGCGACGAGGGGGGGCTGCGCGAGGCGACGACCGTCCTCGTCGCGGAGGACGACGAAGACATCCGCCTGATGATGCTGATGCTGCTGCGCATGAAGGGCTACAAGACGGCCGAGGCGCGCGACGGGCAGGAGACTTTGGAAGTCGCGCAAGGGCTGCGGCCCGACCTGATCCTGGTGGACTTGCAGCTCCCGCGCCTCAACGGCATCGGCGTCGCGCGCTTCGTCCGGCAGAACGAGACGCTGCGCCGCGTGCCCATCATCGTCGTCTCGGCGCACGACCCGGCCAGGCACCGCGCCCTCGCCCTCGCCGCCGGCTGCAACGCCTACGTCCAGAAGCCGATAGATTTCGACGGCCTCGACGGCCTGATTCTCAAGCTGCTGAACGGTAGGCAGTAGGCAGTTGGCAGTCGGCAGTTAAATGACAAAAGCGGCTTGAATGAAATCGGAGGCGGCGAGTGACGAATCTCGCCGCCTCAGATTTCATTCAAGCAACTTCCGGTTTATACAGCGGCGTGCAGTTGGGTGCGACCTCGCGGCGGAGGCGCCCTCCCGGGGGCGCCGGGCTCCGGCCCGGCACCGTCTCGCGCAACCCGCCGGGCCGGAGCCCGGTGCTCCCGGGAGTGTAGTCGCGTGCGAATGAACGCAGCTATAACGTGGTGCAAGTCGAGTGCGACCGCCGCGGGTCGGGACAGGTCAGTACCACCCGCGGTAGCGGGCGGGTCAGGCTCACGCGTCGGGGACCGACGGGGTCACTCTCAGCCACACGCTGCCGCGGGCGGTACTGACCGCTCTGGCCTCGCACCCGCCTGAATGCCGCCGTAACTGCCGACTGCCGGCTGCCCACCGCCTACTTCTCTTCATACGCGCGCAGCGCCGGGACGCTGTGGAACTCGCCGGTCTCGACGACGTAGGCGGTGAGTTTGTAGCCGTAGACGCAGCCGGTGTCGAGGCCGATGGCGCGTGGGCCGCGGCGCGGGGTGGCGGCCGGCCAGTGGCCGAAGAGGGCCACGCGCGCGCCGTCGTAGACCTCGTACCAGGGCGTGCCCGCGCGGCTCTCGCGCTCGGGGCCGAGCGTGCGCAGCGCCGTCAGGTCGTCGAGCGACTGCTCGTCCAAAGCGACCCCGGGGCGCAGACCCGCGTGGACGACGACGTGCGAGCCGAGGTCTATGTAGCCGGGGAGCGTGTCGAGGAAGGCCGCGTAAGCGTCGCGCCCGTCCTTCAGCGCCTTGGCGCAACGCTTCTGCGACGGCTTCAAATCTTTCTTTTCGCGCTCGCCCTTCCAGTATTCCAGCAGCGCGCGGTCGTGGTTGCCGATGACGGACGTGAAGCGCGCGTCGTTCATGAAGAGTTCGAGCACCTCGCGGCTCTTCGCGCCCTTCGTCACGAGGTCGCCGACCGCGACCAGCCGATCTGACTCCCCGAGCCCGACGCTCCGCACGAGCGCCAGCAGCTCGTCGTAACAGCCGTGTACGTCGCCGACTATGACGGTGCGCGACAACCCTCTGAAACCTCCCGCCTCGACTTCGAATCTCTTCTTTTTCGATTACAACACAGCACGAGAACGCCCCACAAACGTCCCGGCGTTTGACCCGCGCCGCTTCTGTGGTAAAAGACTGCGGCGCCCCGCCGGGGCGCCTCTCTTATGCTGAGCATCGACGGGTCATACGGCGAGGGCGGCGGGCAGATAATCCGCACGTCTCTGGCGCTCTCGCTCATCACGGGCAAGCCGTTCCGCGTCTACAACGTCAGGGCGCGGCGCGACAAGCCCGGGCTGCAACGCCAGCACCTCACGGCCGTCACCGCCGCCGCCGCCATCGGCACGGCCAAGGCCGACGGCGCGCACGTCGGCTCCAAAGAGTTCAGCTTCGAGCCCGGCGCCATCCAGCCCGGCGAGTACAAGTTCACCATCGGGACGGCCGGCAGCACCATGCTCGTCCTGCAGGCCGTGCTCCCGCCGCTGATGCTTGCAGACGCCCCGAGCCTGCTGCTCTTCGAGGGCGGCACGCACAACGTCAAGGCCCCGCCCTTCGAGTTCATCCGGAAGAGTTTTCTGCCGCTCGTCAACCGCACGGGGCCGACCGTGACGGTCGAGCTGCAACGCTACGGCTTCTACCCGCCGGGCGGCGGACGCTTCAACGTCTACATCGAGCCCGCGCAGGCATTGCGCCGCCTCGACCTCGTCGAGCGCGGGGCCGTGCTCGCGCGGCGCGCGCGGGCGCTGTGCGTCAACGTGCCGGCGCACATCGGCGAGCGCGAGCTGGCGGTGGCGAGCGAGCAGATGGGGCTCGTGCCCGACCAGCTCGACCTGGAAATCTCCGGCAACGCCATCAGCGGCGGCAACGTCTTCACCATCGACATCGAGAGCGAAAATTTGACGGAGGTCTTCACCGGCGTCGGCGAGCGCGGCGTGCGCGCCGAAGTCATCGCCGCGCGCG
>DAIRFV010000081.1:0-10805 GCA_036794905.1 Pyrinomonadaceae bacterium | reverse complement strand
GTCTTCACCGGCGTCGGCGAGCGCGGCGTGCGCGCCGAAGTCATCGCCGCGCGCGTCGTCAAAGAGGCGCAAGCCTACCTCGACTCCGGCGCGCCCGTGGGCTGTCACCTCGCAGACCAGCTCCTCATCCCGTTGGCGCTCGCCGGCGGCGGCTCGTTCACGACCGTCACGCCCACGCCCCACACCACGACCAACATCGAGGTCGTCAAGAAATTCCTGCCCGTCGAAATCACCACCACGCAGTTGACCGAGGACGTTTGGAAGATCGAGGTCTTCGGGTAAGCGGCGGAAGCCCGACCGTGAGGGAGGGCGTCTCAACCGCCGCCGGGGTGTGGTGATGGAGGCGTACGCCCTCCCTCACGGTCGGGCTTCTGCCACGCATTTCTCTGCCATCAGCGCGACCGCGGCCGGGTCTAAACTTCTCTTAAACACAATCGTGTTGGGCGGGACGTTCGTCATGGGGTCGCGCGTGCCGCGCAGCTCGTCCCAGGCGGCGAGGATGAAGTTCGAGAGGCCGGCGTGGTCGAACTCCAACAGGCGCTCGCGGAGGTGTTCGGGCGTCCAGAAGCCGAGGACTTCGAGGAAGACGTGCGCGCCCGTCTCCGCGTGGCGCAGGACGTAGTCGGGGATGAAGGCGGAGTCGCCGAGGTCTATGACGACGCTGCTCGGCTCAAGCGTCCAGCCCGTCGTGCCGCGCGCCCAGGCGGCGGCGAGCTTCCCGACGACGGGGTTCTCGTAAGGGGTGATTTCGGGGTAGTGCGAGCGGAGCCGCGTCTGCTCGCTCGTCAAGTCGAAGTAGGCGGCCCCGCCGCGGCGCCCCTGTATCTCGGCGCGCATGCGCCAGCCCTTGCAGAGCAGGAGCGCGGGCAGGAAGACGGCCATCTGGATGCCGTACTTCTGCGAGCGCTGGAAGATGGAGGCCGGGCCGTCGAGTCGCACCTCGTAGCCCTCGCGCGAGCTCCCCTTGACCGTGTGAATGAGGCGGTAGGCTTTGATGGCGCCGAACAGCTCTCGAAAGCCCTCGGGCGCCTGCGGCTCAAGCCACAGGCGCATCTCGACCGAGCGGTAGAGCAGCGCCTGCGCCTGCGCGACGTTGTAGAGGTCCAGAAGCTCGCCCGCCGTCAGAGGCTCGAAGCCGGTGAGCCGCTGGTTGCCGGGCAGGTCTGCGTAGAGCGCCTCCATCAGCGCCGCCGCGTCGCAGGACAAGTCGCGCGCGGTCTCGCCGACGACTTCCGCGCCCGCCTCCGCGTTCGCAACGGGGTGTCGCCCGCGCGCCTTGAGGAAGAGCGCGCGGCGTATCTCGGCGGGCTCCGCGGGCGCCGAGGTCTCGAACTCGCAGCGGTCGGTCAGCAGCTTTATCAGCCCGCGCAGGATGCGGTAGTCCGTCCCCGTCCCCACGTACTCCTGCAAAGACTCTTCGAGCGCGGCGCGCGTCCGCCCGTGGTGCGACTCGAAGAGCGCGACCAAGTCTTCGGCCGCGCGCAGGTACTCCTCGTCCTCCGCGTCAATGTAGCGCGGGTTGACGCGGTCGCCGCGCTGCCAGCTCATCGCGAGGTCTGCGGTCAGCATAAGTCAAGGCCGTGAGCCGTAAACCGTGAACCGTGAACCGTGACAGGAGGAAAGCAGTCTTTCACTTGTCACGGTTTGCGGTTCACGCTTTACGCTCTGTGGAACTGCTCGCCCGCGCCGCGGCGGCGGCTGATGTGCTCCTCGGTCGTGTCCTGCGTGACGACCTCGTAGAGAATCGCCTCCTTGCCGGGGAACTTTCTTAAGATACGCCCGAGCCGCTGGACGTGCTCGCGCGTCGAGCCGGAGCCGGAGAGCACGACGGCGACTGAGGCGTCGGGGATGTTGACGCCCTCGTTCAAGACCTTCGAGGTGACGAGCGAGAGCACCTCGCCCTTGTTGAAGGCTTCGAGCCACTGGCGGCGCTCCTTGACGCCGGTCTCGTGCGTGATGGCCGGGACGAGGAAGCGGCGCGAGATGCGGTAGACCATCTCGTTCTCGGCCGTGAAGACCAGAACCTTCTCGCGCCGGTGTCTTTGCAGCAGCTCGCCGAGCACGCGCAGCTTCGAGTCCGTGCCCAGGGCGATGCGCTTCGACTCGCGGTAGGCCATCATCGCGCGCCGCCCCTCCTGCGAACGCGCCGAGGCGGCGATGAACATCTGCCAGCCGCGCAGAGAGCCGAGCCCGATGCCCTTCCCCTTGAGGAAGGCGCGGAAGACTTCGCGCTCGCGCTCGTAGGCGTCGCGCTCCTCCTCGGAGAGTTCGACGCGCAGGCGCACGACCGTGTAGTCCGAAAGGTACTCGCCCGCCAGCTCGTGCGTCTCGCGGCGGAAGACGAAGGGGCCGACCAAGCGTTCGAGCAGTGCGTCCTCGCCGTCGGCGCGCTCGGGCGTAGCAGAGAGGCCGAGCCGGAACGGCGCGATGCACATCTCGGCGGCGATGCGGTGGACGCCCGACGGCAGGTGGTGGCACTCGTCGAAGACGACGAGGCCGAAGCGGTTCCCCATCCGCTCCATGAAGCGGAAGGCCGAGGCGTAGGTCGTCACCGTGAGCGCGCCGACCTCGAAGTAGCCGCCGCCGATTAAGCCCACCTCCGCGTTGAAGCAGGAGAGCAGGAGGTCGTACCACTGGTTCATCAAATCGAGCGTCGGCACGACGACCAGCGTCGAGCGCTTCACCTGCTCAATCGCCATCTGCGCGACGAGGCTCTTGCCCGCGCCCGTCGGGAGCACGACGACGCCGCAGTGGCCGGCCCTCCGCCACTCCTCTATCGCCTCCTGCTGGTACGGACGCGGCTCGACGAGGAACTTGGTCGGGAAGTCGAAGCGGTGGTAGGCGCGCGCGTGGTCTTCGTAGGGGGTTTTCGATTTGACTAACTCACTCACGACCCGCCGGTACTCCCACGCGGGCGCGCGCCAGCGCATCACGCGCGCGTCCCAGCGGAAGGCTTCGGGCACGCGCGCGTCGGCGTCCGCGCCGTCGAGCAGCAGCGTGCCCGCGTCGAACCGGAGGACGAGCGTGGCGGCGTTCATCTCAAGCAGAGTTTAACTGATTTCAGTAAGGTCGAGGGGTCGCGGCAGAAAGTTTAACCACAGAGACACAGAGACACGGCTGGTTGACGGCTAAAGATAAGAAGCCGTGTCTCTGTGTCTCTGTGGTGAAATCCAGGAGACGCAACTTCCGACCGACGACGACGATCAGGCCGCGCGTTTCGAGAGCATGCCTTGCAGTAGCGTCAACACCTCGCGCCGGTCCGACTCGCTCAACTCGCCGATGCCGTCCGCGCCGTACTTCTTCCGGAGCCAACCCGAAAGCTGCTCCTCGGTCTTCCCCAGCGCGCGGCACGCGGCGCGTATCTCTTCGTCGAGGTCGGCGGTCGCCTCACGAACGACGGCGGTCATGTTGATGTGCATGTCCTCGACGTCCTGCGTGAAGAACTCCGAGGCGTTGACGGCGAGCAGCACGGCCCCGACCAGAGACCTCTTCTGGGCCATCTTCTGGATGGTGTTGACCTGGTCGGCGAGGTCGGGGTTGAAGACGCGGCCGGTCTGCTGGCTCTCAATCGCCTGGTCGCCGTCCGGGTACTTGGCGCCGCAGCCGCCCTTCTTCTTGAAGCAGAGCCAGCCGCCGCCGTACTCCTCGCGCCCCTTGATGATGGCGGCGACCCCGCAGGCGGGGCAGGCGCGCTGGGCCTCGCGCCAGCGGTACTTGGCCTCGCGCGAGTTGCAGGAGGCGTCGCCCTCGGCGATGAGCACGTCGCCGCGGAAGAGGTGGCAGCGGTAGAGGTAGTAGAAGAAGGGCTCGCCGCCGTGCCGCTCGCCCGTCCAGTCCTCGATGCGCTCCAGAAGCTCGAAGCGGGTCGAGAGGCCGAAGAAGGTCGTCAGCTTCTCCGCGCCGGGCTTGAGGAGCGTGCGCTTCTCCGTGCCGGGGATGACGCCGTAGTCCACGTCTTTCCGGAGGACGCGGCTGACGAACTCCGTCACGGCGTTGTAGCGCTCGACGGCCGACTCAATCGACATCGCCGGCATGAACCGCGCGCGCTCGACCGCCACCAGCGCGCGCCCCGTCTCGTCCCCGTCCCTGTACTCCTCGCCCATGCTCCCGCCTCGTCGAAACATAAAGGTCAGAACCACCCGCGGTAGCGGGTGGCTCGTCGTAAATCGGGAGCGTGGTGTCGCACAGGGCCACCCGCTACCGCGGGTGATTCTGACCTAAAAGGGAATTTCGTCGTCTTCGATGTCGCCGCCGCTGTCCGCGGGGGGACGGCCGCCGCCGCCGCCGCGCGAGCCGCCGCCCGAAGGCGCGGCGCCGCCGCCCTGCTGCGGGCGCACGGGGATGCCTTCGACGCCGCCGCCGCCGCCGCCCGGGCCGTCAATGAACTGCACCTCCGAGGCGTTGACTTCGAGCGACTGGCGCGGCTTGCCCTCGCGGTCAGTCCACTCCTCGACGTGGAGGCGGCCTTCGATGTAGACCTTGCGCCCCTTCGTCAGGTAGCGCGAGATGTTCTCGGCCTGCTTGCCCCAGGCCGACACGCGGAACCACGTGGTGATGTCCTGCTGCTCGCCGGCCTTGTCCCGCCGCCGCTCGTTGGTCGCCACCGAGAACTTGCAGACCGCCGTGCCCTGCGGCGTGTAGGAGAGTTCGGGGTCGCGCCCCAGGTTACCGATAAGGATGATCTTGTTATAGGACATGTCTCGCTCCTCGCTTCTAACGCCGCCGCGGGCACACGCCCTCGCGTAGCGTTGCAGACCTGGCACATCGTATCACACGCAACAGGCGGCGTGTAAAGCGCCTCTGTGCCGTTAAAGGGGGCCGGCCGGACGCGGCGGGCCGCTGTTGTTCTCTCGAAGTGACCGCGCGTGGCGGGGCGCGGCGGCCTCGGGTTGTTTACTACTCGCGCCGCTCCACGTCAACGCTGAGGAAGTCGTGCGCCAGCTCGGCGTCCGGGAAGACGGCGCGCGCCTCGCGCAGGAGCTCATCGGGTCCGGTCTGATTACCGGGGAAGTAGCGCGGGCTGATGTGCGTCAGGACGAGTTTGCGCACCGCCGCCTCCTTCGCCACGCGCCCGGCCATCGAGGCGGTCGAGTGCGTCGAGCGCACGGCGAGCCCTTCGTCGGCCTCGGCGAAGGTGGCCTCGTGGATGAGGAGGTCTGCGCCGCGCGCCAGCTCGACCGCCGAGCGGCAGTAGATGGTGTCGGTGCAGTAGACGACGGCGCGCCCCTTCAAGTCCGGGCCGCAGAAGTCCGCCCCCGCGAACGTGCGGCCGTCGTCGAGCGTCACGCTCTCGCCGCGCTTGAGTTTGCCGTAGAGCGGCCCCGGCGGGATGCCCTCCGCGCGCGCGCGCTCCACGTCGAAGTGGCCGGGCCTGTCCTTCTCGTTGACGCGGTAGCCGAAGGCGGGCAGGCGGTGTTTGAGCGGCGCGCAGACGACCGTGTACTCCTCGTCCTCGAAGATTTGCCCCTCCTTCACTTCGTTGACTTCGAGCGGGTACGAAGTATGTAACTGCGTCCGCCGGCTCACCTCTCGCACGTACTCCTCGATGCCGCGCGGGCCGTAGACCGAGACGCCGCGCGCGTGCCCCGCCATGCCGCACGTGGCGAGGAGCCCCATCAACCCGTAGACGTGGTCGCCGTGCATGTGCGTGACGAAGACGCGCGTGACCTGACTGATGTTGAGGTCGCTGCGCAGCAACTGGTGCTGCGTCCCCTCGCCGCAGTCGAAGAGCCAGACCTCGCCGCGCTGCGGCAGCCGCAGCGCCACGCACGACACGTTGCGCACGCGCGTCGGCACCCCCGCGCTCGTCCCCAGAAAAGTGATCCGCAAACTCAATGCTCCATTTCAGTAGCCAGTAGTCAGTAGCGCTCCGCGCCGCGGACGTTGAAGATGACAGACTGATGATTCAATATAACGACTGCTTTTCTACTGACTACTGTCTACTGACTACTGTCTACTTCTTCCTGCTCACGTATTCATTCCCTTTGACCCAGAAGCGCCACGGCTTGAGCGCGTCTTCGGCGGCGTAGGCGACGCCGATGCGGGGGCCGGTGGCGACCTCGCCGGGGCGGTAGGTCTGCCCCGTCTCTTCGAGCCAGACGCGGCCGGACGTGGTCAGGTCTTCGCCGTCGAAGGTCAGGTCAATCCCGAGCGCGCGGCAGAGCTTGCCGGGGCCGCTGGTCAGCTCGCGCTCTTTCGAGACGGGCCGCCGCTCCAGCATCAGCCCGATGCCCTCCTCGGGCTCGACGGCGCGGACGAGCACGGCGTGCGGTTGCCCCTCGGGGCCCGTGACGACGTTGAACTGGTGGTGCATGCCGTAGACGAAGAAGACGTAGGCCGCGCCCCCGGCGGCGTACATCGTCTCCGTCCGGCGCGTGCGCCGCCCGCCGTACGAGTGCGCCGCGCGATCCCCGACGCCCAGATACGCTTCCACCTCGACGACGCGCGCCGACACGCGCGCGCCCGCCGCGCCCGGGACGACGAGCCGCTTGCCGAGCAGTTCGCGCGCCACGCGCAACGTGTCCGCGCGCGCGTAGAAGTCGCGTTCGAGTCTGGAGAGTCCCATCTACAATGCAGGTCGGAACCGCCCGCGGTAGCGGGTGGGTCGTTGTAACTCGGCCGTGCCGTGTCGCCGAAGACCCACCCGCTACCGCGGGCGGTTCCGACCGCTATTACTCGAACTGCTTGCGAAACTCCTCGAACAGGCGGCGCATCTCTGCCAGCTCGCCGCTCAGGCGTTCGACCTCGGCTTCGAGCCGCGCCACGCGCTCCGCCTCGCCCGCGCGCGAGCGCGGCGGGGCGGAGGCGTGCGGGGCTTCGGCCTCGTCCTCGACGGCGGGCTGTCCCGACAGAAGGTGCGCGTAGCGCGCCTCCTTGCGGCCGGCCTGGCGCGGGAGTTTGGCGATTAACGGTTCGTCCCTCTGTGAGAGCCCGTCGAGCGTCGCCTCGACCTCGCGCAGGTCGGCGAACTCGTGGAGGCGGCCCGTCCGGCCGCGCACCTCGCCGACGGTCTGCGGCCCGCGCAGCATCAGCACGCAGAGCGCGGCCAGCTCCGCCGCCGAGAGCGAGAGCACCTCGCGCATCATGTGCTTGTACTTCGGCACCCGGCTGTCCGCGCCGTAGAAGATGTAGACGAGGTTCTTCAGGCGCAGGGTGTCCACCGCCTCCGAGACCTGCCGCTCGTCGTAATGCACGACGGGGTCGCGGTTCGAAATCTGGTTGCACGCGTTCACCAGCGCGTTCATCGTCAGCGGGTAGTAGTCGGGCGTCGTCACCTGCTTCTCGACGAGCGAGCCCAGCACGCGCACCTCCGCCTCGGTCAAAAATGTCTCCACGTTCCGTAGCACGCCTCCGCTTCGAGTCCGGCGCCGGCCAGAATTTCATTGACACGCCGCGGCGGTCAAGTGTACACGTCCCGAGCGCTTCAGCGTAAACGGACGCCGCGCGGCCGCGCCGTCCCGCTTCGCTTCCCTATTTCACGTCCCAAGGAGACCTTAATGGCGGAGACCAAACAGCCCTCGTGGGGGCATCTCGAAAAACGTTTCGGCGGGAAGGCGCAGGACAACCCGCGCAAACTGTTGGCGCTCGACGGCGGCGGCATCCGCGGCGTGCTCACCCTTCAGGTGCTCATCCGCATGGAGGAGCTGCTGCGCGAGCGCAGCGGGCAGGGCGACGACTTCCGGCTCTGTAACTTCTTCGACTACATCGGCGGCACGAGCACCGGCGCCATCATCGCCGCCGGCCTCGCCATCGGCATGTCGGCCAAGGAGCTGTCCGACTTCTACATCGCCACGGGGCCGAAGATGTTCGAGAAGGCTTTCATCCTCAACCGGCTGAAGAACCTCTACAAGAGCGAGCCGCTGACCGAGGAGCTGAAGAAGACCTACGGGGCCAAGACCGACCTCGGCTCGAACAAGCTGAAGAGCCTGCTGCTCGTCGTCACGCGCAACGTCTCGACCGACTCGCCGTGGCCCATCAGCTCGAACCCCTGGGCCCTGTACAACCGCCGGGCCCGCAAGGACTGCAACCTCCAGATTCCGCTCTGGCAGCTCGTGCGCGCCTCGACGGCCGCGCCCGTCTTCTTCCCGCCCGAAGTCCTCCAGTGGGACCCGAAGGACGCCTCGACGGCCTTCCTCTTCGAGGACGGGGGCCTCACCCCCTACAACAACCCCGCCTTCCTCATCGCGCGGATGGCGACGCAGGAGCCCTACAACCTGAACTGGAAGACGGGCGAGAACCGCCTGCTCGTGATGTCGGTCGGCACGGGCTCGGCGCCGAAGTCGAGCGCGGGCATGGGGGCCAAGAACGCCTTCTCGAACCTGGCGAACTTCCCCGGCGCGCTGATGTACGGCGCGCAGGTGGATCAGGACATCAACTGCCGGGCGGTCGGCCGCTGCGTCCACGGCGCGCCCATCGACAGCGAGGTGGGCGACCTCATCCCGCGCCGCGGCGAGGGCGCCGAGCGGCAGCCCGTCCCGCTCTCCGAAGACCTCGGCCGCGCCTTCCTCTACGCGCGCTACAACGCCGAGCTCTCGCAGGAGTGGCTCGCGGAGCGCGGGCTCGGCCGTGTAGACCCGGCCAAAGTCTCCCAGCTCGACTCGGTCGAGTACATCCCCGACCTCGTCCGCGTCGGGAAGGCGCTCGCCAGGGATGTCAAGCTCGAACACTTCGCCCTCGAACGCTTCGGCCAGTTCTACTGAGCCCTTCGCCAGACTTAAGGAGCAGCCATGCGTGCCTTCATCGTCCGCCCCTTCGGCAAGAAGAAAGACCTCCAGGGCAACGAGATCGACTTCAACGAGGTCGAGCGCCTGCTCATCGCGCCCGCGCTCAAGGCCGTCGATGCCGAGGGCGGCACCACCATCGACATCGTCGAGTCGGGCAACATCCGGACGGACATGTTCCGGCGGCTGCTCACGGCCGACCTCGTCGTCGCCGACCTCTCGATCCACAACGCGAACGTCTTCTACGAGCTCGGCATCCGCCACGCGCTGCGCGGGCACGGCACCTTCATGCTGCGCTGCGACGGGGACGCCTTCCCCTTCGACCTCCAGACCGACCGCTACTTCGTCTACAAGCGGGACGACCCGGCCGCGAGCCTCGACGCCCTCACCACCGCGCTCCGGAGCACCAAGGACGCGCAGGAGAAGAACTCGGCCGCGAAGGACAGTCCCGTCTTCACCTCGCTGCCCAGTTTGACCGAGCACGACGCCTCGCTCTTCAACCCCGTGCCGCAGGACTTCGGCGGGGAGGTCGCGCGCGCCGCCGCCCACAAGGCGTCCGGCGACCTCGCGCTCCTCTCGCACGAGGTGAAGGGCTTCGAGTGGGAGTCGCGCGGCTGGCACACGGTCGGCGTCGCCCAGTTCGACCTCGACGCGCCGGTCAGCGCGAAGGTCACGTGGGAGAACATCCGCCGGCTCGAGCCCCAACACCTGGAGGCGAACATCCGGCTCGGCACGATCTACGAGCGGCTCGGCGACCTCGTGCGCTCGACCGAGGCGCTGGAGACCGCCCTCAGGAATCAGGCCATCACGCCGGGCCAGCGCGCCGAGGCCTACTCGCTGATCGCGCGCAACTTCAAGACGCGTTGGCGCGACGAGTGGGAGAGGCGCCCGCCGGACGAGCGCGCCGCCGCGGCGCTGCGCTCGCCGCACCTGCAAGCGTCGTTCGAGAACTACGAGCGCGCCTTCGACGAAGACCTCAACCATTACTACTCGGGGCTGAACGCGCTGGCGATGCTCAAGATCATGGTCGCGCTGGCCGAGGCGCGGCCGGACGTGTGGGCGGAGAATTTCGACTCGGACAAGGAGGCCGACAGTGAGCTGGACGGGCACCGCGCGCACGCGGAGAAGTTGATCGCCGCCGTCGACCTCTCGCTCAAAGCGAACTCGGAGCGGGCGAAGCGGGAGGGCCGGACGGACGTGTGGGCCGAGATCAGCGCCGCCGACCTGCGCTGCATCACGACGAGGATCCCGCTGCGCGCCGCCGCCGCCTACCGGAAGGCGATAGCCGCCGCGCCCGACTTCAACACCGGCTCCCTGCGCAAGCAGCTCGCCATCTACCGCGACCTCGGCGTGCTCGACTCGAACCTCGAAGAGGTCTTCAAGGTCGTCGGCGAGCCGCCCGCGCTGCCCGCGGCCGCCGCCCCCGAGGCCGCGCCCCCGCCGCGCCCGCGCGTGCTGCTCTTCGCCGGCCACATGATCGACGCGCCCGGCCGCGAGAAGCCGCGCTTCCCCGCCGCCAAAGAGGCGGTCGCGCGCGCGAAGATTAAGGAGGCCGTCGAGCGGGAGCTGCGGAGGGCGGGGGGCGTCGCCAGCGGCTACGCGGGCGGCGCCAGCGGCGGCGACCTCCTCTTCCACGAGGTCTGCGCCGAGCTGGGCATCCCGACGCGCCTCTACCTCGCCGTCCCGCCCGGCGAGTACGTCCGCAAGTCCGTGCAGAAGGCCGACCAGTCCGGGCCGAGGCGGGACGGGAGGACCTGGGTCGAGAGCTTCTGGGGCCTCCACAACGAGCGCGCGGCGCAGCAGCAGGTGCGCGGACCGCTGAGCGACGCGACCGACGTGCCCGACAAACAGGAGCACCGCTACCTGCCCGCGTGGCTGCGCGAGAAGCAGGACTACAACATCTGGCAGCGGAACAACCTCTGGATGCTCTTCAACGCGCTCGACGAGGCCTGCGACCCGCGGAGCGCCGACCCGAACATCACGCTCCTCGCCCTCTGGGACGGCGCGACCGGCGACGGCCCCGGCGGCACCGGCGACCTCGTCGACAAGGTCGAGAACCTCGGCGCGCGCGTCGTCCGCCTCGAC
>DAIRFV010000080.1:0-21496 GCA_036794905.1 Pyrinomonadaceae bacterium | reverse complement strand
TCGTCGAGATGCTCATCTTCGGCGTGGCGCTGGCGGTCGCCGTCGTCCCCGAAGCCCTCCCGGCGGTCGTCACCATCTCGCTCGCCCTCGGCGTCAAAAGGATGGTCAGGCGCAACGCGCTCGTGCGCCGCCTCCCCGCCGTCGAGACGCTCGGCAGCACCTCGGTCATCTGCTCGGACAAGACGGGCACGCTGACCAGAGACGAGATGACGGCGCGGCGTCTGTTCGTCGGCGGCCGGACGCTCGAAGTCTCCGGCACGGGCTACGAGCCGCAGGGTGCGTTCTCGCTCGACGGGTCGAACGTCGAGTTGACGGGGCCGCTGTCGCTGCTGCTGCGCGCCGCCGCGCTCGCGTCTGACGCGCGCGTCGAGCGGAATGAGGCCGGCGACAAGTGGGAAGTCAAAGGCGACCCGACCGAGGGCGCGTTGGTGGTGGCGGCGGCGAAGGCCGGTCTCGACAAGGCCGAACTCGACGCGCAGTTCCCGCGCCTCTCCGAAATCCCTTTCACCTCGGAGACCAAACGCATGACGACCCTGCACGAGACGCCCGAAGGCGCGGCGGCCTACGCCAAAGGCGCGCCGGAGGTCATCGTCCAGTCGTGCGCGCGGCTGTTGACCGAGCGTGGGGAAGAGCCCTTAGACGACGCGCGGAGGGCAGAGGTGTTGGAGGCCGCGCGGCGGATGGCGGGCGAGGCGCTGCGAGTGCTGGCCATCGCCTGCAAGCGGGACGCCACGCCGGAAGACGCCGAGCAGGAGATGACGCTGCTGGGCCTCGTCGGGATGATCGACCCGCCGAGGTCGGAGGCCGCGGCCGCCGTCCGCGAGTGCGAGGAGGCGGGCATCAAGGTCATCATGATTACGGGCGACCACCCGCTGACGGCGAAAGCCGTGGCCGAAGAGCTGGGGCTGAGCAAGCACGGGCACATCATCACCGGCCCGGAACTGGAGGCGTTGAGCGACGAGGAGTTGGAGCGGACGGTGGAAGCAATCGAGGTGTGCGCGCGCGTCTCGCCGGCGCACAAGCTGCGCGTGGTCACGGCGCTGCAGAAGAGGGGACAGGTCGTCGCCATGACGGGCGACGGGGTGAACGACGCCCCCGCGCTCAAGAAGGCCGACATCGGCATCGCCATGGGCATCACCGGCACCGACGTTTCCAAGGAGGCCGCCGCGATGACGCTCATCGACGACAACTTCGCCTCCATCGTCGCCGCCGTCGAGGAGGGCCGCGGCATCTTCAGCAACATCAAGAAGTATCTGATGTACCTGCTCTCGTCGAACATCGGCGAGATCGGCCTGATGGCCGGGGCGACACTGGCGGGTCTGCCGCTGCCGCTCTCCGCCGTGCAGCTCCTCTACGTCAACCTCGCCACGGACGGGCTGCCCGCTCTGGCGCTGGCCGTCGACCCGCCGGAGGACGACCTCATGCGGCGAGCCCCGCGCGACCCGCGGACGGGCATCTTCACGCGCCCCGTCGTCCTGCTCATGCTGGTCGGGGGGCTGTGGTCAACGGTCGTCAACCTCGGGTTGTTCGTCTGGGCTCTGAACTCGGGGCGCAGCCTCCAGGAGGCGATGACGATGACGTTCGTCTCGCTCGTCCTGATACAGTTTTTCAAGGCTTACAACTTCCGCTCCGACCGCCACTCGGTGCTGCGCCGGCCCTTCGCGAACAAGTGGCTCAACATCGCCATCGTCTGGGAGCTGGTGATGCTGGGGTTGATTCTGTACGTGCCGCTGCTGGAAAGAGTTTTCGGCACCTTCGAGCTGACGCTGCTGGATTGGGTGATTATCGTCACCGCGGCCTTTACCGTCTCGCCCGTCCTCGAAGCGGCGAAGTGGATAGAGCGTCGCGGGTGGTTCGGCAAACTCCAGTGACGCGAAGCGCGCACGTCGCGCTTCGCGTTGCTCGACGGTTGAGTTTCAAAAATAGTCTCTCAGTGATAATCCACACTCCCCCTTCGCCCTGACGGGGCGAGAGGCCGCCCGGGAGTGCGCACTCCCGGGCGGCCTCTCGCCCTCACCGCGCAGGTCGTTACTGCCCGAACCGCCGCCGGTACTCCTCGGCCGACAGGAACGCCTTGACCATCTCGGCCTGGATGAAGTCGCCGTTGAACTCGTTGAGCTTCGACAGCCAGAAGTTGTAGCCCGCGAAGTCGCGGTTCTGCTCGGGCGCGTCGTCGGGGTTGCGGCGGAGGTAGCCGAAGTACTGCATCAGCACGAACGCCTGATTCGACTCGCGCCGCACCACGGCCGCGTGCTCGGCCACCGCACGCAAGACCTGCGCGCGAGTCTTCGCGCCGTTCATCAGGTCGAGCACCAGCGCGTCGCGCTCCTCCTGCGCGAGCACGCCGCCCGCGTTGGCGTTCAGGCTGTCGATGTACTGCTCGGGCGTGGTCGAGGTCGGGTACCGACTCAGGAAGCGCGTGCGCAGCACGAAGGCGTCCGCGAACGCGCGCTTGTTCGCCTCCAGCTTCTGCTCCCAGCCGTCCGCCCCGACCACGAGTCCCTGGCCGATGCCCTGCGTGTCCGACAGGAACTCGGTGAGCGTGAGCGGCACCGGCCTGCCCGTCAGGTTCCCGAACGCGACCTTGTCGAGCCGGTAGACGAGGTAGCCCGTCTGCTGGAATTCAATCGAGAGGAAGAAGGCCGCCGAGACGTTGATGCGCTTCACCTCGCGGCACTGGGCATCCGCTCCGCACCCCTCGATCTCGTTCGTCCAGAAGGCGAGACCCGCGGCGTCGGGCTCGCGGTTGAGGAAGTCCGCGTAGTGCTGTCGGACGAACCTGCCCGTCTCGTCGATGGGGTTGGCGGAAGACTCTTGCGGGTCGTCCGCGATCTCAAGGGTGGCCACCGTGCGCGTGCCGAGCACCACATTGCTGCCGGAGACGCTGCTCAGACGGATGAGGGCCGTCTCCGGCCCCTCGACGTAGGAGTCGTCGCCGACGAGGACGGTGACGACCTTCTCCGTCTCGCCCGGCGCGAAGGCCAACCGCCCGAGCGCCCGCGTGAAGTCGCAGCGGTCGAGCGCCGCGCCGGAGGTGGCCGAACAGGGAACCGAGACGCCCGGGTTGCTCCCGTCTTCGGTCGCGTAAGCCACCGACGCCGACTGCGAGGTGTCACCCGTGCGCCGGACGGTCACCGCCAGTGCGCCCGCGCCCTCGTTGACGCTGTAGGAGGACTGCGTGAACTCGATGGAACCGGGCCGCACCGTGATGCTGACGAAGTCGGTGTCGGAGCGCGCGCCGCCCGCGCCGTTGAAGCCCTGGTCGCTCGTGTTGATCTGGAGCGAGGCCGCGCCGCTGTACCCCGCATTCGGCTTGAAGGCGAGCCCGCCGAGCGCCGCGTTGAGGTTGTTCTGGGTGCTGGCGAACGTCATCGTCACGTCGTCGGTGCCGTCGCCCGCGGTGAAGGTCAGCCCCGTAGTCCCGCCGAGCGTGAGCGTGCCGTTAGAGGCCGTGAGGGTGACGCGCAGCGGGTCGGTTCCCGCGTCCACGTCAGAGACCGAGACGGCGTTGGAGTTCGCCGCCGAGAAGACGAGCGTCGCGTTCTGGTCGGTGGCCTGCGGGCCGGGCACCGTGTTGACGGGCGCGTCGTTGACGGGGGTGACCGTGATGGAGACGGTCGCGGGCGCGGAGTCGGCCCCGGCCGAGTCCGTCACCTTGAAGGTGAAGGAGTCGGGGCCGCTGTAGTGGGCGGCGGGCGTGTAGGTGCGTGACGACAGAGTGCCGGTGAGCGTGCCGTGCGAGGGGCCGGACGTGACCGTGTAGGTCAAAGGGTTGCCTTCGGCGTCGGTGGCCGCGAGGCTGATGAACCTGGCGGTGTCCTCAGGGGTGGTGACGGATTGATCTTGTGCGTTGGGCGGGTCGTTGACCGGCGTGACGGTGATGGTGAAGGTCTGTGCGGCCGAAGTGTCCTGGCCGCCGTTGGCCGTCCCGCCGTCATCCCTGGCGACGAGGGTGAGGGTGGCGCTGCCGCTGGCGTTGGCCGCCGCGGTGAACGAGAGCGTGCCGGAGGGGTCGACGGCCGGGGCGGAAGAGAAGAGCGCGGCGTTGGTGTTGTTGGTGACGAGGAAGGAGACCGCCTGCGCGGACTCGTTCGGGCCGGGGCTGACGGCGGTGGCCCAGCCGCTGACGGACTGGGGGCCTGCATCCTCGGCGAGGGTCTGGTCGGCGCCCTTCGTGAACGACGGCGCGTCGTTGACCGGCGTGACGTTGATGGAGACGGTCGCGGGCGCGCTCTCGGCACCGGCGGCGTCTAAGGCCATGAAGGTGAGACTGTCGGCCCCGTTGAAATCCGCCGCGGGCGTGTAGGTGCGGCTGGCCCCCGTGCCCGTGAGTGAGCCGTGGGAGGGGCCGGAGACGACCGTGAAGGTCGGGGCCTCGCCGTCAACGTCCGAGCCGGTGAAGGTGATGACCTTCGACGTGTCTTCCGAGGTGGAGACCGTCTGTGCGTTTGCCGTCGGCGGGTCGTTGACGGCGTTGACCGTCACGGACACGGAGGCGTTGGCGCTGCCGCCGTTCCCGTCGGAGACCGTATAGGTGAAGGCGTCGGCGCCGTTGAAGTGAGAGGCGGGCGTGTAGCGGACGACCCCGCCGGTGAGCGAGGCCGAGCCGTTCGCGGGCTGCGTCACGGCCGTGACCGTCAACGTCTCGCCCGTGTCGGGCGCGGCCGAGTCGTTGCCGAGCACGTTGACCACCGTGGCGCCGCTGTCCTCGTTCACCTCCAGGCTGTCGTTGGCGGCCGTCGGCGGGTCGTTCACCGGCGTGACGGTGAGTTGGAACGTGTCGCTCATCGAGGGGCCGCCCGTGACCGTCGCCGTCAGTGTGATGTTGGCCGTCCCGGACAGATTCGCCGCGGGCGTGATGCGGAGCCTGCGCGCGGGGCCGGTGCCGGTTACTTCAAGTCCGGAGTCGGGTATCAGCGTCTGGTCGTCAGACGAGGCGGTCACCACGGTGGATGCGCTCGCGGACTCGTCGCCGATTCTGAAAGCGAACGACAGCTCCGTGTCTTCGGGAGTGGTCTTGTTGCCGACATCCTCCATCGAAGGCTGGTACTCGAACGCGCCGATGTCTACGGTCGCCGTACCCGACCCCGCGGAGGCGGCGATGCGGGCGAAGCCGGCACCCCTCTGGTCGGTCGTCAGAGTGCCGTTGTTCGGGTCTAAGGCGAGTGCGTTGTCACCCGCGTCGAGGGCGGGGCTGTTGGGTTTGAGGGCGTGAGTCTGCGTCAGGCCGCCGTAGCTGCCCAGGGCGTTGAGCAGCGGGTCGATGGGCGACCCGGCGGTGCCCACCTTGTCGCCGTTGGCGCCGTTAACAAAGCCGCTGCTGCCGTCGCCGTTGCCGACGAGGTTATGGCCCAGTGAAGTGAACGACCCGAACAGGTCGGGAGCGCCCGCGCCGCCGTTGCGCGCGACGAGGGTGTTCCTCATGCTCACACTCCCGAAGAAGTCGTTCCGAACGCCGTGGCCCGAAGCGGCCTGGTTGCCCGTGATCGTGACGTTGGTCAGGGTGGTCGGGCCCGCCGCGTAGAGGCCGCCGCCCGCGCCGCCCGTCCCGCCCGTCACGTTGTTACTGATGGTGCTGTTCGTCATGAACAGGGTGCCGCCGTTGAAGATGCCGGCCCCGTCGCCGCCGCCGAGCGGCCCGCCGCCGGTGGTGTTCCCGGTGATGACGGAGTTGATGATGGTGACGGTGCCGCCGGTGGAGTTGTCGATGCCCGCGCCGCGCCCACCGGCGCCCGGCCCGAACGAGCCGTTGATGCCCGTGCCGCTGGAGTTGCCGCTGACCGTGCAGTTCACCAGCGTCAGCCTCCCGTTGTTGCCGATGCCCCCGGCGCTGTGGCCCCCCGAACTGCCGTTGGTTCCGTCGCTCGCTCTGTTCCCCGTTACGGTCACGTCCGTCAGCGTGACTACGGCGTTAATGTTAGTGGCGATGCCGCCGCCGGCGCCGCCGCCGGGGTTGACCTGCCCGTTGGAGAGGGTGATGCCGGAGATGTTGACGGTGCTGATGATGATGAAGATGCGGTAGTCGCCGCCGGTGTCCCTCCGCAAGGTGAGCAGGGAGGAGCCCGGGCCGTTAATGGTCATGTTAGTGGTGAGGGTGGGCAACTCGTGCGTGAGGTTAATCGTGCCGGTGGCCGTGATGTTGATGATGTCGTCGCCGGGCAGGAACTGGGCCTGCTGGATGGCCGCGCGCAGCGTGCAGTTGCCACCCCCGGAGTCGCAGACGCCGTCACCCCAGTTGTTATCCCCCACGTCGCCGGTTGAGTTAACGGTGAACGTTGCCGCCGCGCGGGCCGAGGGCTGTAGCCGGCCGGCGACGCGGTTGGGAAGAGTGAGCAGGGCCACGATCAATACAAACAGGATGAGGGAAGCGAGTTGTCTGGGGCGAAGCATCTGTAACCTCCTGGCGTCCAGAGGGACGGAAGTCGTGCGGGTCTTTGTTTCGGGCGGCGGAAGGTAAGTGAACGGGAAGGGTGAATCTTAAACCGACTGGCCCGGCCGCGGGGTCGATTCAAAAAATTGATACGGGAATGTGAGTACGTCAGTGAGAGGGGGCACCGGTCACGCCTGGGGAAGGGGCTGAACTGTGGTTGACCTGCTCTTGAACGCTCACGCGCGAAGCCGACGGCATTATACGGATGCGGCACGCAACGTCAACTGATTTGCGCAGCCGTCTCAGTAGAAAGATGGTGCCCGAGACTCAAGGCGTGGTCTGCGCTGACAAGTCCGCTGTGAAAATTCGCGGCCGGTTTAACCCCGACAAGTACCGCTTCACCACAATAAAGTATCCCGGCCCGGGAACTTCATCTAGTATCTGCGAAATCTGCCTTCTGGGGTGCGAGTCCTTCTGAAGTAAACCTATAACCGAGGTGCACACCATGAATTTTCAACGTCGAGAGTTTTTACAGCGCTCAGGCATGGGGCTGGCGGCGGCCGGGGTCGCGGGGCTGGTTTTGCGCGCCGACGCGCTCCCCACCCCGGCCGCGGCGGACGCCGATGAGGAAGCGGGTCGCATCCTCATTCAGATGGGGCCGCCCGCGCAAGAGTCGGCGAAGGCTGCGGGCGAGTTGAAGAAGATTACGCCGGTGGTCTACGGGCCTTGGTACCGGCAGGGCGCCCCGTTCCGCGGGAAGCTCTGCCCGCCGGGCGAGCCGGGGACGACCTTCGTGCTCACGGGGCGCGTCTGGGCGTTCGACACGAAGCGCCCGCTGCCGGGCGCCGTGCTCGACATCTGGCACGTAGACATGCAGGAGCGCTACTCGGACGGCGTCAAAGACTTAAGGAACCGCGGGCGGCTGGTGTCGTCCGAGACGGGCGCCTACGAGGTCGAAAGCATCCGCCCCATCCCTTACCGCCCGAACCCTTCGGGGTCGCCCAACTTCTGGCGCTGCGCTCACTTTCACCTGCTCGCCGTCCGCCCCGGCTATAAGCCTCTGGTGACGGAAATCCATTTCAGGGACGACCCCAAAAGAAACGACCCCATGTACCGACCCGAGAACGCCATCGCCGTCGAACGGCACACGGCGAACGGCAAGACCTTCGAGACGGGCGTCTTCGACATCGTGCTGGAGCGCGCCGCGGACTCGAAATGACCCGGCGCCTGTTTGAAGACGCGGCGCGGCTCTAAAACCTACAGGGGGGCGCAGGCTGGCGGCTTGTGCTTTCAGCCGAAAATGAGTTGAGACACGATGTCGATGGTCTGCGTTGAGAGCGGGCGTGAAGTTCATTGAACTTCACGCCCGCTCTCAACGCGCCCGATGCTCTCTCGGCGTGGTATGAACGGCCGAACGGCCGCCTTCATCGTCCTCCTAATTCATGATCGTCAGTGCGTAATCGCGGACGGAGCCGCAGCCGCTGCCCGTGTCGGTCGCGAGGAGCGTGAAGTGGTATGTGCCCGCCGTCGTGGGCGTGCCCGACAGCACGCCGGAGGTTGAGAGCGAGACGCCGGGCGGCAACGAGCCGGCGAGCTGCAAGAACTCATAAGTCCCCGCGCCGCCGCTGACCGTCACCGGCTGCTCGTACGAGACGTTGCTCAGTCCGTCGGGCAGGACTTCCGGCTTGAACATGAGGGTCGGGCAGGACGGGAGTTGGAAGACGTAGACCGAACCCTGGTCGTACCTGTCGCCACCCTCGTCATAGGTCTTGCCCACGTCGTCGCCCGGCGCGCCCACCATCACCGTGTCGCCGCTGACCGCGACCGCCTGGCCGAGCCAGGCCCAAGGCTCGCCGTCGGCGGCCGTGAATTTTTGTTGCTCCGTCCAGACCCCTTCGCTGCGCCTGTAGACGTAGGCCGACCCCTGCTCCGTGTTCTCCTGGTTGAAGTCGTCCTCGAAAGCGCCGGCCACCAGCGTGTCGCCGTCGAGCGCGACCGAGAAGCCGAGATTGTCAGCGGGCCCGCCGTCGCTGGCGGTGAGCTTCTGTTCGAGCGGCCACACCCCGCCGCCGCGCGTGAAGACGTAGATTGAGCCCTGGCCGAAATTCCCTTCGATGTAAGCCCTGAACGCGGCGACGGCCAGCCTCTCGCCGTCGAGCGCGACCGAGAAGCCGAAGTTGTCGCCGAACTCGCGGTCGGCGGCGATGAGCCTCTTCTCCAGCACCCAGCCGTCGTGGCCGCGCGCGTAGATGTAGACCGTCCCGTGATTGGGCAGGTGGCCGACATCGGCCATGTAGGCGCCGACCACCAGCGTGTTTTCGTTCAGCGCGACCGCGCTGCCGTATGCGTCGGCAGGCAAGCCGAGGCCGTTGGGCGCGGTGAGCTTCTGCCGGAACGTCCAGACCCCGTCGGCGCGTGTGAAAAAGTAGGCCGACCCTTCCTGATAGTTCGAGTTGAAGGTGTCAAGTCGCGCGCCGACCACCGCCATGTCGCCGCTGACGGCGACCGAACAGCCGAAGGCGTCACTCGGCACGCCGTCGGGGGCGGTGAGCCTCTGTTGGAACGACCAGACGCCGTTGCTGCGCGTGAAGACGTAGGCCGAACCCTGAAAGTAATTCTCGCCGACCCTGTCCAACTCCGCGCCGACGACGATGGTGTCGCCGCTCAGCGCGACCTTGTTGCCGAGCCGATCCCACATCTCGCCGTCGGGGGCGGTGAGCTTCTGCTGGAACACCCAGTCGCCGTCGATGCGGTCGAAGATGTAGACCGACCCCTGGTTCAGGTTCGAGCCGATATCGTCGCCCGGCGCGCTCACCGCCGCGGTGTCACCGCTGAGCGCGACCGCATAGCCGAAGCCGTGTTCGCGCATCGCGTCCGCCGCCGGCAGTTTCTTCTGCAAGGTGAAGACAGGGTCTATCGTGAGCGGGTAGGTGGCCGTGGCGTCTTCCACTTCGATGAAGACCTGCGCTCCGTCGGCCGTCAGCCGCGCCGGGATGTCGCGCCCCGTCGTGTCGCGCGCGGCCAGCTTGCCGTACCCGACCACGTGCTGGCCGTCGGCGCTGCGCAGCGTGACCGCCCGGCCGTCCGCGCTCGCCGTCGCGTGCTCACCTTCGCCGACTTCGAGGGCCAGCCGCAGCGGCACGTCCGTCCGCCGCCCGGCCGGCGGTTCGGCAAACGTGAAGCCCTGCTCCAACCCTGCGGGGCTGTTGACGAACCACTCCTGCACGCTCCCGTCGCGCGTGAGGTTGATGGTCTGGTTGTCGCCGCTCACCTGACCGGGCGCGATGGCCCGCAGCCCCGTGCCGTAACCGAACCCGCGCAGGTTGAGGCTGACGTAAGGCTGGCCGTTGACGACGATGGTCACGCCCTCTTCCGTGATGTAAGCGTCATAGCCCGCGGCCGGGTTGGGCGCGTGCCAGGCCCAGCGACCCAGCGGCGAATTCTCCACGCGCGTGAGACGGTAGAGCGCCTGTTTGAGCGCCGCCTGCAACCCCTGATCCTGACCGTTCTGTCTCAACTGCTCGGCCGCCGCCTCGCCGCGCAAGGTGACGGAGCTGGTTGCCCGCGCGGCCGACGTTTGCGCCGGGAACAACACCGCGCCGGCCATGAACGCCGCGCTGAGGGCCGCGCACGCCGCGGCCCGGATGACTCGTTGTATGTTCAAAATGGCCTCCTCACTATTAAGGCGCCCGCGTCCGCGCGCGGGCACAATATAATTTTCGGACTGCCGACAGGCGGACGCCTCTCGCTCGGCGCTGCGGCAGTTTCGACCCCGTCGCAGACGCGCGGGGCTGATTCCGATCCCTCTCACGGCCGCGTTTCCTCGGCCATCAAAACAGGGAAGTTGCTTAATCCTTAGGCGTATTACTGCCCACCAAATTTTTTTGCGGGTACTGCGTAATCCGGCGAGCTTGAGGAGTATGGTGGCGTTGCAGGAAGAGTTTGGGCGCATCCAGCACGTCGCGCGCGGATGAACGCCGCTGTAACAGTCCCTCTCCGGGCGTGTCGGCGTAAATTCAAGTATAATCAGCGGCACTGTTGCCTCGCGGGCGTTCTTCAATCCAGTCGAGCCGCGTCAAAGCGTCGAGCACTCCTTGGCAAATCATCACCCAACTTTCAGAACCGTCCGCCACTCGCAGCCGACGGCGCGAAGAGCACACTCAGGACGCGGGCACGTGAAGGCTTACGCACGCGTCCGGGTCGCAGCACTGGCGGCGACCTTCATCATTATCCTTCTCGGCGGTTGCCGCTCGCGCACCGGCGCGGACGGGCCGGCCGTGGCGTTCACGCGGGTTCCACAGGCCGAGGCGAACCGCACGGACAAGCTCGACGTGATTCAGGGCAGCGTGAACGGCGCGAGGCCGGGGCAGCAGATCATCCTCTACGCGAGGGCGGGCGCGTGGTGGCTTCAGCCCCTCCCGAACGCGCCGTTCACAAAGATTCAGGGCTCGGAGTGGGTGAACTCGACGCACCTCGGGACGGAGTACGCGGCCCTGCTCGTCGAGCCCGGGTACCGCCCGCGCGCGACGCTGGACGAGTTGCCGAGCCCCGGCGGCGAGGTGGTCGCGGTCGCCACCGCGAAGGGCGCGGCCTCGTCGCCCTCGCCCACGCTTCAGTTCAGCGGCTACGAGTGGAGGATACGCACCGCGCCGAGCAGTCGCGGCGACACGAGCAACCTCTACGACCCCGCGAACGCGTGGACGGACGCGGACGGCGCGCTGCACTTGCGGATAGCCGGGCAGTCGGGGAAGTGGACGTGCGCGGAAGTAGCCCTGACGCGCAGCTTCGGGTACGGGACGTACTCGTTCGTCGTGCGCGACACGTCGCACCTCGAACCGGCCGCCGTGCTGGCCATGTTCACATGGGACTACGCGGGCGGCGACGACAATAACCGCGAGATGAACGTGGAGATCAGCCGCTGGGGCGACCCCGCGAGTAAGAACACGCAGTACTTGATTCAGCCCTTCCACGTTCCGGCGAACGTCGCGCGGTTCGACTCGCCCGCGGGCGTGCTCACGCACTCGTTCCGCTGGGAGCCGGGGCGGGTCACTTTCAGGACGGTGAGCGGGGCCGCCGACGGCCTGCGCCCCGCAGTCGTCAGCGAGCACGTCTTCACGTCCGGCGTCCCCTCGCCGGGGGCCGAGACGGTGCGCATGGCCTTCTTCGTCTTCGGCAAGAACGGCCAGCCCCTTCAGAATGGAGCCGAGGTCGTCGTTGAGAAGTTCGAGTTCCTCCCCTGAGCGAAATGCACGCCGCCGCACGCGCTTCGGTTGGCTGGTCGCCGGCCTGGCGCTGGCCTGCTGCTTCAACCCCGCGCGGGCCTTAGACCCGAACCGCGGGCCGTCCGACTACACGCGCGACCGTTGGGGCGCGGAGCAGGGGTTCCCCGGCGCGACCGTCTACGCCATCACGCAGACGCCGGACGGGTACCTGTGGCTCGGCACGGAGAGGGGCCTGGTGCGCTACGACGGCCTCAACTTTCACCTCTACGGCCACGAGGACTCGCCACTTTTTCCCACCGGCCCCATTCAAGAACTGTTGACGGACGCGGACGGTAATCTCTGGATACGCCCGCAGACCAGGAGCCTGCTCCGCTTCCGCGACGGGGTGCTGCAAGACGTGACGCCCGAACTGGACGCCGGCCACTCGGGCGTCACGGCCATGTGCAGGGGCGCGGGCGGCGAGGTACTGTTCGCCGTCCGGGGCGAAGGCGTCTTCGCTTACGCCGGCGGGAGGTTCACGAAACTGTTTTCGACCGCCGGGCGCCCCAACTGGCTGGTCATAGCGATGACGGCGACCGGCGACGGCAACATCTGGATGGGGACGCGGGACGCGGGCATCCTGGTCATGAGCGCGGGGCAGGTCTCCGCAGTGCAGGGACTGCCCGACCGGAAGATTAACAGTCTCCTTGCCGCCGCGGACGGTAAGGTCTGGGTCGGCACCGACGCCGGGGTCGTCAGGCTGAACGGCGACGGGACAAATCCGACCGGCGCGCCCGCGCCGCTCGACCGCATTCAGGCACTCGCCTTACTCGCCGACCGCGATGCGAACGTGTGGGCGGGCACCAATCGGGGACTGTTCCGTTTGAACGACGGCGGGACTGTTGCGCTTGAGGAGGGCGTGAAAGACGCGGCGGCGGTGAACGCCATTTTCGAAGACCGCGAAGGTAGTTTGTGGGTGGGAAGTACGAGGGGCGTCGAGCGCCTGCGCGACAGCGCCTTCATGACCTACGCGCCGCCCGAAGGATTGCCGCCGGAGGGCGGCGCCGTCTACGTAGACGCCGAGGGTCGCGCGTGGCTCGCCCCCATGAGCGGCGGACTGTATTGGGGCGAGGGCGGGCGGTTCCTGCCCGTGCAGGAGGGCGGGCTCGAACGCGACGTAGTCTATTCGGTGGCCGGCGGCCCCGGAGCGTTGTGGGTCGGGAGAAGGGGCGGAGGGCTCACCCGCCTCGAGTACGACGGCGGGGCGTTCTCCGCCGAGACTTACACGCAGGCCGACGGGCTCGCGCAGAATAGCGTCTACGCGGTGGCGGTCGGTCGTGACGGGGCCGTGTGGGCTGGGACTCTGAGCGGCGGCGTCAGCAGGTTCAAAGACGGCGCGTTCACCACCTACACGAACGCGAACGGGCTGGCGTCCGACTCGGTGCTCGCCATCCTCGACGGCTCCGACGGCGCGATGTGGTTCGGGACGGCGAGCGGCCTGAGCCTGCTCTCGAAAGATGTGTGGAGGACTTACGGCAGCGCCGACGGGCTGCCGCCGGGCGCGGTGAACTGCCTCGCGGAAGATTCGACGGGCGCGCTCTGGGTCGGCACCGACGGAGGTGTCGCGGTCGTCCGCGCCGGGCGGGTGAAGGTTCCCCGCGAAGTGCCCGAAGCCTTGCGCGCGCCGGTGCTCGGGCTCATCGCGGACGGAAACGGGTGGCTCTGGGTTTCGACCTCGAAGCACGTGCTGCGCGTCCGCCGCGACAGGTTGGAGGGCGGCGCGCTCGATGCGTCCGACGTGCGCGAGTTCGGGCTCTCCGACGGGCTGCGCAGCGCGGAGGGCGTGAAGCGGTACAGGTCCGTCGCCGCGGACGCGCTCGGGCGGGTCTGGTTCTACACGAGTCGCGGCCTGTCGGTCGTCGCCCCGGCGCGGGTCGCGAACGACTCGCCCCCCGCGATTGCCCACGTCGAAGCCATCACGGCCGACGGCAGCGACGTGGAAGTGCGGGGGGCGGTTCGCATACCCGGCGCCACCCGCAGAATCATGTTCAGCTTCGTGGGCTTGAGTCTCAACGTCCCCGCGCGCGTCAGGTACAGGTACCGGCTGGACGGCTTTGACCAGGATTGGAGCGAGCCCGTCGCGGCGCGCGAGGCCGTCTATACGAACCTCGGGCCGGGCTCGTACCGCTTCCGCGTGATGGCGAGCAACAGCGAAGGCGTCTGGAACGGGCGGGAGTCGGTGCTGCCATTCGAGATCGCGCCCGCCTTCTGGCAGACGTGGTGGTTTCGACTGTCGTGCGTGCTGGCCGCAGGGCTCTCGGTCTTCGCCTTCTACCGCGTGCGGGTGCGGCGGCTGACGCGGCTCCTGAACGTGCGCTTCGAGGAGCGGCTCGCGGAGCGGACGCGCATCGCCCAGGACCTGCACGACACGCTGCTGCAAGGCGTCTTGAGCGCCTCGATGCAACTCCACGTCGCCGCCGACCGACTGCCCGACGCGTCGCCCGCGAAACCTCTGGTGAGCAGGGTGCTTGAACTGATGACGCAGGTGGTCGAAGAGGGGCGGGCGGCGGTTCAGGGGTTGCGGTCGCGCGCCGTTGACTCGACAGACCTCGCGGAGGCGCTCTCCGCCATTCGGCACGATTTCGCCGCGCGGCAGGGAACCGATTACCGCATGACCGTCGCGGGCCAGCGACGCCCGCTGCACCCCCTCGTCCGTGACGGGTTTTACCGCATCGGGCGCGAGGCGCTGATTAACGCTTTCCGCCACGCGCGCGCGCGGACGGTGGAGGTGGAGATCGAGTACTGGGCCAGAGGTCTGCGCCTGACCGTCCGCGACGACGGCGCCGGCATCGACCCGGAGGTGCTCAGCTCGGGACGCTCGGGCCACTGGGGCCTTTCCGGCATGCGCGAGCGCGCGAAAGAAATTGGCGCCGAACTCGAAGTCAGGAGCCGCGCCGGCGAGGGGACGGAGGTGCGGCTCTCAATCCCCGGCGACGTAGCCTTCGAGTCTTACGTCGGGAGCGACGGCCGGGGTCGGCTCAGCAAATTCGTCCCTCGCAGATGGCGGCGGAGGGACGGAAGCGGGCCGAGCGAATAACACTCAGTAATACCTTACTGGCAGTCAAAAAATCTCCCAGCGGATGAGTCCGGCGCGAGCGGCCTTAATGCGCTGATACCACTACCGCGATATGGGGGGCGCGCAGACGGGCGGGGGACTTTCAGAACTGGATGATGCCGCGGCGGACGGCGATGGCCACCGCCTGTGTGCGGTCGGAGGCGCCGAGCTTGTCCATGATGTGCTTGACGTGCACCTTGACGGTCTCCTCCGAGATGAAGAGCTTTCCGGCGATGTCGCG
Source organism: Pyrinomonadaceae bacterium (assembly GCA_036794905.1). Lineage (GTDB taxonomy): Bacteria > Acidobacteriota > Blastocatellia > Pyrinomonadales > Pyrinomonadaceae > QHXN01. The sequence continues at coordinate 6,569 of DAIRFV010000080.1, read as the reverse complement.
GTTGCGGTTTCCTTCCGCGATGTGCCGGAGCACTTCTACCTCGCGTTCGGTCAGGGACTCGTCGCCGAGGTGCTCCGCCAGGTGGGCCGCGATGTGTGAAGGGATGCCTTTCTGCCCCGCGTGCACGTGGCGGATCGTCTCGACGAGGTCTTTGGGCGGGGTGCTCTTGAGGAGGTAGCCGCGCGCGCCCGCTTTGAGCGCCCGCTGGATTTCGACGTCGCCCTCGAAGGTGGTCAGCATGATGACGCGCGCGCCCGCGAACTCCGCGCGAATCCGGACGAGCGCGTCGATGCCGCTCATGTCGGGGAGTCGCAAGTCCATGAGGGTCACGTCCGGGTCGTGCAGGCGATACATTTCGGCGGCCTCCGCGCCGGTCGCCGCCTGCGCCACGATGGTCATGTCCGGCTGGCTGTTGATGATGGCGGCGATCCCCTCGCGCATCAGCGGGTGGTCGTCCACGCTGAGGAGGCGGATACGTGTTTGATTGCTCATTAAACTCCTACTCCCGGCGGCGACAGAGGTCGGCTTAAGTGATCGGCGGGCTGTCCGAATTGCGCTTCCATTCTGACACCGCCGGCGGTGTTATTCCGCTACTGTCTCCGCAGCCCCTAAATGGCGCATGCTAGCGCCGCTCGCCTGCGAATGTCTATCATCATTTGGTATCGGTCTTCCCCCAACGGTGGCGCCGGCCGCGGCGGCGGCAACAATCACGTGCCCATCCCTCCGTCTGACGCGAAGCTACCGACCGATACCTTCGTCCAATAGACGCGCCTTCATGCTCGTGGTCTACTCCCGTATGTTATCGCATCCGGGCGAATCGGGGATTTGCCACGGGCGGTGTCGAAGAGCGCGCTGGCGGAGTACGCCTCTCCTACGACTCGCCGGCGAGCCTTACGGGAGTCAAGGCGGCTCTCGCAGCCGCGAGGGAACTCGACGCGAAGATGGAGCGACTGCCGGAGACGGCGGCGCGGTGACAGACAACGAATAAGGAGGCTTGATGGCAACTACAGAAGTCGCGGCGGCGACGATGAAGGTGGCGCAGATTCCCGCGCCGGGGGCAGATTTCCAGATCGTCGAGCGCGAGATTCCGAAGCCGGGTGTGGGGCACGTGCTCATCAAGGTGCAGGCGTGCGGCGTCTGCCACAGCGACCTGCTCACGAAAGAAGGATTGTGGCCCGGCATACAGTACCCGCGCGTGCCCGGACACGAAGTCGTCGGCCGTATCGCCGAGGTGGGCGCGGGCGTTTCCGAGTGGACGAAGGGGCAGCGCGTCGGCGTCGGCTGGCACGGCGGCCACGACGGCACGTGCGCCGCGTGCCGCCGCGGAGATTTCGGCAACTGCCGCAATCACAAAATCGCGGGCATCAGCTACGACGGCGGATACCAGCAGTACATGTCGGCCCCCGCGGAGTCGCTGGTGGCGATACCGGAAAGTCTGGGTGACGCCGAAGCCGCGCCGCTGCTCTGCGCCGGCGTCACCACCTACAACGCGCTGCGGCACAGCGGCGCGCTGCCCGGCGACCTCGTCGCGGTGCAGGGCGTCGGCGGTCTGGGTCACCTCGGGATTCAATTCGCGAACAGGTTCGGTTACAGGGTGGCGGCCGTCGGGCGCGGCCCCGAGAACGCGTCGCTCGCGAAGAAGCTCGGGGCGGCCGTGTACATCGACAGCAGGGCGACGAACGCGGCCGGGGCGTTGCAAGAGCTGGGCGGCGCGCGCGTGATTCTGGCGACGGCCCCCAGCTCGAAAGCGATGTCCGAGCTGTTCGACGGGCTGGGGCCGAACGGCAAGCTCGTGGTCATCGGAGCGGACTTTGACCCCATCGAGGTCACGCCGATCCAGCTCATCGCGGGAAGTCGGACGATTCAGGGCTGGGCCTCCGGCACGCCGAGTGACAGCGAGGACACGCTGCGCTTCGCGGAACTATCCGGCGTGCGCCCCATGATCGAAACCTACCCGCTCGAAAAAGCGGCGGAGGCATACGCGCGCATGCTCGGCGGCGACGCGCAGTTCCGAGTCGTTCTGACGATGTGAAGAAGATCAACATGGGGGAAAAACTTAACCATCAACGCCGCCGCTTCATCGGCGCCGCGGCCATGACTGTTGCCGCGGCCCCGTTCGGCTTGAGCGGTTCGGGGCAAGTGCAGGCCGGCGAGACGAGGCCGGCAGCCCTGCCCGCAATTAAGCAGAGGGCGAACACCTCGCTCGGCGGGCTGAAGCAGATAGAGGCCGGCGTCTTAAACGTCGGATACGCCGAAGCCGGCCCCGCGGGCGGCCCTCCGGTGATTCTCCTGCACGGCTGGCCCTACGACATTCACAGCTATTCGGAGGTCGCGCCGCTGCTGGCGTCGAGAGGCTACCGCGTGTTCGTCCCCTATCTGCGCGGCTACGGGGCGACGCGTTTCTTATCGAAGGAGACTTTGCGGAACGGCCAGCAGTCGGCACTCGCGGTGGACATCATCGCGCTGATGGATGCGCTCGGGGTTGGGAAGGCAATCATCGGCGGGTTCGATTGGGGCGCGCGCACCGCCAACATCATGGCCGCGCTCTGGCCCGAACGCTGCAAGGCGCTCGTCTCGGTGAGCGGCTACCTCATCGGCAGCCGTGAAGCCAACAAGATGCCTTTGCCGCCGAAGGCCGAGCTCGAATGGTGGTACCAATTCTATTTCGCGACGGAACGCGGCCGCGCGGGCTACGAAAAAAACCGGCGCGATTTTAACCGGCTCATCTGGCAGCTCGCTTCGCCCAAATGGAGTTTCGACGACGCGACCTTCGAGCGCAGCGCGGCCTCCTTCGACAACCCTGACCACGTCCCCGTAGTCATCCACAATTACCGCTGGCGGCTCGGCCTGGCCGAAGGCGAGCCGAAGTATGACGGGCTGGAAAAGCGGCTGGCCGCGGCTCCCGTGATCGCCGTGCCCGCCATCACCCTGGAGAGCGACGCCAACGGCGCGCCGCACCCTGACGCCAGTTCCTACGCCGGGAAATTCTCGGGCAAATACGAGCACCGGGTGGTCAAGGGTGGCGTCGGGCACAATTTGCCGCAGGAAGCCCCGGAGGCGTTCGCCCGGGCCGTCGTCGAGGTTGACGGTTTCTGATTCGTCGTGAGCACGGGCCATCCCTGCGGACTGTCTCACACAGTCCGCGGGGCTTCCGTGTTTTCAAATCCGAGAGCCGATTCCGCCGCCGTTCCCCCCCGCCGCGCAGACCGATACGAAAGTATCGACCGATACCAACGTCTAATAGATTCGCCTTCAAGTCCGTGGTCTACTCGCACCCGCTGACGAACAGTTCTTATGGGGAGAACAGACCATGCGACTCGGTAAAGCACAGCACACAGTCAAGCCTGATAACACACGTTCACTCGGTTCGCTCCCGCGACTGCTCGTCGCGCTCCTGACGGCGACGGTCTCTCTGACGGCGCCCGCCGCCGCGCACGCTCAGCAACCCGCCCAGGCCGGCGCGCTGGCTCCGAGCGCCGCCGGGGCGTTCGCGTCCGAAGGCGATGCGATCCGGCCCTTCCGCGCCAACGTGCCGCGAGAGGCACTGGACGACCTGCGCCGCCGTCTGAAGGCGACGCGCTGGCCCGACCGTGAAACCGTCAACGACCCGTCGCAGGGCGCACAGTTGGCGAAGTTGCAGGATTTAGTGCGCTACTGGGGGACGGATTACGACTGGCGCAAGGCCGAGGCGAAGCTCAACGCCCTGCCGCAGTTCGTGACGATGATTGACGGCGTAGACATCCACTTCATACACGTCCGCTCTCGGCAAAGGAACGCGCTCCCGGTTCTCATCACGCACGGGTGGCCGGGCTCGGTCTTCGAGCAGATTAAGCTCGTCGGCCCGCTCACCGACCCGACCAGGTACGGCGGCCGGGCGGAGGACGCCTTCGACGTGGTGATTCCGTCCCTGCCGGGCTTCGGCTTCTCGGAGCGACCGGCCGAGACGGGCTGGGGGTTGGAGCGCATCGGCCGTGCGTTTGATGTCCTCATGAAGCGGCTGGGTTACACGCGCTACGTCGCGCAGGGCGGAGACTGGGGCGCGGGCGTCGTCCAGGCGATGGGGCGGCAGGCGCCCGCGGGACTGCTCGCCGTCCACACCAACCTGCCTGCCACGGTGCCGTCCGACGTGGGCGCGGCGCTCGCCGGCGGGCCGGCACCGGCGGGACTCTCCGAGCAGGAGCGCGCGGTATTCGACGCCCTGAGAAGGTACGGGCAGAACGGGAACAGGGCCTACCTGGCGATGTTGAGCGCGCGGCCGCAGGCCGTCGGCTACGGCATGACCGACTCGCCCGCCGGCCTCGCGGCGTTCATGCTCGTGCACCCCGGGTTCGCGGAGTGGACGTACGGCAAAGACCCCGGGCAGTCGCCGACGAGGGATGACGTGCTCGACAACTTCACGCTGTACTGGCTGACGAACAGCGCGACCTCGGCGGCGCGGCTGTACTGGGAGAACCGCGACCAGAACCTGACGAGCGCGGCTTCGCAGAAGACCGTCGAGATTTCCGTCCCGGTGGCCGTCACGGTATTTCCGCAAGAGGTCTATCGCGCCCCGGAGACCTGGGCGCGGCGTGCCTACCGCAACCTGATCTACTTCCACGAGGCCGACCGCGGCGGCCACTTCGCGGCGTGGGAGCACCCGGAGCTGTTCGCGGCGGAACTGCGCGCGGCGTTCAAGTCGCTGCGTTAGTGCGGCGTCGGGCGGCGGGCGACGCGCGACGTGAGGCGCGTCCCACGCCGCCCGCCGGTCTCGCAGCCGGGAAGGGAGTCACATGAGAACGATTCGAATCATGGCGTCGGCGTTGCTTTTCGTCGGAGTCGGTCTGGCGCTGCACGCGGCGCGGGCGCAGCAGCCGGGCATTAAGCGCACCGATCTCCAGCGGCACGACCTGAGCGCCCCGGGACGCGAGGTCGTCCAGGTACGCGTAGACATCGCCCCCGGCGTGGCGTTCGGCAGGCACAGCCATCCGGGCGAAGAGATCGTCTACGTCATCGAAGGCACGCTGGAGTATGAGGTCGAGGGCCGGCCGCCGGTGACGCTCAAGGCCGGCGAAGTCCTGTTCATCCCGGCCGGAACGATCCACGCGGCGAAGAACGTCGGCAGCGGCAACGGGGCGGAACTCGCCACCTACGTCGTCGAAAAAGGGAAGCCGCTCGTCGTGATGGTCAAGTGAGCGCCGACCCGCTGGCCCTCGCAATCGCACCCGGACGAACCGGGTGCGTCTAAGGACAAGTTTGACGAAGGAGAACACACCATGACCGAACTGAATAAAGTACAACCCGACATGAAGCTCGAAGTCGTGCTGCTCGCCGTGTCCGACGTAGACCGCGCGAAGGCGTTCTACGAGAGTCTCGGCTGGCGGCTCGACATCGACATCGCGCCGACCGACGGCTTCCGCGGCGTGCAGATGACGCCGCACAACTCCGATGCCTCGATCATCTTCGGCAAGGGGAGCACGTCGGCCGTGCCCGGCTCTGCGCCCCCCCTCGTCCTCGCCGTGGACGACATCGACGAAGCCCGCGCCGACCTCGTCGCCCGCGGCGTCGGCGTGAGCGAGGTCTTCCACTACGCCGGCGGCCCCTTCAACAACTCCTTAGAGAACCCGCGCGTCGGCGGGCGCGACCCCGAGGGTCGTTCCTACTTCTCGTTCGCCTCCTTCGAAGACCCGGACGGGAACGGCTGGCTGCTCCAGGAGATCACGACGCGGCTCCCCGGCCGCGTGTGGGAGTCGCCGCGTGCGCGAGCCACGGACGCCGCGGGCCTTGCTGAACTCCTGCGCGAGACGGCGGAGCACCACGACCGCTACGAGAAGACCCACGGCGAGCACCACTGGGCTGACTGGTACGCGCCCTATCTGAACGCCCGCCAGCAGGGCGGCAGTCCGGAGGAGGCCGCCGCCGCCGCCGACCGTTACATGGAGGAGTCCCTTCATGTGCTAGCCCGATGAAGCGCACGCGGCAGAGTCGTGGACATCGCGTCTCTGCCGCCAGACATGCTGTCGGACGCTGACGAGATAGTAGACGCCGCAAACGCCGGCCTTGAGCGTGGCGAACAGGTGACCATTCCTTCGCCGCCGGACGCCGCCGACCCCTTCGCTCACGCCCGTCACTCTTCCACGCCGCCCTTCACGCGCCTCAGACCCACGCGGGCGGCGGCGGCGGGAAGGCCGGCGACTCTGAAATCCTGAGCGGTAGCACGCCTGTGATAAAATCCGCGCCTGAGCGCCGAAGAGGTTCCGCAGTCGCCGGGCCGTTCGCCGCTTCGCGTCCCTCTACTCAGTTTTTTCAACGCAACCCTAAAGCTTAGCTACCGAGGAATGTTTCTGTGAACAAGCGCCTACTCTTAGCCATTGTGTTCTGCGTCTCGCTGCTGGGACGCGCCTCCGCACAGGTAACACAAAACGCGGCCGCGGACGATTACAACCGCATCTTCAAAGCAGTGAAGTGGCGTTCCATCGGCCCGTTCCGGGGCGGGCGTTCGGTCGCCGGCACCGGCGTCGTGGGCGACCCCAGAACTTATTACATGGGGACGACCGGCGGCGGGCTCTGGAAGACGGACGACATGGGCATCA
>DAIRFV010000347.1:0-5912 GCA_036794905.1 Pyrinomonadaceae bacterium | reverse complement strand
ACACAGAGGCACAGCTTGTTGAATATTCCTCTTCAAGCTGTGCCTCCGTGTCTCTCTGGTTAGCTCCCGCTCATTCACACCCAACTGCAAATTGCTATAGTGGGTTGGAGGTTCAAGATGTGTGGACTCGGTTAGGATTCCCAGGCGCGTTGTTCACGATTGTTAACAGAAATGAAAACACTATGGCGTGGTAGTCATGCCCAAGTCTGGAGGCTGCTGACGCTCGTTCATCGCCGGTGATAAAATCCCCGGCTCATTACGTCCGACAGCCTTGAGCCCGTGCCGCAAAGTCTAAATCATCCGGAGACGGGCGCGACGCAACGCGGGCTGTCAGTCGAAGGGCTGTTGACCAGCGTGCTCACTGCGTAGGCCGTCATCTCCTCAGGCGCGTAGGGTCGCAGCAGCGGCAGTAGTCGTTCATTGCTTCGCACATTGGAGTCGAGCCACAAGTCGTAGTGCTCGGGCGTCAGTATCACCGGCATCCTATCGTGGTAACGCGAGAGCAGCCCGTTCGCCTCGGTCGTGAGCAGCGTGCAGGTCTCAAGAACCCCGCCGTCACCCTCCCACGCCTCCCACAGACCCGCCACGGCGAAAGGCTCGCCGTCCTTCATGTGGAAGTAGAAGGGGCGCTTGCTGTCGCCCCGACGCGCCCACTCATAGAACCCCTCCATAGGCACCAGGCACCGCCTGCGCGAGAAGGCATCCCGGAACGAGGGCTTCTCCGTCACGGTCTCGGCGCGCGCGTTGATGAGCTTGTTCCCAATCCCCGGGTCCCTCGCCCAGCGCGGCACCAGCCCCCACTTGAGGAAGACGGCCTCGCGCGCCTCCCGCTCCCTGACGACGAGCACGGCCTGCCATCGGCGCGGCTCCGCCTCCGGCAGCCGGCGCCTATGCTCCTTCCTGTACCCCTTCCTCAGGGCGTCGGCCACCTTGTTCATCAACGCCGCCGGGTCGGGGCCGTACTCACGCATGAGGCGCAGGGCGGCCTCCGCCGGGCGCGCGTCCTCGCCCGTGACCTCCTGTGTGATCCCGTACTCGGCGAGGACGGGCGGCAGCCCCCAGTTGTCCGCCACCCGAGAGTAGATCCACAACTCACGTCGCAAAAAGCCCAGCCACCCCGAGCCCTCCCTCGTGTCCCAGAAGCCGAAGTGGCGGACGGTGCCGGTGCCGCGCGCCTTCGACTTCAAGTAGAAGGCCGCGAGCGTGTCGGCGTCCCACCCCCACTCCAGCCACTCGAAATTAGGGTTCGTGCTGTCCGCGTCGATGGAAGGCTTGCGGCCGATTATCTCAACCGGCGGCGGCTTGAGGCGCGTCTGAGCGGGCGCGAGCAGGGGCAGCGCGGCGAATGCCAGCGCGAGGAACAGCAGGAAGATAATTCTTTTCATCGCGGAACCTCCGTCAAAAAAAAGTGGCCGACCCGAGGGAGGCGCTTGCCTCCCGTCGAATCGGCCACGTCGTTAACTCCCGGGGAGTGCGAACCGTTAGGCCCGAACGTTATTCGATTCCCTTAACCACCTCGCGCGAGCGCATCGCGCCCGGCGAGCCCTGACTCAAATCTATCTCGACCTTGCCCGTCAGCCTGCGCCCGATGATCTCCGAGAGAATGCGGCGCAGCTCTTCGCGGTGCCCGTCGAGATTATACCGCCGCACGCGCTCAAGCCTGTCGTCTTTTTCATCGCCGGGCATGAATACCTCCAGCCGCCTCCGCGTCTTCGGAGGCCAGAACGATTCGGGCCGCGGCGAGACGCCGGCGGTAGTTGTAAAGGGTCTTAACATTGAAGCCGTATGGGCGGGGCGTGTCCGCGTATATTTCTTTAATACGCGGACAGTTGTTTTGTGCCCACATAGTGACCGGAATTTCTGTCGGCTTCCAACAAACTCCGCGACCGGTTCTGACCGCCGGCGGCGTAAAGACCGTTAAGGGGTGTAAGGGGCTGCATAGTTCCGCGCAAACGCCTAAAAATTCAATACAAATTTCGCCGCGCGTCTGGTAATCTTAGGCGCGTTCCGGGCAGTTAATTCCACCGATTCAAGGCGATCCGACAGGCGCCGGGGGGCCTGCGCACGCTCGGCGAGCGTGCCGGGCTTGATGCCTCCGCGGCCGCTGCGTCTTCCAATGCAGACGAAGGAGCGAAAAGAGATGCGACAGGCGAGGGTGTTGGCTTGGGTGTTGGCCGCCGTGGGCGTGTTCGGCGCGGGCGCGTGCGTGGATCAGCCCGCGACGCAGAACGGCGGGGGCGGCGGCACGGCCTCGACGACGGGCGGCTACCAGCGCAGGACGAAGAAGGCGGGCGAGCCCGTCTTCATCGGCTTCTCGATGGACACGCTCCAGGAGGAGCGCTGGCAGCGCGACAAGGCGCTGGTCGAGGCGCGCGCCAGGGAGGTCGGCGCGCAGCTCTCCGTGCAGGTCGCCAACGGCGACGACACCGTGCAGGTCAACCAGTGCAACTCCATGCTCACGCAGGGCGTGGACGTGCTCATCGTCGCGCCGCACAACGGCGACATCGCCGCCTCCATCGTCCAGGCCGCGCACGCCAAGGGCGTCCCCGTCATCTCCTACGACCGCCTGATTAAGAACTCCGAGCCCGACCTTTACGTCTCGCACCAGGTCATCAAGATGGGCGAGATGCAGGGCGAGTACGCCCTCAGGCACGTGCCCAAGGGCAACTACGTCCTCATCGGCGGCGCGCCGACCGACAACAACGCCAAGCTCCTGCGCGACGGCCAGATGAACATCCTCAAGCCCGCCGTCGACCGCGGCGACGTGAAGGTCATCTCCGACCAGTTCGCCCGGGAGTGGAAGGCCCAGGAGGCGCAGCGCCTGACGGAGGACGCGCTGACGAAGACGAAGAACGACATCCAGGCCATCGTCGCCTCGAACGACGGCACGGCCGGGGGCGCCATCTCTGCGCTCGACGTGGCGGGGCTGACGGGGAAGGTTTTGGTGACGGGGCAGGACGCGCAGCTCGACGCCGTCCAGCGCATCGCCAAGGGCACGCAGACGATGACCATCTACAAGCCCATCAAGCCGCTCGCCGACAGCGCCGTGGACTCGGCCGTCAAGCTCGCGCGCGGCGAGGCCCTGAACGCCTTCGACAAGATCAACAACGGCCGCGTAGACGTGCCCGCCATCCTCCACGAGCCGCAGGCCGTGGACAGGGAGAACCTGATGGCGACGGTCGTCAAGGACGGCTACCACAAGTACGAGGATGTCTACAAGGACGTGCCCCCCGACCAGCGGCCGAAGCAGACGGCGGGCGACGAGCGCAAGTCCGACGGCCCGCTGCTCGCAATCGCGGCGCTGCTGCTCGGCGGCCTCGGCGTCGCGCTGCGCCTGCGCTAACGTTTGAAATTTCAGACTTGAAGTTCTGACTCGTCATGTCTTCCACACCCGACACCCCGCTCCTCGAGATGCGGGAGATCACGAAGAGCTTCCCCGGCGTGCGCGCGCTCGACGGCGTGAGCTTCGACCTCCACCGGGGCGAGCTGCACGCGCTCGTCGGCGAGAACGGGGCGGGGAAGTCCACCCTGATGAAGGTGCTGGCGGGCGTCTACCCCTCCGGCACGTACGGCGGCGAGGTGGTCATCGACGGGCAGGTGCGGCACTTCCACAGCGTCCGCGACTCGGAGAACGCGGGCGTCGCCGTCATCTTCCAGGAGCTGTCGCTCATCAAGGAGCTGACCATCGGCGAGAACATCTTCCTCGGGCGAGAGCCGCGCCGCTTCGGCGTCATCAAGTGGGAAGAACTCTACAGCCGCGCGCAGAAGCTGCTCGACGAGCTGAACCTATCGCTCGACCCGCGCACGCCCGTCGGCCACCTCGGCATCGGCCAGCAGCAGCTGGTCGAGATCGCCAAGGCGCTCTCGCAGGAGGCCCGAATACTCGTCCTCGACGAGCCGACGGCCGCGCTCGCCGACGCCGAGGTCGAGACGCTCTTCCGCATCATCGAGGGCTTGCGCGCGCGCGGGGTGGGGATGATCTACATCTCGCACAAGCTCGAAGAGGTCTTCCGCGTCTCCGAGCGCATCACGGTGCTGCGCGACGGCCGCACGGTCGGCACCCGGCCGGCGCGCGAGTTGAACGAGGCGCGCGTCATCTCGCTGATGGTCGGCCGCGACGTCAGCGACATCTTCCCCGAGGCCGAGCACGAGCGGGGCGAGGTCATCTTCGAGGCGCGGAACTTCACCGTCGAAGACCCGAACGTCGCGGGCAAGCTTTTGGTCAAAGGCGTGGGCTTCAAGGTCAGGCGCGGCGAGGTGCTCGGCGTCGCGGGGCTGATGGGCGCGGGGCGGAGCGAGCTGCTGATGGGCATCTTCGGCGCGTGGCCGGGGCGCGTCACGGGCGAGGTCTACGTCGAGGGGAAGCGGATTAAGGTCGGCCGCCCGTCCGACGCCATCCGTCAGGGCGTCGGCTTCGTGACCGAAGACCGCAAGCGCTTCGGGCTCGTACTCGACCAGACCATCCTCAACAACATGACGCTCGCGGGGCTCAAAAAACTCTCGGGGCGCTTCATCACGGACGTGGACGCGGAGGCGGCGGCGGGCGAGCGCGCGAAGAAGGAGTTGCGGGTCAAGGCCAACTCGGTCTTCACCGTCGTGGGCACGCTCTCGGGCGGCAACCAGCAGAAGGTCGTGCTGGCCAAGTGGCTTTTGACGAACCCGCGCGTGCTCTTCCTCGACGAGCCGACGCGCGGCATCGACGTGGGCGCGAAGCAGGAGATTTACGCGCAGATCAACCGGCTGGCCAGCGAGGGCCTCGCCATCGTGCTCGTCTCCTCCGAGCTGCCCGAAGTGCTCGGCCTCTCCGACCGCGTGCTCGTCCTCCACGAAGGCCGCGTCACCGGCGAGTTCAGGCGCGAAGAGGCCACCCCCGAGGCCGTCATGGCCTGCGCCACCGGACACACGCAACGTGCGGCGTGAGAGGGTGTCGGGTGTCGGGTGCTGGGTGTCAGGTGCTGGGTAAAAGACGGCACTCACCCAGCACCTGACACCCAGCACCCGACACCTGCGAACGGAGTGAGCATGAGCAACCAGCCTTCCAATCAGCCGGCGACGAACAGGCCGCCCGCGACCGCCGACGTGGCGCCGCCGGGGGCGGTGCCGGAGGGCGTGGAGTCGCCCGCGGGCGGGCGCTTCCGGCTGCCGACCGAGAGCTTGCGCGCCTACACGATGATTATCGCGCTGCTCGCCATCTGGCTCTTCTTCCAGTGGAAGACCGTCAGCCCGCTCTACCCCTACGGAATCTTCCTGCACCCGAACAACTTCTCGAACCTCTTGCAGCAGATGGCCGTGACGGGCGTGCTGGCGGTGGGGATGCTGATGGTCATCGTCGCGGGGCAGATCGATTTGTCCGTGGGCTCGGTGGTCGGGCTCGCGGGCGGGGTGGCGGCGATGTCGCAGGGCTGGGGCGGGCTCGGCGGCGCGCTCGGGCTGGCGATGGCCGTCGGCGCCCTCGTCGGCGCGGTGCAGGGGAGCCTCATCGCGTACGGGAACATCCCGGCCTTCATCGTGACGCTCGGGGGCCTGCTCGCGTGGCGCGGCGTGATACTGGGTTTAAGTGAGGGCGCGACCATCCCGGTCAGCCTGCCCTTCTTCCGCTGGCTCGGCGTCGGGAAACTCCCGCAGGCGGTCGGCGCGACGCTGGCGGTCGTCGCCATCGCCGCCGTCATCTTCATGACCATCAGCCGCGTCCGCGCTCGCAAAAGGCACGGGCTGAGCGTGCCTTCGTTGGCCTCGACCGCGCTGCGCATCGTCGTACCGGCGGCGCTCATCGTGCTCTTCATCTACTGGATGAACTTCGGCGGCGGGATGCCGGTGCCGGTGCTGGTGCTGCTCGTCGTCGCGGTGCTCGGCGGCTTCCTGACGCAGAACACGACCTTCGGCCGCTACCTCTACGCCATCGGCGGCAACCC
>DAIRFV010000079.1:0-21602 GCA_036794905.1 Pyrinomonadaceae bacterium | reverse complement strand
GCGGTCTTCGGGTTCCTGGTGTGGGGGCACCACCTCTTCGTCTCCAGCCAGTCGGTCTACGCCGGGCTGATCTTCTCGCTCATCTCGTTCGTGGTGGCGATCCCCTCGGCGGTGAAGGTCTTCAACTGGACGGCGACGATGTACAAGGGCTCGATCTCGTACGACACGCCGATGCTCTACGCCTTCGCCTTCATCGGGCTCTTCCTGATCGGCGGCATGACGGGGATGTTTCTGGCCGCGCTCGGCTTCGACATCCACGTCCACGACACCTACTTCGTCGTCGCGCACTTCCACTACGTGATGGTGGGCGGCACGGTGATGGGGTATCTGGGCGGCCTGCACAACTGGTGGCCGAAGATCACGGGGCGCATGTACCCCGAGGGCTGGGCGCGGTTCGCGGCGCTCGTCATCTTCGTCGGGTTCAACCTGACGTTCTTCCCGCAGTTCCTGTTGGGCTACATGGGGATGCCGCGGCGCTACCACGCCTACCCGCCGGGCGAGCCGATGTGGCAGGTGCTGCACGTGATGAGCACGGGCGGCGCGACCGTCCTCGGCATCGGGATGCTGATCCCGGCCGTCTACTTCATCTGGTCGATGCGCTACGGCCGGTTCGCGTCGGCGAACCCGTGGCCGGGGACGGGGCTGGAGTGGCGCACGCCCTCGCCGCCCCCGACGGAGAACTTCGCCGTCACGCCGGTGGTGACGTGGGAGGCGTACGAGTACAGGCCCATCGAGGAGCTGGAGGTCATCGGCCCCGGCGCGCCCGACCAGCCCGTCGGCGGCCAGCACCCGGCCAACCGCGGGGTGGAGACGGAAGAACAGCCGTGAACCGTCAACCGTCAACCGTGACAAGATAAAACCTGCTCTTACTCGTCACGGTTGACGGTTCACGCTCTGGTCACGGTTGACGGTTCACGGTTCACGGGTCTTCACGGTTCACGGTTTACGCAGGAGGTAGTTTTGGCGACACACGCGGAGGCAGTCGAACACGGCCACGGGCCCGAGGCGGCGCACGAGGCGCTCGCGCACCACTTCGACAACCTGGAGCAGCAGCGCGAGGCCGGCGCTCTGGGCATGTGGGTCTTCATCGCGCAGGAGGTGATGTTCTTCGGCGGGCTCTTCCTCGCCTACCTCGTCTACCGGATGAAGTACCCGCAGGCGTTCATGGCCGCCAGCAACCACCTCGACTGGAAGATCGGCACCTTCAACACGGCGGTGCTCATCGCGTCTTCCCTGACGATGGCGCTGGCGGTGTGGGCCACGCAGGTCGGCAAGTCGCGCAAAGTCCAGGTCGGGTTCATGGCGGCCACCGTGCTGCTCGGCTTCGTCTTCCTCGGCGTCAAGGCGTTCGAGTACCACGACAAGTACGTGGACGGCCTGATCCCCATCGCCGGGTGGTTCGACCCGCTCGCGCACGGGGTGACGCTCCCGGCGGGCGTCACGCTCGGCCAGTACCAGATGTTCTTCTGGCTCTACTTCGCGATGACGGGGCTCCACGCGCTGCACATGATTATCGGCGTCGGCATCATCGCGCCCATCATGTGGATGGCTTGGCGCGGCCGCTTCTCGCCCGAGTACCACGGGCCGGTCGAGAACTTCGGGCTCTACTGGCACTTCGTGGACATCATCTGGATCTTCCTCTTCCCGCTGCTCTACCTTTTGGGCGCGCACTTCCAGGGGGGGCATTAAAAAGGTGTTGGGTGTTGGGTGCTGGGTGCTGGGTCAAAGACGTTTCTTCCCCAGCACCCAGCACCCAACACCCAACACCCTCTGAGGCACTTATGTCCGAACACATCGTCCCGCGCACAACTTACTTCGCGGTCTTCGGCGCGCTGCTCGTCCTGACGGCGGTGACGGTCGCGGTCGCCAACTTCAACTTCCCGTGGATTCTGAACGACGTGATCGCGATGACCGTCGCGGTGACGAAGATGACGCTGGTGCTGCTCTTCTTCATGCACGTCCGCTACAGCTCGCGGCTCATCTGGGTCATCGTCGCCGCGATGTTCTTCTGGCTGCTCATCCTGCTGCTGCTGACCCTGACCGACTACGTCAGCCGCGACTGGTTCGGCTCGAACGTGGGCGGCATCATGAGCCACCAGTAGCCGACCCGTTTTTAGTACAATGGAGCCCGGAGCGGGCGCCCCGCGCGTGCGGGCGACCCGCCCCGGGCTTTTCGATTCTCGGCGCCGAGGGTTCACCAGAAGGACTTGCTGAGGCGTGTTATAAAGGTCGTGCTGCTCTTCGCGCTGCGCGTCTTCTTCCGCCGGATAGAGGTCGTGGGCCGCGGCCGCGTGCCGCGCGAGGGCGCGTGCCTCTTCGTCCTCAACCACCCGAACGCGCTCATCGACCCGGCCTTCCTGCTGGCGTACGCGCCGCGCCGCATCTCGTTCCTCGCCAAGTCGCCGCTCTTCCGGATGCCCGTCATCGGCTTCTTCGTCCGCGCGCTCGACTCCATCCCCGTCTACCGCAAGCAGGACGAGACGGGCGACACGGCCGCGCTCAACCGCCAGACCTTCGAGCGCGCGGCCGCCCTCCTGCGGCGCGGCGGCACCATCGCCATCTGCCCCGAGGGCGCCTCGCACAGCGAGCCCTACCTGCTCCCCTTAAAGAGCGGCGCGGCGCGCATCGCCCTCGGCGCGGTCAACGCGGCGGGCGGCGGCGCGCTCGATTTGAAGATCGTGCCCGCCGGCCTCTACTACACGGCGAAGACGACGTTCCGCAGCGGCGCGCTCCTCTACTTCGGCGAGCCCATTGCGGTCGAGCACGCCGAGCCCGGCCCCGACGGCGAGCCGCCGCGCGAGGCCGTCCGCGCCCTCTCCGACCGCGTCGCCGAATCCTTGCGCGCGCTGACGCTCAACGCCGACCGCCACGAGGCGCTTCAGATGGTCGCGCGCGCCGAGCGCATCTTCTCCGCCGCCGACGACGAGGAAGAGGAGGGCGCGAGCCTTGAGCGCGAGCTGCGCCGCCGCCGCCGCTTCGTGGACGCTTACGCGTACCACCGCCAGCACTCGCCCGCGCGGGTCGAAGTGTTGGAGCGGCGCGTCTGGGCCTACGAGGAGGAGCTGCGGCAGGCCGGGCTCGAAGACCCGCGCCAGCTCTCGCCCTCGACGGTCGCCGACTACGCGCGCGTCCGGCGGCTGCTGGCGCGCGTCCTCGTCTTCCTGCTGCTGCTGCCCGTGGCGCTGGCGGGCGCGGCGCTCCACTACCCGGCCTACAAGCTCGCAGGCGTGCTGGCGACGCGGTTCGCGCGCCAGTACGACGACGTGCTCTCGACCTTCAAGATCGCCGCCGCGCTGCTCTTCTTCCCTCTGACGTGGGGCTTACTCGGGCTGGGGCTGTACCGCGTGGCGGGCTGGTGGGGGGGGCTGGCGGCGTTCACGCTGGCGCCGGCCGCGGGGTACGTGGCGCTGCGCACGCGCGAGGAGTTCGGGCGCTTCGCGGCGGGCACGCGCGCCGCGCTCTTCTTCGTCCGCGAGCGCAGCTTCTTCCGGCAGCTCCTCGAAGAGCGGCGCGCCATCCGCCGCGAGCTCCTCGCCCTCGGCGACGAGTACGAGCGCGCCCACGCCGCGGCGGGCGGGGCGCGCGCTTAGCCTTCACTCAAGCACGAAGTTGTAGGTGACGACGCCCGAGACCCTGACGGGCTGGCCCGAGAGTCGTGTCGGCGAGAACTTGGCCTCGCGCGCGGCGGCGACGGCCGCCTGCTGCAAGAGCGGGTGGCCGCTGACGGCCGAGGCCGAGACGACGTTGCCCTCCTCGTCCACGAGTATCTGCACCGTCACGGTCCCGCTCGCCCCGGCGGCCTTCGCAATCGGCGGGTAGGCGGGCTGCGGCTTCGAGACGGCCTTGCCGTTGAGGATGCCGCCCGCGACGACCGTCCCCTTCTTCTCCACCGGCACTTCCACCGGGCCCGCCCCGGCCGCCCCCTGCACCGTGCGCCTCTGAGCCTCCAGCGCCTCCTCGTACTGCCGCTGGTACTCGGCCTGCTGCCCCGCGTCGCCCTCCATCTCGGCCAGCTTCGCGGCCTCGCGCAGGAGGTTGGCCCTGAAGCTCAGCGCGTTCGCGTTCTTCGGGGCGAGGGTGACGGCCTGCTCGGCGAGTTGCAGCCCATCGGTCAAGCACTGGCGCGCGCGGATGAAGTCGCCCTGGTCGGCGGGCATCTTGTGGCTCGTGACGGCCTTGTTCTCCTTCTGCTCGGTCGTCTTGTTCTGCTCGGTCACGTCGTAGGAGCACTGCCAATGCTTGCCCGCCAGCGTCGTGAAGGCGTCGGCGCGCACGTCGTTCGGGAGCGAGAAGTCGTTGGCGCGTGAGAGCAGAAACTCGCGCGCCTTCTCCTCGTTCTTCATCTGCCCGTAGAGGGAGAGGACGGCCTTGTGGGCCTCTTCGTGCCTGGGCTCTTTCGCCAGAATGTCCCGGTAGGCGGCGACGGCGCGCTCGCCGGCGGCGAGGTTCTCGGGCGTCTGGTCGCCGGGCTTGTACTGCTGCTGGACGGCGCGGGCGAGGTAGAGGCGCGTGTTCTTCCCCTCGGGGTCGAGTTCGAGCGCGCGGCGGAAGCGCTGCTCGGCCTCCGTGAAGCGGCCGGCGCGGTACGCGCGCGCGCCGAGGTTCATCTCCTTGCGCGCCTCGTCCGCGTTCGTCTGCGCGGAGACGGCCGCCGCGGCGGCGAGCGCGAGTGTGATTACGGCCAGCACCCTTCTCATCATTTCCGACTCCTTCCGTTGATGTGCCCTTAACCTGAAACGTCCGCGCCGGGTCTAGTTAAGCGTCCGGCGCGGCAGCTCGCGCGGGTAGCCGCGCACGCCCATCCGTTCCAACTCGAACTCGGCGGCGATGTAGCCGAAGCTCGTGCGCTGCGGGAGTTGCATCAGTTCGAGGAAGAGCGCGAGCGCCTTCCCCGGCCGCCCGTTGTAGACGTGCCAGTTGCCGACGCCGTAGGCGATGGTCGCGTAGCCGACGCCCGACTTCTCCCGCGCGGCGTCGGCGAGCAGGCGCTCGGGCGTCGTCTCGCCCTTGTACATCAGCAGCAGGCGGTGGTAGTCGCCGTTCTCGATAATCTCCATCCCCGCCGTGATGGGGTCGAGCACGCGCCGCGCCTCCGCGTCGCGCCCGAGCCGGCGCAGCGTCATGTAGAGCCAGTGCGAGGTGGCGACCGTCATATCCGGGTTCTTCGAGAACTTCTCGCACTCGCGGTAGGCTGCGAGCGCTTCACGGAAGTCGCCCAGCAGGTAGCGCGCGAGGCCGAGGTGATACCAGACGTTCGAGCCGAGCGTGCTCGTCGGCACGCCCCGCGCGTTCGGCAGCCCGTCCGGCTCCACCTCGTCGCCCCTGCCCTTGATGAGCTGCGCCGCCTTCTCCAAGTCCCGGACGGCCGCGCGGAAGCGGCGCGTGGTGATGAGCCGGTGGCCGCGGTGGCGGTACATCCGCGCGTCGTGCGGGTGCTTCCTGATGCCTTCGGTGTAAATCCCAAACGCCTCTTCGAAGCGGCCGAGGTAGGCCGTGCGGCGGCCGAGCCAGATGAGCGCGTCGGCGTCCGCCGGGTTCTTCTCGTAGGCGGCGCGCGCCTCCGCCAACTTCGCCTCCGCCGCGCGCCGCGCCTCCTCCGACATCGGCGGCGCGCGGTACAGCTCGGGCGACACGTCCGGGTCGATGACGATGACGCGGACGGGGTTGTGGGAGCCTCCCGGCGTCTGCCCCGCGCCCGCCGCGGCGAGCACGGGGCAGAGGATGGCTGCGGCGAGCAAACGTCTCACGGCGTTAACCTCCCGCCCTCACTTCCGCCCGAGCGCGACGGCGCGCTGGTAGGCGGCGTAGACGGCTTTGGACAAGACGGTGCGCAAGCTGCCCTTCTCCATCTGGTAGATGGCCTCGGCACTGGTGCCGCCGGGGGAGGTGACCATGTTGCGCAGCTCGGCCGGGTGCTTGTGCGTCTCGCGCGCGAAGAGCACCGAGCCGAGCATCGTCTGCGTGACCAGCTCCTCGGCGACGTGGCGCGAGAAGCCCATGTGGACGCCCGCGTCCACGAGCGCCTCCATCATCATGAAGATGTAGGTCGGGCCCGTGGCCGAGAGCGCCGTCGCCATGTCGATCATGTTCTCGTTCTCGACGTACATCTCGCGGCCCAAAGCGCCGAGCAGCGCGCGCACCGCTTCGAGCTGCCGCTCCGAGACCTCGGGCGTGGCCGTCCACGCCGTCATGCCCTGCCCGATCTGCGCGGGCGTGTTCGGCATCGCGCGCACCACCCCGCCGTGCCCGAGTTCCGCGGCGATGGTCTCGATGCGCGTGCCGGCGACGACCGAGAGCAGGAGCTGTTCGGGCGCGAGCGACTCTTTGACCTCTTGCAGGACGCGGCCGACGCGCTGCGGCTTGACGGCGACGACGACGATTGACGGGGCGGCCGGGTCTGCGGCGCGCGCGGCCTCGGCGTTCGACTCGAACATGCGGATGCCGTAGTGCGTCTGCAACTCCTCTCGCCGCGCGGGGCGCGGGTGGCTGCCCGTCACCTGCGCGCGCGTGACGAGTTGGCGCCGCAGCAGCCCGGCGATCATGGCCTCGGCCATCACGCCGACGCCGACGAAGGAGAGCTGCGCGCCGCGCAGGGGGTTGGCCGCGACCGGCGGCGGGGGCGGGACGTTCGTCATGCGGACATCATATAGTAGACAGTAGACAGTAGTCAGCAGCCAGTAGAAAGACCTCTCGTCGCCCGAACCCTGCGGCTCTCATCCTCAATCCCGGCGAGGCGGAGCCCTGCTGACTACTGACTACTGGCTACTGGCTACTGGCTACTGCTTTTTGTTACCATGCGCGGCACACACAATGTTGCAGGTCAGGGCCGCCGGACGCGAGTCTCCCGGCGCGAAGCGGGCCGCGGCCTTTCCGCAGACAGAGGACTCCGGCACCCAACTCAAAACGAGGAGAAGTTCAAGATGAAGACCCTACGTAGATTCTTCCCCCGCGCGGCGGCCGCGCTCCTGGTCACGGCGTGCGCCTGCGCGGCGGCCAACGCGCAGGGCATCCGCGCCCCGCGCCCGAGCCAGAAGGCGAGCGTGATGCAGACGCTCGGCGTCACCGACGTGACGATCACCTACAGCCGCCCCGGCGTCAAGGGGCGTAAGATTTGGGGCGACCCGCCCGCGGGCGCGGCCGCGGGCACCGCCACGCTCGACGACGCCCGCGCGCGCGCCGCCGACGCGGCCATCGTCCCCTACGGCCACGTCTGGCGCACCGGCGCCAACGAGGCGACGACGTTTACCGTCACCGACGACGTGCTCGTCAACGGCCAGCCCCTGAAGGCCGGCACCTACAGCCTCCACACCATCCCCGGCCCCGCCGAGTGGACGATCATCTTCAACTCGGACCCGGGCCAGTGGGGCAGCTTCGCCTACGACGAGAAGAAGGACGTGCTGCGCGTGAAGGCCAAGCCCGAGACGGCGGCCGCCTCGCAGGAGTGGCTCGCCTTCCAGATCGAGCCGACGGGCGAGGCGGCGGCGCGCGTCAACATCCGCTGGGAGAAGCTGACCGTGCCCTTCACCGTCGAGGTCAAGGACGTGCCGGCGCTCACGCTCACGAAGATGCGCGCGGCCATCGCGTCAGCCAAGGCTGACGACTGGCAGACGCCGCTCCAGGCCGGCAACTACGCGCTCAACAACAAGGGCGACCTCGCGGAGGCGATGACCTGGGCCGAGCAGTCCATCAAGGTGCGCGAGAACTTCAACAACCTCAACCTCAAGGCGCGCATCCTCGCCGCGCAGGGCAAGACGGCCGAGGCCGTCGCCGCCGGCGAGAAGGCGCTCCAGGTCGGCCGCGCCGCCAACGCCAACCCCCAGGCCCTCGCCGCCTTCGAGAAGACGCTCGGCGAGTGGAAGGCGAAGGGGCAGTAGGGAGGGGAGTAGTCAGTAGCCAGTAGACAGTAGTCAGTAGAAAAGAGAGGCGGCGCGCTCAGTCTTGAGACCGGGCGCGCCGCTTCTGTATCTCTACTGACTACTGACTACTGTCTACTTCCTTCTGTCTCCTTCTTTACGAATTGGTTGGCGATGAGCGCGGTGAGGACGACGACGAGGGCGCCGACGAGGTTGTACCAGAGGAACGCAATCGGGGTGAAGAAGAAGCAGGAGAGGACGGCCGCCTCGCCCGCGAGCGCGCCGACGAAGGCGGCCGTGCCCCTCACGCGCTTGAAGTAGAAGCCGAGGAGGAAGATGCCGAGCAGCGTCCCGTAGAAGAGCGAGCCCAGACGGTTGACGGCCTCGACGAGCGAGCCGAGCGAGCCGGCGTACTGCGCGAACGCGACGGCGAAGAGACCCCAGAAGACCGTCGCCAGTTTCGAGGAGATGAAGTAGTAGCGGTCGGACGCGTCGCGCTTGAAGAGCCGCCGCTGGATGTCCACGACGGTCGTCCCCGCCAGCGCGCTCCACTCCGAGGCGGTCGAAGACATGGACGCGAAGAAGACGGCCGCCAGCACGAGCCCGACGAGGCCGGCCGGCATGTAGTGCGTGACGAAGTTGAGGAAGACGTAGTTCGTGTCACTGGTCTTCGCGTCGAACTCCCTGATGATGTTGACGGCGCCGTCTCGCAGCCCTTTCGCGCGCTCCTGCGTCGCCTGCAACTCGCGCGACGAAGCCTCTGCCGCCGCCTCGTCGCCCGCGCGCAGCGCCCCGACGTACGCCCGCGCCGCCAGTTGCTTCTGCTCGAAGGCGGCGGCGTACTCTTCTTCGAGCGCGCGGAACTCGGCGCCGCGCGCGCCCGCGCGCGCCTGGCCCGCCTGCACGGGGTTGAAGTAGATGGGCGGCGCGGTGAACTGGTAGAAGGCGAAGACCATCGCGCCGAGGAAGAGGATGAAGAACTGCATCGGCACCTTGACCAGCCCGTTGAAGAGCAGCCCCAGGCGGCTCTGCGCCACCGACTCGCCCGTCAGGTAGCGCTGCACCTGCGACTGGTCGGTGCCGAAGTACGCGAGCGCGAGGAAGCAGCCGCCGACGAGCCCCGACCAGAAGTTGTACTGGTTCTTGATGTCGAAGGAGAAGTCCACGGCGTTCAGGCGGCCGAGCTGTCCCGCGACGTGCGTCGCTTCGAGGAACGACACGTCCGCCGGCAGCAGCTTGACGATGGTGAAGCAGGCGACGAACATCCCGCCCATGATGATGAGGAACTGTAGGAAGTTCGTGTTGTCCACGGCCCGCGCCCCGCCGAGGCCCGCGTAGAGCATGACCGCCCCGCCGATGATGAAGATGACGAGCCTGATATCCCACCCCATGATGACCGAGAGGATGACCGACGGCGCGTAGAGCGAGACGCCCGTCGAGAGGCCGCGCAGCGCGAGGAAGAGGAGCGCGGCCAGCGTCCGCGTCTTCAAATCGAAGCGGCCTTCGAGGTACTCGTAGGCGGTGTAGACCTTGAGCCGGTGGTAGAGCGGCACGGCCGTCACCGAGAGGATGACCATCGCGACGGGGAGGCCGAAGTAGACCTGCACGAAGCGCATGCCGTCGGCGAAGGCCTGGCCCGGCGTGGCGAGGAAGGTGATGGCGCTGGCCTGCGTCGCCATGATGGAGAGCGCGACGCGGTGCCAGTGCTGGCCGCGGTCGGCGACGAGGAAGTCGTCGAGGTCGCGCGTGCGCCGCCCCTTCCAGAGGCCGTAGAGCACGATGCCTGCGAGCGCGGCGAGGAGCACCGCCCAGTCGAGCGGCCTCATCCGAAGTACCTCGTGAACAGGTAGAAGAGCGCGACGAGCGCGGCGAGGTTGACGAGGACGATGGTGTAGAGAGTCTTCCAACTGCCGCCGAAGGGCGGCGGCTCCTCGCGCGGCGTGCGTTCCGTCTGTTCGTCTCTCATCAGCATACTCACGCCCTCACTTGCCCGCCGAGATCATGTTCACGAACAGGCGGTACGCGCCGGGCACGCCCGCGGGGAGTTGGCGGAAGAAGGCGAGCGCGGTGAAGACGTACGTGCCACGGCCGACCCGCGCGACGAGGGTCGAGCCTTTCAAGTCAGGCGCGCCGGGGTCGTGGCTGGCGAAGAGCGGCGTGTAGCGCGCGTCCCAGTCGGCGGCGAAGTAGAGCCCGCGCTCCTGCACCCAGCCGTCGAAGTCGGCGGCCGTGATCCTGTTCGGCACGTTCAGCAGCGCGTCCCCGGGCGCGAGCGGCGTGACGGCGGCCGTCTCGTCCGTCACCCGGTCGGAAGTGATGCGGAGGGGGTAGGGGCCGAGCTGCGCGCCTTCGAGCGTGCGGTCGCCGGTGTTGTACTGGACGACGAGCGTGCCGCCGCGCTCGACGTATTCGAGCAGGCGCTTCTGCTGGCGCCGGAGCGCCGCGCGCGTGTTGTAGGCGCGCACGCCCGCGACGACGGCGTCGAAGCGCGAGAGGTCTGCCGCCTCAAGGTCTTCGTCCGTGAGCAGGGTCACGTCGTAGCCGACCTGCCGCAGGGCCTCGGGCACCTCGTCGCCCGCGCCCATGATGTAGCCGACGCGGCTCCCGCGCTTCTGCAAGTCCACGCGCACGAGTTCGGCGCGCGCCGCCGGGAAGAGCGTCTGCCGCGGGATGTGCGGGTAGTCGATCTCAAGCAGGCCGCGCGTGAAGGTCTTTCCGTTCGCCTCGAATTCTGCGGCGAGCGCGGCGGTGGAGGCGGCGGCCGGGGGCGTGACGTTGAAGGTCGCGCGGAATTCTTCGCCTCTGGCCTTGAGCGTCGCGGGCATCTCCGAAGGGCTGGCCGCCCAGCCCGCGGGGAGTTTGAGTCTGAGCGTGCCCGCCGCGTCCGCCCCCGTGTTGTTCCGGAGCGTGACGCGGAGTTGCTTGGGCTGGCGGTCGGGGAAGACGAGCGTCTGTTGGCCGACGGCGACGGCCACCTCGGGCACGACCGCCAGGGGGCGGTAGAGGTCGCCGCGCACGCGGTCCGTCCAGCGGTAGAGGACGGGGACGTTGAAGGTGACGGCCTCTTCGTCCGCGCCGAAGACGGCCGTGACGGGCACGGTCAGCGCGGGCGGGCCTTCGGGCGCGCCGACGAGTCCGGCGTCGTTAACCTTGAACAGACCCTGGCCCGGCTCCTCGCGCAGCCAGTAGGGCTGGCTGTAGGCGGCGTCCGCGGCGACGCGCATGGTTCTCTCTCTCGTCTGCGGCTGGTTGTTCTTCAGCTCGGCGCGCAGGATGTCAACGCCGGCCGAGGAGGCGCCGACCGTCTCGAACTTCAGCGGGTAGCCCGAGCGGTTGACGACGGTGGTGGTGACCTTGACCTCGCCGCCCGGCGTCACGTAAGGGTCGGCGGCCGCGGCCTCGACCCAGAGTCCGGCGGCGGCGCGGATGACTTCGTCGAGCGCCGCGCGCTTGGCCTCCGCCAGCGGCTCGTCCTTCGAGAGTTTCCCCATCCCGCGGCGCGCGCGCAGCAGGAGCGGCAGCACGGCCGAAGGGTTCGCGGGGTCGTACCTGCGCGCGGCCTCTTCGAGCAGTTGTCCGATCACCTCGCCGCCGTCGAATCGCCGCCAGGTCACGTCCACGCCGTCGAAAATGTCCTTCGTCGCGGGCTCGCCCTTGATGTGCGCGAAGTAGTTGATGGAGGGGCCGCGCCGGCCCGGCGTGCCCTGCGCCTGGCTCATGTGCATCGTGCGGCTCTCGGCCGCGACCTCGGTGTAGGACCTGCCGAGCAGCGGGTCGTAGCCGCCCACGTCAACGCTCAGCATCCGGTCGGCGTCCTTCGGCGTCTCCTGCCGGAAGTTGAAGACGTTCCAGACGAGGCGCTTCGGCTTCCAGGGGCGGACGCCTTGCTTCAACTGCTCGGGGAAGCGCGCGGGGTCGGCGGCGGCGTCGAAGGCTTCGGAGGCGAGGATGGCCGAGGCCGTGTGCTGGCCGTGGCCGCCCTCGCCCGTGGTGGGGAAGCGCGCGACCAACACGTCGGGGCGGAAGCGGCGCACGACCCAGACGACGTCCGCCAGCACCGCCTCGTGATCCCAGAAGCGGAAGGTCTCCTCGGGCGACTTGGTGAAGCCGAAGTCGATGGCGCGCGTGAAGAACTGCTCGGCGCCGTCGATGCGGCGCGCGGCCAGCAGCTCCTGCGTGCGGACGACGCCGAGCAGTTCGCCCTTCTCGGAGCCGAGTATGTTCTGCCCGCCGTCGCCGCGCGTGAGCGAGAGGTAGGCGGCGCGCGCGCCGCGCCCGCGGGCGAGGTAGGTGAGCATCGCCGTGTTCTCGTCGTCGGGGTGCGCGCCGACGTAGAGCACGCTCCCCGCGACCGCGACGCGGCGCAGCGCGGCCAGCGCCTCGGCCGCGTTCAACTGCCGCGGCGCCTGCGCGCGCGCCGCCGTCGTGACGAGGAGGAGGAGGAGCAGTGCGGTTAACGAGGCGCGCGTCGTGAGTCTCTTCATGTCTGGGTAGTTGAGTCAGGTCAGAACCGCCCGCGGTAGCGGGTGGGCCGTCGAGTTATGGTTAGCTGATTGATGAGAGCCGCACTGTCGTCAATCGTCCCGCCTGCGTCACGTCCGACCGCTACCGCGGGTGGGACCGGCCCGTATGTTCGCGCCACTCGGCCGCGGGCACGGCTTTACGTCGGCGGGGGGGCGGCATTCGCGTTGGGGCGCGGGGCGGCGTTGATGTTGGCGGGGGCGTTGGAGTTGTTGGCGTTGGTGTTCGCGCCGTGCCGCTTCTTCATCTGCTCCTCCTGTCGCTTGCGGAACTCGGCGACGCGCCTGGCGCCGTTCCGGGCCTGCTCCAGAAGCTCCTGCGCGGGGAAGTGGTCGGGCTTAATCTCCAGAACCTTGTTCAAGGCCCTGACCGCCTCGTCGTACTGCGCGATCTTGAAGTGCGCGGCGGCCAGCTCGTAGTACTTGTCGTCGTTCTCCTCGGGCGAGTTCTTGACCGACTCCTTGAGCGCCTTGACCGCCTCGTCGTACTTGCCGAGCTGCTGGTAGGAGAGGCCGAGGAAGTAGTAGGCGTCGGAGTTCTTCGGCTCGCGCTTCGTCACCTTCTCGTAGGCTTTGACCGCGCCCTCGAAAGCCTTCTCGGCCTCCTCGCGCTGCTTGGTCACGTTGTAGGCGAGGCCGAGGCGGTAGTGCGCCTCGGCGAAGTCGGGGGCCAGCTCGACGGCCTGCTTCAGTTTCTCGATGGCCTCCTCGTCGCGGTCGGCCTTGTAGGCGGCGTACCCCTGCTCGAAGAGCGCCTGCGCGTCGGCGGAGGGCGCCGACGCCTGCTCCGCGCCGCCGTCGGCGGCCGGGGCGCTCGCGTTCGCGTTCGCGTTCGCGTCGGCCGCGTTCGTGTCGGCCGCGCGCCGGTTGCAGCCCGCGAGGAGCAGCGCGGAGACGAAGAGGGATTGTAGGATGACGCGGAGCGCTTTCATGGTCTTAAGCTTTCTCTCGGAAGGGCTGGGGACTAGAAACGTATCTACGACAAATCGGGCGGAGAGTCAAACGGGGTGGGCGGCGGTTTTTGGACTGGTTCTTGCTTCCCCTGAAGGTAGAACAGGGTGGAGTGTACGGGTTGCGTTCAAAGGGGGTGGTGTGTCGAATGGAGCCGAAGGGGCGAGACGCATTCGTAAGTCCAACGGAGGAGACGATTCCGCTCGAAGGGGAGCGGACGCTTCCGCCGCCGCGCTTTGACGATAAATCGATACGGCGGGCGCAGCCGGCCGTGCCTTTGACGGACGCACCGCGGGCGCGTTCGTGGCCGCTGTGGGTGGTCGTGTTGTGCGTCCTGGGCGGCGTAGTGGGCGGCGTGCTGGGCGGGCTCGCGCTCACGCTCTACCAGCGCGGCGGGGGGCGCACGGAGGCGCAGGCGACGCGGCAGACTCCGAACGAGTCCGCGGCCGTCACGCCCGCGGCGCCGGAGCAGACCGCACAGACCGCGGCGGCCGGGGCGACGCCGGCCGCCGAATCCGCGTCCGCGACTCCGGAGCCGGCGGTCGCGGCGGCCCCGACTCCGGCGGCTGCGGCCGCGGAGCCGGGTGGCGACGCGCAGGGCGAGTTGCGCGCGGCGCTCGGCGGGTGGCTGGCGGCGACGAACGAGCGCGACGTGGGGAGGCAGATGAGCTTCTACGCGCCGACGGTCGAAGCCTTCTACCTCTCGCGCAACACGACGCGCGAGTCCGTGCGCGCGGAGAAGGCGCGACTGTCCGCGCGCGCCTCGGCCGTCAACGTCGAGGCCGCGCCGCCCGAGCTACGCATGAGCCCGGACGGGCGCACGGCCGTCATGCGCTTCCGCAAGCGCTACCGCATTGACGGCGCGGAGAGCCGCGCCGGCGAGGTCTTGCAGGAGCTGCGCTGGCGCCGCACCGACTCGGGCTGGAAGATCGTCGGCGAGCGCGACCTGCGCGTGATTCAGTAGCCCGCGTCCGACGGAAAAATTTTAACCACAGAGACACAGAGACACGGCTTTGAGATTTATAACTTCAAAGCCGTGTCTCTGTGTCTCTGTGGTAAACGCTTTAAGCGTACGCGGCGTGGGCGATTGTCAGTCGTCGTCTTCTTCGACGATTCGGCGGAAGCGGCGCGCGTCGTCGCGCATCTCGACGTTGTTGAAGAAGACGTAGGAGGTCGCGCGCTTCGGGAGCATCGAGGCCAGCTCCTCAAGCTCGCCGTCCTCGTACTTGTAGCGCCAGCCCCTGCGGCCGTGCAGGCGGAAGTAGCAACGGCCCGGCGTCACCGTCCGCTCGCTGAAAGGGTCTACGGCGTGCCAGAGCTTGAGTTCTTCACACAGCTCTCTGACCAGCTCGCGCGGCCAGCCGCCGCGCGGCTCCCACGCGAAGACGAGCCGCCCGCGCGCGGCCTCGCGGAAGAAGCGGCGCATGTTCTCGACGTTCTCACCCGTCGGCTTGAAGCTGGCCGGGCACTGGAAGAGCACCGCCCGCGCCTGTAAAGCGCGCGCGCACTCGCGCGTCAACTCCCACGCGGACTGGACGGCCTCGGACGGGCGGAAGGAGCCCGCGCCCTCGCGCTGCTCTTCGGTGAGCGGACGCTTGAGCCGCCGGTAGGTCGGGCTCGACGCCTGGTGCGTGATGAGCTGCCACGCCTTGAGCGTGAACTCGAACCCCTCGGGCGCCCCCTCGCGCCAGCGCCGCAGCGTGGGAACTAGCGGCGGCTGGTAGAAGGTGTGCTGCACCTCGACCGAATCCAACAGCTCGTAATACGACTCGCGCGACGAGCGGAACCCGCAGCAGCCGATTCGCACCCGACCCTTGCCCGAAGCCATACGTTGTCCCCTTGTCCGAAGCGCGCGGCCGGCTCTCACCTGCTCTCGTCGGCCGTGGGGCCGTAGATGGACGGCAGCGGCACGTCGAGCAGACGCAGGTAGACCGAGAGCTGGCCGCGGTGGTGGACGACGTGGTTCAGTCCCACGAAGCGGACGACCATCGCGCGCGGCATCTCGAAGAGGACGTGGTCGCCGCTCTTGAGCTTCCACGTCTGGCCCATGCTCTCGTCGGGTTGACTGTTCAGAGCCTCGGCGGTGGCCGAGATGTTCGCGTCGAACTGCTCGACCAGTTCGGCCGTGCTCTGCGGGCTGAATGGCTTCCAGCCGGCGACGGCGAAGTCGAACTCGTCGTCGGTGAGCGCGGGGATGATCAGCGTGGGCAACTGCGCCACGTGCCCGGCCAACTGCCCGAGCGTCATCGACTTCTCGTGCGGCTTCCAACCGAACGACCCTTCCGGCACGCGCTCCAAAAGCCTCCTCGTCGTCTTTGCCTCCTGCTGAAGCTCCGCCGCGAGCGCCTCGCACATCCTCATATGATTTTCCTTCCGTGATTCCTCAGACTGGGAAAGCGCCAGCCAATCTACGCCGCCCCGCCCCGCCTTTCAAGCCACGCCGCGCCGAAATGAAGTAGACAGTAGTCAGTAGCCAGTAGGAAAACAGAGGCGGCGCGTCTCGGCTTTCAGGTCGGGCGCGCCGCATTATCTTCCTCCTGGCTACTGACTACTGACTACTGTCTACTGCAAAAAAAGGGCGACGTGGCCTTGCGACCGCGCCGCCCGACTGGCGAGACTTCCGTTCTCCCCGTGACGGAACATCTCGTCAGATGCTTTGAAAACTTCCCACCTTGCTCTTCGGACGGTGCGCCCGCGTCGGCGGGCGTCCCGTCTTACACGCGTACAGTGCGGCGGCCGTTCAGAAAAATACGCGCCGCGTAAATTTTTTTTACGGTAGGCTGATGGTAAGAAGTTTTTGGGTGTTAGGTGTTGGGTGCTGGGGAAGACAAGCTGCTCTTCCCCAACACCCAACACCTAGCACCCAGCACCCAGCACCCCCTTACCTGCCTGCCGCCTTACTCCCGGAAGCGCTGGCGGTACTCGATGGACTCGATGAAAGCGCGCACCATCTCGGCGCGGTGGAAGTCGCCGTTGTTCTCTTCGAGCTTCGCGAGCCAGAAGTTGTAGCCGACGAAGTTCGGGTCATCCTTCCCGTCGAAGCCCACGTCGTCCGGGTTCCTCCGCAGGTACCCGAAGTACTGCATCAGCACGAACGCCTTCTTGAACTCCTGCCGGACGAGGAGCGGGCTCTCGGCCACCTTGCGGAGCACGCTCGCGCGTAAGGAGGGCGAGTCAGGGTCGGCCGACAACTCGTCGATGAGCGCCTGGCGCTCGGCCTCAAGCGGGGGGACGCCCGCGTTGTGGAAGAGCCTATCCACTATCGCCGCGGCGCTCGTCCCCGCCGGGAACAGGGTCGCGAAGTCGCGGCCCGAGGGGTCTCCGTTGCGCGTGACGAAGTCGAGCAGGAAGGCGTCGCGGTTGGCCGCGAGCCGCTGCCCCCACCCTTCGGAGTTGACGACGACGCCCTCGCCGATGCGCTGCGTGTCGGGCATGAAGTCCTCGTAGCGCACGGGGACGGGGCGCGCCGCCGAGAAATCGCCGAAGGCGGCCTTGTGCAGGCGGTAGACGAAGTAGCCGGTGTCGCGGAACTCGATGGAGAGGAAGAAGGCGCCCGAGGTGTTCGCGCGGCGGAACTGCGTGCAGGCCGCGTCGGCGCCGCACTGCGCGATCTCGTTCGACCAGTGGTCGAAGCCTTCGGGGTCGGGCGCGCGGTTGAGGAAGTCGAGGTACTGCTGGCGGACGAAGGTGCGCGTGTCGTCCGCCGGGTTGACGCCGAAGTTGACGAGCGAGGTGACGGCGCGCGCCGCGTTCACGCGCCGCTTGACGAGCTGCTCGGGCTCGGGGCGGTCGGCCGTCTCGCGGATGCGCTCCTTGACGCCGTCGGCGTCGAGCGCGGGCGAGGCCGAGCGCACGAGCGCCGCCACCCCCGCCACGAGCGGCGCGGACATCGAGGTGCCGGCCCAGACGCCCGTCCTGCTGCCGGGGACGCTGCTCGTGATGCCGACGCCGGGGGCCATCACGTCGTTCTCGACGCGGTCGTCGCGCTGCGACCACTCCCAGAGCGTGTCGTCGGACTCGCTGGCGGCGACGGAGAGTTCGCCGTCGAAGTTCTCGGCCGCGGGGTACATGCGCTGCGTCGTGCCGCGGTTGCCGGCCGCCGCGACGACGACGACCTTCTGGTAGGGCGAGGGGACGGCCGCGTCGCACGCGTCGCCGACGACCTCTCGCAGGAGGTTCGAGTCGTGGACGGTCGCGAGGCTCATGTTGATGACATCGGCGCCGTCGTCCGTCGCCGGGTCGCCGTCCGGGTCGAGCGCGTAGCGGAGGGCCTCGGCGAGCACCCACATGTTGCCGACGCCCTGCCGGTCGAGGACGCGCAGCGGCATGATCTTGGCCTCGGGCGCGGCCAGCGCGACGAGGCCGGCCACGTGCGTGCCGTGGCCGTAGGGGCCGCACTTCGCGGGGTCGTTCGACCCGGCGCACGGGGCGGGCAGCACCTCGCTCGGGTCGTCGTCTTCGTCGACGAAGTCGCGCCCGCGCAGCAGGCGGCCGGCGAGCGCCGGGTGGCGGCGGTCAACGCCCGTGTCGAGCACGGCCACAATCGTGCCCGCGCCCTTGGTCGCCTTGTGCGCCTCGCTCAGCCGAATCTTGTCCGTCGCCCACTGCCCCTCGAAATCGGCCTCGCCGCCGACGCTCCAGGTCAGGCCGACGCTCCACGTCAAACCGACGCTCCACGTCAGGCCGCTCCCCTCCGGCGCGCCGGCCGTGAAGTTGGCCTCGGCGTACTGGACGCCGGTCGGGTTCTCGGCGAGGATTTTGGCGGCGAGCGCCTTCGAGTCGGACGGGGTGCGCAGGAGGTAGATGGGGCGGTTGCCGAACTGCTCGACGAGTTGGAGGCCGTACTTCTGCGCGACGGCGCTGATGTCGGCCCCGGGCAGGAGTTTGAGGTTGATTTCGTTCGGGACGTAAGCCTCTTCGCCGTTCTCGAACGAGTCGTCGTCGGACGAGGCGCGCGCGGCCGGCGCCGGCGGCAGGCCGCCGACGAGCAGCGCCGCCAGCAGCGCGAGCAGACCGAGAGGGCGTATGAACTTGCGGGGCATCTTACAGGGAACTCCTTCAAATTCCGTGCACAAGACCGGCCTGTGGGGAATCATTGCGAAAAGAGGCTCGTCGGGGAAAAAGGCGCCGCGCGCCGGGTGAAATTCCCAAGGGTGTTTGATGCTTTTCCCCCGTCGAACAGTGCCCGCAACGGGGGGAAAAATACAGGGGAAATGAAAAAAAGTAGACAGTAGACAGTAGACAGTAGACAGTAGGAAGACACAGCGGCGCGCTCGGCCTAAAGACCGAGACGCGCCGCCTCTGTTTTCCTACTGGCTACTGACTACTGCCTCTCACCATCGCCCGGTGAGGACGAAGGGCGACCAGAAGAAGGGGTGTGGGCGGGTCTGCATCTGGCGGAGTTGCGCCGCGCGGAGGGCGGCCGCGGGGCGCGAGCCGGCGCGCAGAGCGGTGTAGAAGTCCCTCATCAACTCGGCCGTCGCCTCGTCGTCCACCGTCCAGAGACTCAGCAGCAGGGAGGCCGCGCCCGCGTAGAAGAAGCCGCGGACGAGCCCGAGCAACTCGTCCCCCGGCGCGACGGCGCTGACGCCCGTCTCGCAGGCCGAGAGCGTGACGAGCGACGCGCCCACGTCGAGCGTGTAGGCGTCGCGCACGGTCAGCCAGCCGTCGCCGAGGCGGAGCGAGGAGAAGAGAGGACTGTCGGGTCGGAACTGTCCGTGGCAGGCGAGGTGGAGCAGGTCGGCCGCGGGCGCGTGCTCGCGCAGCGCGGCGACGGTCGCGCGCTCGTCGAGCAGCGCCGTCGCTTCGGGGAAGAGCGGCGCGAGCGCTTCTATCTCGTCGCGCACGCGCGGCGTCTGCTCGTCGGCGACGCCCAACAGCAGCGCGCGCTCGAAGGGGCGCGCGGGGCGCGCGAGGCAGTAGCCGAGCACCGACGCGCTCGGCGCGTAAGAGACCTCACGCCGCTCGACGACGTAAGCGTCGCCGTCGTCGAGCGCGTGGAAGGGGACGTAGTGGAGCGCGCGGTGCGGGACGACGACGAGGCGGCGGTCGCCGATCAACGACTCGACCGGCCGGAGCAGTTGGTCGTAGAGCGTGCGCAGGTGGCGGCGCGCGCGCCCTTCGAGCGACGTGAGGTGCGTGCGCATGCGCGCCGAGCCGTAGCGCAGGGAGCCGAGCTGGAAGCGGAACTGACCGAGCGCTTCGGCGACCGCGTGCTCGTCCGAGAGGCCGCGCACGACCTCCAGACGGTCGCCCGTGACGACGAAGGCCAGCAGCTCGCCGTCGAGCGAGGTGTACTCGACGAGCGCCGTCTCAGAGCCGAGCGACGCCTGAAGTCCGCGCACGTCGAGCGGCTCCGTGCGGCCGAGGGCGGTGTCTCCGCCGCGCTGCTGGAGCTGGCGCATGATTTCGAGCGTCCGCATCTCGCGCTCGCGCACGGCGTCGTGGAGCGCCTGCATGACGTTGGCGGCGGGGGCGGCTTCGCCCGCGCCGCTGCGGTTGATGCGGCTGTAGAACCAGTTCAGCTCTTCACGCAGCCGGTCGAGTTGTTCGAACAATCCGGCCTCGAACTCGTCGCGCGGCTGCGGGCGGACGGAGAGCGCGCCGCTCAGCATCTCGACGAGCGCACGCGAGCGCGCGCGCTCCGCGTAGGAAAACGCCTCGCGGGCGCGCACGCCCCCTCCGGCGGCGAGGCACAGGCGCACCAGCTCCTCGTAGGGCGCGAGCTTGTCGGCGACGAAGGCCGTCCGGAACTCCTCGGCCGGCAGCGGCGCGCGCAGGTCTTCGATGAGCGTGACGGCGCGCTTGAAGGAGGCTTCGGCCCCGGCCGCGTCGCCGCGCGCGGCGGCCAGGAGCCCGAGGCTCGTGTGGCAGCGCTCGGCGACCTGGGGGAGCGCCTGCGCCTCCGCCTCTTTGAGCGTGGTGTCGAGCAGAATCTGCGCGAGCCGCTCCTGCCCCTGCGCGCGCGCCGCCTCGCCGCGGAGCCAGCGCGCCAAAAGCATCCGCCGCCACGCGCCCGCCTCCGCCAGCGGCGCCTCGGCCTGCGCGGCCAGCACCGCGGTCGAGGCGTAGTCGCCCTCCGAGTGGTGCAGCTGCGCCTCCGCGAGCGTGACGTAGGCTTCGCCGACGAGGTTGCCCTCCCCGGCGTAAAGTGCGCGGGCGCGCGCCAGGAGGGCGTGTGCTTCAGCCGCGTCGCCGCCGATGACGGCGGCGCGTCCGGCCTGCGCGAGCGCGCGCGCCTGCTCGGCGCGCATGCCGAGTTCGGCGAAGGTCGGGATGACGCGCCGGTAGACGGCGCGCGCCTCCGCGGCGAGGTTGAGTTCGAGGTAGGCGTCGGCCAGCTCCAGCTCGGCGATGGCCGACTGGTGCGGCATCCCCATGCTCTGGAAGTGCCGGCGCGAGCGCTCAAGGAGGTCGAGCGCCTCGCGGTATCGGCCGCGGAAGAGGGCGAGGTCGCCCATGCTGGCCTCGATGGCGGCCTGCGTGGCGGCGAGGCCCGCCGCCTCCGCGCGCGCGAGCGCTTCGCGGTACAGCCCCTCGGCGGAGCGGAAGTCGTGGCGCAGTGTGTAGAGGTAGGCGAGCGAGTTCTCTGTGATGGCGAGCTGCTTGAGGTCGTCCGTCGGCAGGAAGCGGGCGCGCGCGAGCTTGAGGTAGCGCTCGCCCTCCTCGTAACGGTCGCGCCGCACGCAGAGGTTGCCGATGTTGTGCTCGGCCTTGCCGGCGGCGGGCAGGTCGCCGTACTCAAGGAAGATGTCGCGCGCGCGCAGCCCCGTCTCGATGGCCTCCTCGTAGCGGCCGAGCATGGCGAGCGCGATGAGCTTGCTGACCTGCGTGGAGGCGGCCGTGTGCGGCTGGCAGAGGCGCTGGAAGCGCGACTCGGATTCGTCGAGCCGGCGGATGGCCTCCTCCATCCGGCCGCCGACGAGCGCGGCGATCCCCTGGCCCCAGTCGCGCAGCGCCGCGACCTCTTCGGAGTCGCCCGCGTCGGTCAACGCTTCGAGCGCCCGTGCGGCGGCGACGGCGCGCGGCGGGTCTCCGCTCCACGCTTCGAGGCAAACGTCCTTGAGCGCGTGCGCCAGCGACGCGTCGGCCCACGCCGTGTGCGCGGCGAGCAGCGCGCGCCGCTCCCCTTCGTCAACGGCCGCGACCAGCCGCGAGACCAGCTCCGCTCGGTTCATTTTGGGCTCGTTCGCCAGGGATGGATGTTTGCGGAAGAGGTTCAACCACCGCAGGCACGGGGACACGGCTTGAAGACAGCTAAAGATAAAGCTGTGTTCTA
>DAIRFV010000574.1:0-1518 GCA_036794905.1 Pyrinomonadaceae bacterium | reverse complement strand
CCGATGCGCATCTTCCCCGGCGTCCACTACTCGATGGGCGGCCTGTGGGTTGACTTCGAGCAGCGGACGAACATCCCCGGCCTGCTCGCCGCGGGCGAGTGCGATTATTCGATTCACGGCGCGAACCGCCTCGGCGCGAACTCGCTCGTCAGTTGCGTCTACGGCGGCTTCGTCGCCGCGCCCGCGGCCATCGAGTTCGCCAAGAACGTCGAGCGCAACGGCGCCGACGGCTCGAAGGTCTACGACGACGAGCTGAAGCACCAGCAGGAGATCAACGCGGGGCTCCTGAAGCAGTCGGGCTCAGAGAACCAGTACGTCCTCCACGACGAGATGGGCAAGTGGATGACGGACAACGTGACGGTCGTCCGCTACAACGACAAGCTGAAGTCCACGGACGAGAAGCTGCTCGAACTCATCGACCGCTACCGGCACATCTCCTTGAACGACTCGAACATGTGGGCGACGCACGCGCTGCCGCACGCGCGGCAGCTCTACAACATGCTGCAACTGGCGCGGGTCATCACGCTCGGCGCCCTCAACCGCAACGAGTCGCGCGGCGCGCACTACAAGCCCGACTTCCCCAACCGCGACGACGAGAATTTCCTGAAGACGACCATCGCCGAGTTCTCCGGAGAGGGGCCGGTCTTCTCGTGGGAGGCGGTGGACGTGGGGCTCATCGAGCCGCGCAAGCGCGACTACACGAAGGGCAAGCAGAAGGCGCAGGCCGCCACGGGCGGCCAGGCCGAGCAGTCGCCGACCAAGGACGGGGCCGCGCAGGTGCCCGCCTCCGGCTGGGAGCAGCGCCCGCCCAACACCTCCGGCCCCGCCACCTGGGGACAGAAGAAGGAGGCCGTGGACAACGCCGTCGCCGGCGAAACCACCCCGCGCCCCGAGCGCGGCGACACGATTGACGAAGCAGGGGGCAAAACGGAGAAACAATGAGCGCACAAGAGAGGGGCAAGGGCGAAGAGCAGCATCAAGGCTTGAGGAACCCGCCGCGGGAGGTGGTGCTGCGCATCCGCCGCCGCGAGCGGCAGGACGCGGCGGCGCGCTGGGAGGAGTTCGCGCTCCCCTACCGGCCGAACCTCAACGTCATCTCCTGCCTGATGGAGATCAGGAAGAATCCGGTCACGCGCGACGGCCGGCAGACGACGCCGCCCGTCTGGGAGATGAACTGCCTGGAGCAGGTCTGCGGCATCTGCACGATGGTCATCAACGGGCGCGCGCGCCAGTCCTGCTCGGCGCTCATCGACAACCTCGAACCGCACCAGCCCATCACCCTTGAGCCGATGTCGAAATTCCCGAACGTGCGCGACCTCGTCGTCGATCGCTCGGAGATGTTCGAACACCTCAAGCGCGTCAAGGCCTGGATCGAGATCGACGGCTCACACGACCTCGGCCCCGGGCCCCGCATGTCGCAGGAGGACGTGGCCGAGCGCTACGCCTACTCGCGCTGCATGACGTGCGGCTGCTGCCTCGAAGCCTGCCCGCAGTACGG
The DNA here is from genome assembly GCA_036794905.1 of Pyrinomonadaceae bacterium. Taxonomy (GTDB): domain Bacteria; phylum Acidobacteriota; class Blastocatellia; order Pyrinomonadales; family Pyrinomonadaceae; genus QHXN01. Next base: position 20 of record DAIRFV010000574.1, on the reverse strand, counting down.
CGACGGCAACTACATCGGCC
>DAIRFV010000573.1:0-1518 GCA_036794905.1 Pyrinomonadaceae bacterium | reverse complement strand
GCGCCGCGAAGAAAGGCGCGAGTAAGAAGGGCGGCGCGAAGAAGCGTTAACGTCTGAGCCGGATTTCAACGTAGGGGCGGGGGTATAAGTTTAAGTTTGAAGGTTCAAACTTAAACTTATACCCCCGCCCCTACGTTTATCGCCCTCTCCTGTTGCGCGCGCCGCCCGATGCGGCTACCATCGCACCTTCGTTCGACACAGCTCTGAAAGCACAGGCACGAGGATGACAGAGACCGCACTCAAAATCCCCTTCCCCGTCGCGCCGAACGTCGCGCGGATGCAGCCCTCCTCGACGCTCGCGGCGATGCAGGCGGCCATCGCGCTGCGCCACGAGGGGCACGACGTGGTGGACTTCGGCCCCGGCGAGCCCGACTTCGACACGCCCGCGCACATCAAGGAGGCCGCCGCCCGCGCCATGCAGGCCGGCCAGACCAAGTACACGCCGACGGGCGGGACGAAGAAGTTCCAGGAGTCGGTCGCCGCCTACTACGAGCGTGAGTTCGGCGCGCGCGTCAACCCGTCCGAGGTGACGGCGACGGCCGGCGGCAAGCAGGGCGTCTTCAACGCCGTCGTCACGCTCTGCGGCCCCGGCGACGACGTACTCATCCCCAAGCCCTACTGGGTCACCTTCCCCGAGATCGCCACCTTCGCCGGCGCCAACCCCGTCTACATCGACACCGAAGAGACGGGCTTTCAGCTCACGGCCGAGCAGGTCGAGTCGGCGCTGACGCCCCGCACGAAGCTCGTCATCATCAACTCGCCCTCGAACCCTTCGGGGCGCGTCATCCCCCCGGCCGAGTTCGAGCGCATCCTGCGCGTGCTGGCCGGGCGCGGCGTCTACGCCGTCTCGGACGAGTGCTACCTGAAGTTCGTCTACGAGCCGGCCGAGGTCTTCAGCGCCGTGACGCTCGACGGGAGCTTGCGCGAACGGCTCTGCATCGCGGGCTCCTTCTCGAAGACGTACGCGATGACGGGCTGGCGTATCGGCTACACCATCGCGCCCGCCGCGTGGACGCGCGAGATGGCGAAGGTGCAGAGCCATTCGACGAGCAACCCCAGCTCCATCTCGCAGGCCGCGGCCATCGCCGCCTTCGACTCCGGGCAGGGTTGCGTCGGCGAGATGCTGGCCGAGTACCGCCGCCGCCGCGACTGGCTCGTCAGGGCCATCGGCGACATCCCCGGCCTCGCGTGCGCCGAGCCCGAGGGCGCCTTCTACGTCTTCCCCTCGGTGCGCGGCTGCCTCGGCGGCGAGCTCAAGACCTCCGCCGACTTCGCCGACCGCCTCCTGCGCGAGGCGCACACCGTCGTCACCGACGGCGCGGGCTTCGGCGTCGAAGGCTACGTCCGCATCTCCTACGCCACCTCGTTGGAACGCCTCGAAGAGGGCGTCCGCCGCATCCGCCGCGTGGCGGAGAAGTACGCGGAAGGAAAGTAGACAGTAGTCAGTAGTCAGTAGTCAGTAGAAAAAACAGGCGGCGCGTTCGGTTTATAACCGGGACGCGCCGCTTTGTCTTTCTA
>DAIRFV010000346.1:0-5925 GCA_036794905.1 Pyrinomonadaceae bacterium | reverse complement strand
GGTGTCGAGGCCGATGACGTTCTCGATCTGCTCCATCACCTTCTCGGGCTCGGCGCCGGGGAGGTCGATCTTGTTGATGACGGGGATGAGCTCCAGGTTCTCGCCGATGGCGAGGTAGGTGTTGGCGAGCGTCTGCGCCTCGACGCCCTGCGAGGCATCGACGACCAAGAGCGCGCCCTCGCAGGCGGAGAGCGAGCGCGAGACCTCGTAACTGAAGTCCACGTGGCCGGGCGTGTCGATGAGGTTGAGGACGTAGGCCTGCCCGTCCCGGCCGCGGTAGTCGAGGCGGACGGCGTGCGCCTTGATGGTGATGCCGCGCTCGCGCTCCAGGTCCATGTTGTCTAAGACCTGCGCCTCCATTTCGCGCTCGGAGAGCGCGCCGGTGAGTTCGAGCAGACGGTCGGCCAGGGTGGATTTACCGTGGTCGATGTGCGCGATGATCGAGAAGTTTCTGATGCGTTCGGGGTTCATAAAATGCCGTAAACCGTGAACCGTAAACCGTGACAAGAGGGCGCGGCGTTTCTTGTCCCGGTTTACGGTTCGGCGTAGACAGTCTTTATAACAAAACCGGGGCGAAACCGCACGCGCGAGGTCGGCCGGAGCCTCCTCGACGCGGTTCGCGGTTCACGGGTTACGGCTTTCGTTCAGGCGCGGGAGGAGATGGCGCGCGTGTCGGCCGCGGGGCGCGTCTTGTCGCCGGCGGGCGCGGCCCCCCTGGCGGCGGCCGCCTTGACCTCGGGGCTCTCCGTCTCGTGCGGCGCGCCGTGCCTGGGAATCTCCAGCGTGACGACGGCGCCGCCCGCGGGCGCGTTCTGAATCTCGAAGCGGAAGGAGCCGCCGTAGAGCTGTTGCAGGCGCGCGCGCGTGTTGGCGAGGCCGACGCCGCCGCCGCCGCCCTGCTTGGCGCGGTTCGGCTCGGCGCCCTCGGGCAGTCCGCGCCCGTTGTCGCGGACTTCGAGGCGGAGCGAGTCGCCCGCGCGCGTGGCGCGCACCTCGACGTGGCCGCTGGCGGCGCGCTGCGAGACGCCGTGGCGGATGGCGTTCTCGACGATGGGCTGGAGGATGAGGTTGGGCACGCGGCAGTCCAGGACCTGCGGGTCGGCGTCGATGTGCGTCGTCAGGCGGTCGCGGAAGCGCGTGCGCTCGATGTCGAGGTAGCAGTTGAGGAACTCAAGCTCCTGCCGCAGCGGCACCTCCTGCGCGGCGGCCGAGTCGAGCGTCAGGCGCAGGAAGTCGCCGAGCCGCGCGATCATCTTGTCGGCCGCGTCCGGGTCGGAGTGGACGAGCGCCGAGATGGAGTGCAGGGCGTTGAAGAGGAAGTGCGGGTGGAGCTGCATCTTCAGCGCCTGCAACTGCGCCTGCGAGGCGCGCAGCTCGCCCTCGCGGTAGCGCTGGTAGTAGTCGGCGGCGTGGCTGACGACGACGATGATCCAGTAGACCAGCAGCTCGCGGTCGAGGTTGAGGAAGACGACGCGGTGGAGGTTGCCCCAGTTGAATTTGTCGAGGTGGCCGTTGAAGTACGTGTCGAGGACGATGTGGAAGGCGGCCCACGCCGAGCAGATGAGGGTGCCGGCGAGCAGGTGGGCGGGGATGGAGCGCCGCCACGTCTGGCGCTCGACGCGGTAGCGGCGGGCCAGCATCAGCACGAGCGGGGTGGAGAGCGCGAAGATGACGACCGCCGTCATCTGCCACGCCAGCGCGCTCGGCAGAGACATCTGCTTCGGCGTGCCGAGGAAGTAGAAATAGATCTGGCTGGAGAAGAAGAGGCCGACCAGCGCCCACACGAGCAGAATGAAGGCGAGCCGCGCCCACCGCTGCCGGCTCAAGCCCGCGCCGTCCCACGCCTCCGTTTCGAACCACATCTTCACGCCCGTATCATCGCAAACCGCCCCCCGCCAACACAAGCCACGCTAGAGCCCGAGCATGCTGCCGAGCGCCTCCCAGACGCGGCGCGCCTCCTGGCCGTGGACGACGATCTCGTTCGTGCCCGGGCGCCCCTGCGCGGGCGGGTTGGCGTCGAAGACGACGCTCAAGACCTCCTGCCCCTCGGCGTCCTGGTAGGCCACGTACTGAATCCTGTCCACGTTGAGGAGCAGCGTCGCGCCGTCCTCTCGCGTCGCCGTGATGAAGGGCATAAGCAGCGCGCGCCTCCTTCAAGTTCTGAAACGCGGGGGCCGTCGGGAAAGTTCGTGCGGGGAAGTGCGTCGGCCGGGGGAAGTTCAGCCGCCGGGCTGCGCGGCGTCGCGGGCCAGCAGCGCCGCGCCGATGGGGACGGCGTCGGGGCCGAGGGTGGCGGCGACGATCTGCGTGGACTCGAAGTTGGGCTGGAAGGAGCGGCGGCGCGCCTCCTGGACGATGGGCTCAAGGATCAACTCGCCCGCGTCCATGACGCCCCCGCCGAGGACGATGCGCTCGGTGTTGAGGAGGTTGATGACCGACGCGATGGCCGTGCCGATGTAGCGGCCGGTGCGCGCCATCATCATCGCGGCGAAGTCGTCGCCGCCTCTGGCCTCGTGCGCGATGTCGGCGGCCGAGAAGTTCTTGTTGAGCCCGAGGCGCGAGAGCGAGGAGGTCGAATCCCGCATCAGGCGCTCGTGCGTGCGGCGGACGATGTTGGGGGCGGAGGCGACGGTCTCGAGGCAGCCGACGTTGCCGCAGGCGCACTCGACGCCCTCGGGGTCGATGGTGATGTGCCCGAACTCGCCGGCGAAGCCGGAGGCGCCGCGCCACAGGCGGCCGTCGAGGATGAGCGCGCCGCCGATGCCGGTGCCGATGGTGACGTAGAACATGTTGCGGCTGCCGCGCCCCGCGCCGGCCGCGTACTCGCCCAGCGCCCCCGCGTTGGCGTCGTTGTCGAGCGCGACGGGGAGCCCCGAGGTTTGCGCGAGCGACGCGCGCAGGTCTTCGCGCACGACCGAGGGGATGTCGGAGGAGATGACGACGCGACCCGTCTGCGGGTTGACGAGTCCGGGGACGCCCACGCCCAGTGCGGCGACGCCCGAGGGCGCCGAGTCGCGCAGCTCCGCGACGAGGCGCGCGATCTGCGGGGCGAGGTCGACGGCCGCGAGCGCCGACTCGCGCCGCGCGAGCACCTCGCCGGCCGGGCTGACGAGCGCGGCGCGCGCCGAGGAGGCGCAGAGTTCCACGCCCACGTAAAGCTGTTCGTTTGACGACGGCGCGCTCATCTCAAAGCCTTCTGAGTCAAGAGCTTAAAATCTGGTTGGGGAGCCGGTTCTGGACGGGCGTGATGGTAACAAAGGGGCGGGGGGCTGTCAAACAACTCACTCTGCGTGTAGAATGAGGGCAGTAGACAGTAGGCAGTAGTCAGTGGACAGTAGCGCCCCGCGCCGCGGTCGCTGACGCTGACAAATCGGCCGCCCGGCCCCCAAGGGTTTCCCTGCTGACTACCGACTACTGACTACTTCTTTATGGACGTGCGCTCGATCCTGCTGCCGACGGACTTCAGCGAGTGCGCGCGGCACGCCGTGCCGGTGGCGGCGGAGTTCGCGCGGCTGCTGGGCGCGCGCGTGGTCTGCCTGCACGTCGTCGAGCCGGTGGTGCAGCCGGTGGGGTGGACGCCGCTGGCGGAGCCTCTGCCGGCCGCCGAGCTGGGCGGGCAGTTGGAGGAGTCGGCGGCGCGCGACCTGCCCGCCTTCTCGCAGAGCGCGGAGTTCGAAGGGCTGGAGGTCGAGGACGTGATCGCGCGCGGCGAGCCGGCCGCCGAGATCGTGCGCGCGGCCGAGGAGCGCGGCGCCGGCCTCATCGTCATCTCGTCGCACGGGCGCACGGGGCTGGGGCGCATCCTGTTCGGCTCGACCGCCGAGTCGGTCGTCCGCCGCGCCGGCTGCCCCGTGCTCGTGGTCAAACCCAAGGGAGGTGGTGGGTGATGGGTTTTGGGTGTCGGGTAAGAGCCTGCTTCCACCCGACACCCAAAACCCATCACCCACCACCGCTTTTATGGACTTAAACTACGTCAACGAGCTGCTCTGGGCGTTCGGGCTGCCGGCCATCTTCGTGCTGACGATGGCGGAGGGCGACATCACCCTGCTGCTGGCGGGGGTGCTGGCGCACGGGGGGGCGTTCGGCGAGTACAGCTTCTTGCAGGTGCTGGCGGTGGGGACGATCGCGGGCGTGGCGAGCGATAACGTGGCCTACGCGCTCGGGCGCGCGGGCCGCTCGAAGGTGAAGAAGTACCGCTTCTACTGCGCGGCGCGCCCCCGGCTGGAGAAGCTGACGGACAAGTTCGGGGTCTTGTCCATCTTCATCTCGAAGTTCACCTACGGCCTGCGCTGGGGCTCGTGCGCCTTCTACGGCGTGGCGAAGATGCCGTACGCGCGCTTCCTGCTGCTCTCGTTCGCGAGCTGCTTCGTGTGGGTGCTGCTGCTCTCGGGCGCGGGCTACATCTTCCACAGCGCCATCTACAACCTCATCGGCGACCTGCACGAGCTGAGCTACTGGCTGCTCGGCGTCGTCGTCGCCGTCATCATCTTGGGCATCGGCGGCTTCTACTTCGCGGAGAAGTACTGGCTCTCGAAGAAGGTCGAGGAGGCGAGCCCCGAGACCATCCAGAAGATCGAGCAGGCCGCCGAGGAGAAGCTCCACGAGATCAAGGACGAGATCACGGAGCTGATCCCGCACTCGCTCGCGCGCCACAAGGAGGCGCCCAAGCAGAAGAGCAAGGCAGAGGGAGAGTGACCCGTCAAGCGTGAATCGTAAATCGTGAACAGTTGCCCCCGGCTCCCGGATGTGGGAGATTGCCAACGCGCCACCACGCTCTACGATTCACGATTCACCACTTACGAACTCATGACCATCGAAGCAACAGCCCCGACGCGGGTTGACCTGGCCGGGGGCACCATCGACATCTGGCCGCTCTACCTCTTCCACCCCGGCGCGACGACCGTCAACTTCGCCGTCTCGCTCCACGCCACCTGCCGCATCGAGCCGCGCGCGGACGACCAGATCATCCTGGAGTCGCGCGACCGCGGCGTCACGTTCGAGACGAGTCTCTCGGCGGTCGAAGACCTCGTGCGCGAGGAGCGGCTGGAACTCATCTCGAAGCTCGTACACTTCTTCAAGCCCGAGACCGGCTTCCACCTCGTCGCCGAGTCGAGGGCGCCCGCGGGCGCTGGCTTAGGCGGGTCGAGCGCGCTCGCCATCGCGTGCATCGGCGCGCTCAACCGCCTGGTCGGCGACCGCTACCCGCCGTCGAAGTTCATCGTCATCGCGGCCAACGTCGAGTCCACGGTCATCCGCGTGCCCGCGGGTTTTCAGGACTACTACGGCGCGTTCTACGGCGGGGTCAACTCCATCGGGTTCAGCCCCGACGGCATCCGGCGCGAGCCCCTCAGCGTCGCGCCCGAAGAGTTGGAGCGCAGGGTCGTCGTCTGCTACACGGGCGAGCCGCGCCTGTCGGGCGTCAACAACTGGGAGATGTTCAAGCGCCACATCGACGGCGACCCGGAGGTCTTCGACATCTTCGAGAAGATTCGCGACGCGGCGCGCGAGGTGCGCGCCGCGCTCGTGGCGGGCGACTGGCCGCGCGTGGCCGAGGTGATGCGCGGGGCCTACCCGAACCGCAAGCGGCTCGCGCCCAACATCACGACGCCGCACATGGAGTCGCTGGTGGAGACGGCGCTCGCCAGCGGCGCGCTCGCGGCGAAGGTCTGCGGCGCGGGCGGCGGCGGCTGCCTCGCCTTCCTCTGCGAGGACGGCGCACGCTCCACGGTCGAGCGTGCGCTCGCCGCGCGCGAGGGCGCCGAAGTCCTCAGATGGAACGTCGCCCGCGACGGCCTCGTCGTGCGCGAGGTCTGAAGCCCCCGCTCCCGAAAAAAATAACCACAGAGGCACGGAGGCACAGCTAAATCGTCTTAGCTGTGCCTCCGTGCCTCTGTGGTTATTTGTCTTTACTTCGCGGGGAAGCGC
>DAIRFV010000078.1:0-21618 GCA_036794905.1 Pyrinomonadaceae bacterium | reverse complement strand
CCTCGCGCAGCGGGTGCCAGCGCTCTTCCCAGACCATGGTGCTCTCTCCGTTCGCAGGTGTCAGGCGTTGGGTGTTGGTGAGAATCGCGGGCCTTGTTTACCCGACACCTATAAACCAACACCCAACACCCGACAGCTAACAGTTAACCTTAAGCCAGCGTGATCGCGAGGCGCGTCACTGACGCGGGCGCGAAGCGGTAGACGAAGGGGCCGGTGCCCTGAATGCTGACCGCCTCGTCGCGCGGCTCCACCACGCGCGGGCTCGCGAAGCTGTTGTGCGCGTGCACGTCCGGCTCCGAGAGCACACGCGCGCGCGCCGCAGAGACGCGCGCGCCCCGCACGGCCACCTCCGCCTCGCGCGCCTCCGTCATGTGCGGGTTGGTCACCGTCAGCGTCAACGCACGGCCGTTGACCGAGGCCGAGCCCGAGAGACCCCAGAACTCGGCCGGCTTGTCCACGCGCGTGTAGTGCACCTCGGGTGCGCTGAAGAGCGCGCGCACGGACTTCGCGCCCATGTGCGGCACGAACATCTCGAAGACGTGGTAGGTCGGCGTCAGGACGAACTTGTCCTCGTGCGCGAGGAAGAGCGAGTGGAGGCAGTTGACGAGCTGCGCGACGTTCGCCATCGCGACCTTGTCGGCGTGGCGGTGGAAGGTGTCGAGCGTGAGGCCCGCGAGCAGCGCGTCGCGCATCGTGTTCTGCTGGCCGAGGAGGTGCGTCGGGTGAACCTCCGACCCCTTCCTGTACCACGCGCCCCACTCGTCCACCACCAGTTTGACACGGTGCTGGCGGTCGTACTGCCCCATGATCGTCCAGTGCTGGTTGATGAGCGACTCCATGCGGTCGCCCTCGCGCAAAAGCTCGTAGTACTCGGCCTCGTTAAATTTGAGGCCGTCGCCCTTGGCGGCGAACCAGTCGTTGGTGCGCCCGAGCCCGAGGTTCCAGGCGTAGTGGTGGAGACCCCACCCGTAGATGCCGCCGAAGAGGAAAGCGCCCTTCTCGGCGGTCTTCGAGAAGAAGCCGCGCGTCCAGTTGAAGTCGTCCACGTTCGCGCCCGAGGCGATGAACTTCACATCCACGCCGTAGCGCGGGACGGCCGCCGTGAACCGCCGGTACTCGGCCGCGTACTCCTCGGGCGTGAAGTTGCCGCCGCAGCCCCACGACTCGTTGCCGACGCCCCAGAAGCGCACCTTGTAAGGGTCGCGGCTCCCCAACGGCCCCGTCGCGCGCAGCTCGGCGCCCGTCGTCGTGCCGGCCGGCGAGTTGACGTACTCGACCCACTCGTAAAAATCCTGCGCGCCGAGGCCGCGGAGGTTGGCGGCCAGATACGCCTCGGCGCCCGAGAGCTGGCAGAAGCGCATGAACTCGTTAATCCCGAAGTGGTTGGGGTCGTAGCGCCACGGCCCGTCCTTCGGCGCGTTCTCGGGCCACTCGGGCGCGTCCACCCAGAAGTTGGTGCGGCGCGGGCGCCGCTCGCGCGGCCCCGTGCCGTCGCGCCAGTCGTAGCTGTCGGCGAAGCAGCCGCCCGGCCAGCGGACGACCGGCGCCTGGATGCGCTTGAGCGCGTCCACGAGCGCGGTGCGGATGCCGCCCGTGTTCGGCACCTTCGACTTCTCGCCGACCCAGATGCCGTCGTAGACGACGCCGCCCAGGTGCTCGACGAAGTGGCCGTAGATGTCGCGGCTGATGGTGCCGATCTCCTCGCCGACCAGCACCTCGACGCGCGAGTCGGTCGCCCGCGCCGACTGCGCCAGGCCCCGCGTGCCCGCCGCGACCAGTGCCGCGCCGGCCACGGCCGCGCCCCCGATGAACTTCCGCCTCCCGATGTTCGCCATCCGCTTCTCCCCGAACCGCGTTGAGTGTTCGTTCTTACTGCTTGAGCGTCTGCACGGTGATAGCGTCCCAGCTCGTCTCCGTGGTGCCGAACCCGTAGAGCATCACCTTGAAGTTCGAGCCCAAACCGCGCACCTGTCGTTCGAGCGCGACCTTATCGTTGACCATCAGGAATATCTGGTCGCCGCGCCGCCCGATGCCGAGCCACAGCGACTTCGCCTTCGTCGCGAGCTGGCGGTTGTCGATGCGCTCCGCGCGGCCATCGACGGTCAGCCACGCCTCGAAGATGCCGTCGCTGCGGAGCAGCCACTCGATGCGGTTGGTGGGGCTCCCGCCGAAGAGAACCGTGAGGATGGCCGTCCCCGCCTGCATCCCCTGCTCGCCCGGTTGCGGGGCGCGCTCGCTGACCTTCGCGAGCTGCGCCTGGACGAAGAAGCGTTCGCTGCTGAAGGACTGCCGGCTCCGCACGCCGGAGCGCGAGTCGCCCGGCCCGCGCAGCCTCAACTGCTTCTCCTTGACCTCGGCCTTGCCGCCCCCGCCCTCGAACGTGTAGCGCTCCCACTTCGTCTCGTCGAGACGTTCGCCGTCGAAGTCGTCCTTCCACTCCTCGACGGCGGGCGGAGCCCCCTGTGCCGGCGCCGCCGTCTGCTGCGCGGCAAGGTTGAGGCACGCCGCGAAGAGCGCCGCGAGCGCCAGCACGCCGACCGTTAATCTTCTTCTCATGGCCCCCGTGTCGCCTCCCGCCGCTCAGAAGCGGACGCTCCCGAGCCGGCGAACTATCTCCTTCAACTCTTTCTCGTCCTGCTGCTTCTGGCTCTCGCTCAGCCGCTTGAAAGTCGCGACCGCCGCCTGCGCCTCCGCCGTGCGCTTGAGCCGCGCGTAGGCACGCCCGAGCTGGTAGTAAGCCTCGGCCGATTCGGGGTCGAGGGCGGTCACCCGCACAAGCTCTGCGACCGCGTCGGCCCAACGCTCGGCCCGTATGTAGAGCTTTGCGAGCGAGAGCCGGGGCGGCACGAAGGTCGGGTCTAGGTCGGCGGCGCGCTTCAGGTGAGACTCGGCGCGGGACGCTTCAGAGTCGGCCCGCTGGAGCAGAGCCTCGGCCAGCAGGTGGTGGAGCACGGCCAGTCGCGGGTCGGCGCCGAGCGCCTTTTCGTAGAGCGCGACCGCCCCGGCGGCGTCCCCCTTCTTGGTGCTCAGCATGCCGAGATATGCGTAGGCGGGCGCGAACTTCGGGTCGAGCAGCGCGGCCCGGCCGAACGCGCGCGCCGACTCCTCGTCCTTGTCGTGTTTGAAGTGTGCGAGCCCGAGCGCGAACCAGAGGCGGGGCGAGTTCGGGAAATCTTTCAAAGCCTCTTCGAGCCTGATGGCGGCCGCGCCCGGTGCGTAGGCGTTCGTGAGCAGCAGGCCGTAGGCGAAGCGGTATTTCTCGGACTGCGGGTCGCGCTGGATGGCGAGGCGCATCGCCGGGATGGCATTCTCGGGGTGACCCGCCTGCTCGTACACCTCCGCGAGCAGCGCGTAGAGCGGCGCCGACTCCACCCCGCGCGCCACGGCCCCTTCGAGTGTGCGTCCAGCGCCGCGGAGGTCTTTGCGCGCGAGCTGGACGCGCGCCAGACTGACGGCCGCATCCGCGTTCGTTGGTTCGACCTGTGCGGCGGCGGCGGTCTCTGCCTCGGCCTCCTTCAGAAGCCCTGCCTCCAGCAGCGCCTGGCCCAGTTCGGCGCGGGCGCGTGCGTCGCCGGCCGTGCCGGCGGGGCCCGCCGCGACGCGGGCGGAGTAAGCCTGGTAGTGGGTGGCTGCGGCCGTCGCGTCGCCGCGGCGCAGCGCGATGACGGTCAGGGCGCGTGCGATCTCCGCGTCGGGCTCGATGCGGTCGGCCCGCGCGAAGAGGTCTTCGGCCGCGCGCAGGTCTGCGGCCGCGCCGGAGTTGAAGCGTATCTGCGCGAGGTTGACGAGCGCGTTCGGCTGCTGCGGGTCGGCGCGCAGCGACGCCTCGAACTCGGCGGCGGCCTCGCGCGTGCGCCCGAGGCGCAGCAGAATCACGCCGTAGTTGTTGCGTGCGGGGGCGGACGCGGGCGCGAGGCGCGCGGCCTCGCCGAAGTGGCGCGCCGCACCCGCCAGGTCGCCCGCGCGGTCTGCGAGGAGGCCGAGGTACTTGTGCGCCTCCGCCTCACGCGGGTTGAGGCCGAGCGCCTTGCGGAACGCGGCGCCGGCCGCGTCCGCGTCGCCGCGCTCTAAGGCGGCGACGCCCTCGGCGATTGCGGCCGACGCGGCGGCACGCGACGCCTGCGCCGCGGGGCGGGCGGGCGTCTGTGCCCGGCAGTCCGGCCAAACGCCCGCCCCCGCAGGGGCCATGATGGCCGCCACGAGCAGGGCGATTCGGCGGACTGTGGGCGAGCGGGGCAATGACATAAAACTTGCGAGGCGGCGTCGATTCGGGCCGGAAATGGAAGAGGGGCGCAGGACTTTCCAACGGTCACATGCTGCGCCCCTCTCCGTCCCCGTCTGGTTTAGAACACCAACCGCCCGCCGACCTGTATGCGGCGCGGCTGGAAGATGTCCGCGTTGCGCGTGACGATGCCGAAGTTGCCGTCGTCGAGGTTCATGTTCGCCAGCCCGTAGCGGCCGCGGTTGAGCAGGTTGAAGAACTCGAAGCGCAACTCGAAGAAGGTCGTCTCGGTGATCTTCGTCTTCTTCATGATGCTCAGGTCTTCGGTCATGAAGGGCCCGGCGCGGAGCCCGCTGTAGGACGGCGCGGCGTTGCCGAAGAACACGAGCGGGTTGTTGTAGAAGGCCGCGTACTCGGGGCTCCCGATGGGGAACGGCGTGCGGCGGTTGGGGTCGTCCGGGGTCGGGTCGGCGAACGTCGGGGCGGCGCGGAAGTCGGGCGGGCGCGAGAAGGCCGCCGCGTTGATGGCGCGCACGTCAACGCCGCCGGAAGTGTTGTTCGTGTAAAAGTCGTTGCTCACGATGTTGGGCCGCAGGTTGCCGAGGTAGCCGACGCGCTGGAGGAACTCCCGCTGCCCGCCCTCGATGCGCGGCACGAGCGCCGGGCCGCTGCGGTAGCGGTGGATGGCCGTGACCTGGAACCCGCCGACGAGGCGGTCGACGAATCCGCCGTGGTTCAGGAACCGCTTGCCCTTCCCGAACGGCATCTCAAGGATGTAGTTGAAGACGAGCGAGTGCGGCGGGATGCTCGGCGAGACCGAGCGCAAGCTGCCGCGGTCGAACGGGTTCTGCACGACGCCGTTGAGCGGCGAGTTGCCGAAGATGTCCTCGGCCGCGTCGGTGATGAGCTTGGCGTAGGTGTAGGAGAGCCCGAACTGGACGCCCCGCGAGAAGCGGCGCTGGAGGTCGAGCTTGCCGGCGTGGTAGATGCTCTGCCCCTGGCTCTCCAGGCGGTTGGTGATGTTCCCGTACTGCGGGTACGGCCGGAGCGCCTGGCCGACCGAGCGCGAGAAGTCGCCGCCCTGATTGTTGAAGCCGGGGTAGATGGCGTCGGGGTTGGTCGGCAGGTTGAAGCCGCGGCTGGCGGCGAAGGCGCGCTCGGCCGGCGTCACGTCCACGAGCGGCTTCGAGAGCAGCGGCAGCCCGAGCCGGAGCGCTTCGAAGGGCAGCTTGTTGATCTGGTCGAAGGACGAGCGCAGCCGCGTCCCCTTGCTGCCGACGTAGCTGGCCTGGACGGCGAAGTTGAAGGGGAGTTGGCGCTGGATGTCGAGGCTCCACTGCGCCGTGCGCCCGGTCTTGAAGTCCTTGGTGAAGAAGTCAACGTCCGTCCGGTTCAGGTCGCCGACGGCCTGCGCGGTCGGGTCGGAGGCGGGGATGTTCGGGTAGTTCTCCAGCGTGATGCCGGCGTCGAGCCCGCCGTTGATGTTGACGGCGCCGGGGCTGTAGCCGAGCGCGCCGCCGTTGCCGAAGTCGTTGTAGATGACCGGAGCGTAGTAGATGCCGTAGCCGCCGCGCACGACCGTCCGGTCGTTGAGGGCGTAGGCGAAGCCGAAGCGCGGCCCGATGTTGGAACGGTCGGGCTCGACGAGGCCGAAGTTCTCGGCCTGAATCCCGCCCTGCGAGGCGTCGGCGCTGACGATGGCGCCGAGCCGGCCGCCGGCCGCCGGGTTCGGCACGTCCGGGTCGAAGCCGCGGTAGAAGCCGCGCGCCTCTTCGCGGGGCCGCCCGAAGTCGTAGCGCAGGCCGAGGTTCAGGGTCAGCTTCTGCGTGACCTTGAAGTCGTCCTGGAAGAAGTAGGCGGTCGAGAAGTAGCGGTGGGCCGGGTCGATGGTCTGGTTCGAGTTGAACGAGAACTCGGGCCGCCCCGTGATGAGGCTGGCGATGGGCCAGCCCTGGTTGAAGTCGTTGGTGTTGCCCGTCTGGTTGCTGCGGAAGTTGAAGTTGCCGCCGATGTCGAAGTGCGCCGCGTTGTTGAGCTGCTGGATGCGCACCTCGCCGCCGAACTTGAAGGTGTGGCGCCCGCGGATGTGCGTGGCCACGTCGCTCAGGTGAACCGAGTTGTCGCGCACGCGGTTGTCGAAGAAGGTCGAGCCGCCGGCCTGGTAGGCGCGCGGGTCGGTCGAGCCTACGGGGTCGCCGTAGCCCGGGAACCCGATGAGCGGGAGCCCGCGGTTCTGCGTCGCCGTCGGGCTCAGGCCCAAAGTGCTGACCGGGATGCCGCGCGTGAAGTTGCCGTTCGTCACGTCGGAGCGCGAGAAGCCGGCGTTGAAGTGGTTGATGAAAGTCGAAGACAGCGTCCAGTCGTGCTGCGCGCGCGCGTAGTAGGACTTGAAGAGCTGATCCCAGACGCCCTGCTGGACGAAGGGCTCGGGGAAGCGCGGGAAGCCGCCCTTGATGCTCGGGAGCTTGCGGAAGGTGTAGCTGAAGTTGACGAGCTGGCGGTCGGTCAGGTTGTGCGTGAACTTCGTGACGTAGTAGTCAGTCCGCGAGGTCGAGGTCGAAGAGGCGCGGTAGTTGCGGAAGACCGCCGAGCCGTTCGGCCCCGTCTGGTTCGGCAGCGGGAAGAGGTTGACGAAGTTGCGCCCGATCTGCGAGATGCGCGCGCCGCCGAGGTACTGGTCGAGGCGGTTGCCGGGGATGGCCGTCCGCGAGCCCGCCGGCTGCGAAGGGTCGAAAATCTGGACGGGGCCGCCGAAGAACTGAAGCACGGCGGGGTCGGTCAGCAACTCCGAAAAGTCGCCCTGGCGCATCCGCGCGGTCGGCACGGTCACGTCCACCGACTCGGACTGGAACGTGCGGTAGCCGCCGTAGTTGAAGAAGAAGAAGGTCTTGTTCTTCGCCGACCACAGACGGGGCCCGCCCTCGCCGAAGCGCGGCAGCGTGATGGGGCCGCCGACCGAAAAGCCGAAGTCGAACTGGCGGTCGAGCGGCTTCTCCAGGCAGCCGAAGTTGTTGTTGACGCAGTTGGGGTTGTTGGCGTTCAGGATGCGGCTGCGGTCGATGTTGGCGTTCAGCGCGTCGTTGATGTGGAAGAGGTACGCCTCGCCGTGGAAGTCGTTGCTCCCGGTCTTGATGGTGAAGTTGATGACGCCGCCCGTCGAGTTGCCGAACTCGGCCGAGTACGAGCTGGTCGAGACGGTGAACTCCTGGAAGGCGTTCGGCCCCGGCGCGACCTCGGAGAAGAAGGAGCCGTTCTCGCCGCGCCGCGTCTGTGCCCCGTCGATCAGGATGTCGGCGCCGAGCCCCTGCCCGCCGTTGACGCGGAAGTTGGTGGCGTTAGTGCCCGTCGAGCCGGAGGTCGTGCCCGTCCCGCCCGGCGTGTCGTTCGAGACGATGCTGCTGTCGAGAAAGATGAACGAGAGCGGCGAGCGCCCGCCGCTCTCGGCGGCGACCAGCAGCGGCAGCTCTCGCACCTGCCGCTCGGTGACGTTGAGCTGCGTGGCGGGCGTGTCGGTCTGAATCACCGCCGTGGCCTCAGCCGTGACGTTGACCACCTCGCCGACGGTGCCCACCTCAAGCAACACCTCGACCGTCCGCGTGATCTGCAAGCCGACCTGTGTCTCGCCGCGGATCGCATTCTTGAAGCCCGCGGCCTCGACCGTCAGGCGGTACGGGGCGGCCTGAAGTTGCGGGAAGGTGAAGTTGCCTTCCTCGGTGGTCGTCGCCTCGGCCGTGGAGTTGGTCTCGGTGTTGACGGCCGTCACCTTCGCGTTGGGGACGACCGCGCCGCTCGGGTCGATCACCCGGCCCGTGATCGAGCCGCGGTCGCTCTGAGCATGGGCGGACGCGCCCAGCCCGAGGATGAGAATCAAAAGTGTGGCTAACGTCAGCCTGTGGAATTTCATGCACGCCTCCCGGTGGCTTGTTGAGCACCCTGTGGGTCAGTCGGACGGAAAGAGCCGAAAACAATGGCGGCCGAGCCGGGGCACGCGGAGAGCTGTCAAGCCCTCGGACGCCGCCCCGCACGGTTCCCTTCAAAGTCGCCCGCGCCGAAGTCACGATGTTTATCCGCGATCAGGGGAGACCGGACGCTGGGAAACACATCGTCTGACGCCGTCTGTCCGAAGGCGTCGGCAATCGCTGACGAGCAACTTAATCTGAGCTAAAGATATCGGGAAGGAACGAAATGCGACCGTCGGCCGACCTGTCCGAAAAGCCCGAAACCACGGGCCAGACAGCCCGTGGCTCAGTCGCAGATTCGATTTCCTAACAACTGTTGCGTTTGTTCATTTACATTACAAATGAACATGAAGTCAAGGATTATTAGATGTAAGCAAACAAACCTCAGACTTTCGACGACAAACGCACGACCGGCGCGGGGGCGCGTTTTTCCCCGCGAGGCCGGGGCGGCGGTTACTTGGCGGTCGGGAAGCGTTCGCGTAGAGTAGGGCCAGGCAATTAACTTTTCACCCGGGCAGATAACGGCGGCCGTCGCCGCGCTCGATTCACGGACATGAAGATGAGGTCGGCTCGCCGCAACAGCCTGCTCGTCGCCCTCCTGCTGCTGCTCCCGAGCGGCGGCACTGCCCGCGGGCAGGCGACGGCCGGGGCGGCACAATTGCTGGGAGACATCCGCAACGTCCACGACCCGGTTGTTATGGAAGAGGCCGGGCGCTTCTACCTCTTTTCGACGAGGGCGGGCATCAGCGTCCGCTGCTCGGAAGACCTCGTCCGCTGGAGGCTGTGCGGCGATGTCTTCGGCCACCTCCCGCAGTGGGCCGTCGAGGACGTGCCGGGACTGAGGGGACTCTGGGCGCCGGACATCTCCTACTTCAACGGCAGATACCACCTCTACTATTCGGCCTCCACTTTCGGGAGCAACCGTTCGGCCATCGGGCTGGCGACGAATGAGACGCTCGATTCCTCGAGCGCCGTCTATGCGTGGAAGGATCAGGGCAAGGTGATCGGCTCGGCGCGCTCCGACGACTGGAACGCCATCGACCCCAACGTCGTCATCGACGAGGCCGGACAGCCCTGGCTCTCCTTCGGCAGCTTCTGGGGCGGCATCAAGCTCCGCAAGCTCGACCCGGCCACGGGCAAGCTCTCGACACAGGACGAGACGCTCTACGCGCTCGCCAGCCGCCCGCGTTCGAAGGAGCTGCCCGGGGCCATCGAGGCCCCTGCCATCGTCCGCAGGAACGGCTTCTACTACCTCTTCGTTTCCTTCGACTTCTGCTGCCGCGGAATGAAGAGCACTTACCACGTGCGCGTGGGGAGGTCGCGGCACGTCACCGGGCCGTATGCCGACCGAAGTGGCAGACTCATGACCGAGGGGGGCGGGACGCTCGTCGTGGAGGGGGGAGGGCGCTGGGCCGGGCCGGGACACTGCGCCGTCTTGCAGACGAAGGGCGGTGACAAACTCGTCTACCACGCTTACGACACAGAGTGGCGCGGCACGCCGACGCTGCGCATCAGCGACCTGTTCTGGGATAAGGAGGGATGGCCCACGGTCACGCCCGCGGCGGCACACAGGTAGCGGCGGCGCACAGGTAGAGGTCAGGCCCTCCGCACCTCGATGCCCAACGCGATGAAGGGCGCGACCGCCTCGTCAGTCGCGCCTTTATCGGTGATGAGGATGTTCACCCCTTCCAGCGGGCAGATCAGCGCCGAGCCGATGGCCCCGAGCTTCCTGTGATCCGTGACGACAATCTTGCGACGCGCCTGACGCATCATGGCGCGGTGGATGGTGGCCTGATCCGCGTAGTTCGTCGTCAGCCCGTGCTCGGGGTGAATGCCGTCAACCCCGATGAAGACCTTGTCGCAGAAGATTTCGCCGACGCTCTGGATGGCCCCCGGCCCGACCAGCGCGAACCAGTCGCCGCTCAGGAAGCCGCCCGTGACGATGACCTTCAGGTCGTCGCGGTGGCTGAGCTCCATCGCGACGTTGATGGCGTTCGTCAGCACGGTGAGCCCCTTGTGCAGGGAGATGCTGCGGGCCACCTGCGTGGCCGTCGTCCCGGCCCCGATGGCGAGGAACTCTCCGTCGCCGACCAGTTCGGCCGCGACGAGGCCGATGCGGCGCTTCTCGGCGATGAGCTGGCGCTCCTGCTCGTGGTAGTTGGAGATGTGGCGGAAGGGTTCGTAGAGCAGCGGCTGAATGGTGACCGCGCCGCCGTGACTGCGACGCAGCAAACCTCGCCCCTCCAACTCGCTCAGGTCGCGCCGGATCGTGGCCGTCGAAACCTTCAGACGCTTCGCCAGCGGGCCTACCGAGACCTTCCCCGTCCGCAACAACTCCTGCAAGATCACCTGCGCGCGACGCTCGTTGGGAGAAATTTCCTGGGCCATTTAGTCTCTGGTCAGCGTTCACAGACGGCGAGGAAGAGAGGCGACGTGGCGCCGGTTCTGCCGCAAAGTCGCACCGTCAGGTGAGTGTGTTCACGGGCACGCGGCGGGCCCCTCCCGTCCTGATGGTACCGGCATCTTATGAACTTGCCTCGTTGAGGTCAATGAATCCTTTTACCTACTGCTAAACGCCGCGCGGGCGGAGGCGCCTCGCCTTTTACTGCTGCGGAGGGTCGATCAGTTTGAGGATGACGCTCTCGCGCTGGCGCTCCCGGCCCCGCAGTTCGTCCGCGCGGGCGAACATCTTCTGCGCCCCGTCCTTGTCCCCGAGTTTGGCGTAGACGAGACCGAGCTGGTAACTGGCCCGCAGGTCATCCGGGTCGAGCTCCACCGCGCGCTCAAGCTCCGCTTTGGCCGCCGCGTAGTCGCCCTGTTCGCGGTAGGCCGTCCCGAGCGCGGCGTGCGCCGACGCGTGGTCGGGGCGCGCACGCACGACGCGTCGAAACAGCTCGACGGCCTTCGCGCGCTCCCCCGCTTGGGCCAGCGTCTCGCCGAGCAGGTATTCGGCGTCCGCGTCGGGCTTGAGACTGAGGCTCCGTTCGAGCGCGGCGCGCGCCTCGGCGGACTGTTCGAGGCTGTGCAACGCCGCGCCGAGCAGGTAGAAGCCGGCGGCGTCGTTCGGGCGGAGCGTGGTGAACTCCTTCAGCAGGCGCACGGCCTCGGCCGTCTCCCCCTTCTTGAGCCGCGCCGCCGCGAGCCCGTAGAGGTAGGCCGGCTCGCGCGGGTGCGCGCGCTGCAACTGCTCGAAGGCTTGCAGGGCGTCGAGCAGCAAGCCCATGCGCAGGGTCGTCACCCCGAAGTCGTAAAGCACGCGTGGGGACTCAGGCGCGACCCGGCGCGCGCGCATGAGGTGTGCGAGCGCCTGCTCAAAGTTACCCCGCGAACGTGCCACGCTCGCCAGTGCGCGCAGCGTCTCCACGTCGTCGGGCTTGACGCTCAGCGCCTCGGCCAGGTGCGCCTCCGCCTTCTCGTGCCGGCCCGCGGCGGCGTTGATGAAGCCGAGCGTGAAGAGGAGTTGGAACGACCGCGGCTCGCGCACACGCGCCGCCTCCAGCAGGCCGAGTGCGTCATCGAATAAGCCGCCGCGTGCGAGGGCGACGGCGAACTCCGACCTCGCGCGCGCGTCCGCTTCGGGGTAGTCCGCGAACTCGCGTGCAAGGCGTCGCGCGTCTTCCTGGCGCCCGAGGGCCAGCAGCGACTTGAGCAGCAGCGGGAAGTACTCGCCGCCCGCGGCCGTTGGCGGGACGCGGCGCAGGTGTTCGAGCGCGCGCTCGTGCTCGCCCCGCCCGCCGTAGAGCGTCGCCAGCTTAAAGTTGATGTCGGGGCGGTCGGGCGCGAGACGGTGTGCGGCGAGTAGGAGATCGAGCGCCTCGCCCGCCCGCCCCGACACCAGGAGCAGTTCGCACAGGTTGACGTGTGCGCCGAGGTGCGCGGGCTCGGCGGTGAGCGCACGGCGGAAGAGGCGTTCGGCCTCCGCGCCCCTCTGCTGCCGCGCCCTCAAGACGCCGAGCAGGTTGAGCGCGTCGGCGTCGCGCGGCGCGGCCGCGAGCACCGCGTTGAGTAAAGACTCCGCCCTCTGCAAATCGCCCGCGCCGAGCGCCGCGGCGGCCTGCTCCAGGCGGCGTAGGTTGAGCTGCTCACCTCGTGGAGTCTGCGCCGGCGCGGCCGAAGCCGCAGCGAGCAGGACGAGGAGCAATAGGGCGTGGCGTAAACGGGTCATCGATCAAAAGTCAGGACGAAGCCGCCCCTCGGCGGCAGCACGACTTCGAGCTTCATGCCGGGGCCGACCCGGACGGTCTGTCGGCGGAAAGAGAGGTTGCCCCCCTGCCCGTCGGCGATGAGCGTGCCGGGGCCGCGCGGGCGCAGCTCGCGTAAATCGAGCGTCAGTTTTTTCTCGGCGCCCTCGCCGTTAACCCCTGCGACGTACCAGCGGCCCCCGCCCCTGCGCGCGAGCACCGCGAACCGGCCCGGGTGACCGTCGATGAATCTGGTGTCGTCCCACACGTCGGGGACGCCTTTCAAAAACTCACGGACGTAAGCGGGCGCTTTGGCCATCCCGTCGGGTATCTCTGCGTAATGCTGTATGCCCGAGGTGAACAGCACCGAGAGCGCCAGCTCGAAGGCGCTCGACGTGCGCCTCTGTGTGCGCGGGAAGCGGTCGAGCACGACGGGCGTGAAGTCCATCGGGTCGAAGACGTTTCGCGTGAAGGGCAGCGTCGCCGCGTGCGCGGGCTCCTCGTCCGCGTCCTTCTGCGTGAAGGTGGCGAACTCCAGACCCTTGACGGCCTCCATCGTCATCAGGTGCGGGTAGGTGCGCTGCCACCCGCGCGGGAGCGTCGCGCCGTGGAAGTTGAGCAGGAAGCCGTAGGGCGCGGCGTCTTCCATGATGTCGAGGTAGTAATTGACGACCGACTGCCCGTCGCCGCCGAAGAAGTCCACCTTGAGGCCGGCGACGCCCAACGCCTTCAGCCGCTCGAACTCGCGCAGACGGCTCTCGCGCGTGAGCATGAGGCCGCGCGGCGTCTGCGGGGCGGTGTTCCAGTCGCCCGCCGAGTTGTACCAGAGCAGGATGCGGACGCCCCTGCCGCGCGCGTAGTCGATCAACCCCTTCACCTTCTCGTAGCCGATCTGTTTGTCCCAGTACCCGTCGATGAGGCAGTAGCGCCAGCCCATCCCGGCGGCGTAGTCGATGAAGCGCTTCTGCACGTCGTACTTCGTCTGCTCGTCCCCGAGCAGCGGCCAACTCCAGGAGGCTCGGCCCGGACGGGGCGGCGGGCCGACGGCGCGCAGAGGCTTGTCCGCCAGGTCTATCCCGAGCGTTGACTCCGCGACGGTCTTGAGTGTTCCCACGACGACGAGGCGCCAGGGCGTGAGCCAGGGGAGCCGCGACTCCGGGTTGACGGGGCCGCCCATGACGGACTCGCGTGCATCGGGGAAGCCGACACGGTATTCGCCGCCCGGCGACTCGTGCCTCAGTCTCGTGCCGCAGTAGTTGCGCCCCAGCCCCGCCTCGCTCACGAGCAGCCACGTGTCGCCCGTGCGAAAGAGCGCCGGGTAGACCCAGCCCGCGCCCGTGGGCGAAGGGGTGCCGGCCGCGATGTCCTTCTCGTAAAACTCCTCGTAGGCGGGGTTCACCTTCTCCCAACCGCTCTTGGCCACCGACATCGGTTGCAGCCACGCGCGCGTGCCCGGCGGGAGGCTGAACGAGGAGACCTCTTCGCTCAGCCGGCGCACCTCGCCGCCCGCGCCGTGGAAGAGGTAGCGAAACGCGACCCCGTCATCCGAGACCTGAAAGATGATGTCCATCCTCTGGCCCGAAGCCGCCGCCAAATGGAAGACGCGCCGGTTCGCGCGGTAGAGGTTCACGCGCCGCTTGGCCGTCAGGACTTCGTACCTGTCGCGCACGGCCTCGATTCGTGAAGCCGATGTCAGTCGTAACCCCTTTGAAAAATCGTCGTCGTCGCGCACCAGCCCGAGGCGCGAGTCCCGCAACACCTCCTTGCCGCCGAAGCGGACGGCGTAGCGCGGCGCCCCGCCGCCGTCGAGGTGGAAATCAACCTTCAGCCGGCCGTTCGGGCTGGCGACGCTCGTCAAAGACTGCGCTAATGTCTCGCCCGCGGCACACAGGCAGACGAGAAACGCGACGAGCGCAGTCAGATTTTGGACGCGTGTATGGGTCATGCGGGTGAAGTAACCAGCGCGATACACTCCTCTTCAGGCGATATCCGCCGCGCCCGATTGTTGAAAGAGTCTGATTCGGCGAGGGCGGCCGAGCCCGTTTCGAGGGCGACCGCCCACGCGACATATTTCTAACAGATTCCCCGCCCGCGTGTTAGACGAGTCAGCGCCCGGAATCGCGCTCCCCAACTGCAACGACTATCTCGCGGGCAGTCTGAAGATCGCCAGCGTCGGGTCGTGATCGCTCGACTGTTCGACGAACTCCGCGTTGATGTGCACCACGTCGAACCTGACCAGCGAGCTGAAGAGGCCGCCGGTGACGAGGATGTGGTCGAGCGCCTGCGAGTTGCCGTCGAAGACGTACGTGTATCGTTCGTTGGGCGGTAGCGTCTCGAACAGGTTTCTCAGGACGCCGCCCTCCAGCGTCTTCAGCGTGTCGGAGAAATCGAAGTCGTTGAGGTCGCCGAGGACGACGACGTTGGCGCGACGGTCGGCCGCGAGTATCGAGTTCACGAAACTGTTGACCGCCTGTGCCTGCTGAATCCTTTGCGTCTCGGAGGAGCGTGTGGGCGGCTGGAACCGACCGAACAGCGGTTGATCGCCGCCCTTCGAAGAGAAGTGATTGGCGATGACGAACAGCCTTCGGCCGTTGAAGACGAACTCGCCTGCGAGCGGCTTGCGGCTGCGGGCGAAGGCGGGGTTCGCCGGGTCGATGCGTCCGGGGCTTGATGAAAGACGCGGCCCGCCCGACTCTCGGATGACGGTTGTCGGCGTCGAAGGGCCGCCGCCCGGCCTGTCCACGAAACTGAGGCCGCGGTCGCCGCGGAAGATGAAGCCGACCCTGATGTTGCCGCCCGGCTCGCCGCCGTCCTGGTCGTCCACGGGGTTGACGCTGCGGAAGTCGTAGGCCGGGCCTCCGGCCTCCCGGATGGCCGCGAGCAGTCGCCCGAAGGTCTCGGCCGCGTCCACGACCGCGTCGTCCCGAGGCCCATTGTTGTCCTGAATCTCTTCGACGGAGATGATGTCGGGCGACCTCAAATTGTTGACGACGATCTCGGCCAGTCTACGAAACTTGGCGGCGTCGTCGCCGGGGTCGAGGTTCTGGACGTTGAAGGCGGCGACGGCGAGCTGGTTGGAACGGGCGGCTGTTGCCACCTCTCTCGGCAGGCCGCGGTTCGTCGCAGCGGGCGCGTTGGTCGCCACCAGCTTGTAGTTCCCGCCGCTGTAATCGAGGACGCCGATAACGGGGCCGCGGAAACGCGCGCCCACGTCGAGGTCGGGCAGAGGCGTTACCTCGCCCGAGAGGAAGATGCGTTCGGGGTTGAAATCATCCGGCCGGACGATGACGCCCCCGCGCGGGGTTTTGAGGCCGGCGCGTCGCCCGCCGTCGCCGACGACGGGAATCTCTTTGACGCCGCCCCTCAGCGTGCGTGTAGGGCCGACGACGGCCGCCACGTTGACGCGCACGAGCATCCCCTCAAGGCTCTCGTAAAAGTCGATGCCGTCGGCCGCGGGGTCGAACGTCCCGCCGGTCTCGACGTTCCCGGCGGCGTCGTGCTCGATGACGCCGCCGGGCGGCACTCGGCCCCCCGCGCCGATGACCACGGGGCGCGGCAGAGGGTTGCCGCGCGAAAGCACCGTGACGGAAGACGATGTGATCTGCGTGACCGTGAGATTCGCGTTCGAGGCCGCGTCCGGGCCCTGCCTCCGCTCCGCGACTGTCCCGCCGACCCGCACTCCGTCACCCGGCGACACGTCGGGGGGCGCGTTGGTGAAGACGAAAATCCCCTCCGACGTACGCGCGTCGGCGTCGGGTGCCGTGTCCTGCATGAAGAAGCCGTTGGGGCGCTTCAACGTGACGACGCCGGTGACGCCCGACACCGCCGTCCTGTCCAAGGTTGAGACGTGCCGCGCCCCTTGAATCTCACGAATCCGGGGCGACTGGAAAGAGCGAGACGCCGCGGCGGGCGTCCCGGGAGCGTCCCCCGCGGGCCACAGCAGTGCGGCGGAGATGACGCTTAAGGCGAGGGGTATGGCGTGGCGCCTGCGACGCGCCGTCCGTGTGCTCATCGTGTGATCTCCTTTGACGCCACTCCG
The DNA here is from genome assembly GCA_036794905.1 of Pyrinomonadaceae bacterium. GTDB lineage: Bacteria > Acidobacteriota > Blastocatellia > Pyrinomonadales > Pyrinomonadaceae > QHXN01. Next base: position 5,217 of record DAIRFV010000078.1, on the reverse strand, counting down.
AGGAAGGCAGCTACTTTACACGGGGCGGCCGTCAACATCTAACTCGGGCGGCGCCTCGCAAACGTGTTATCATCCCGGCGAACCCAGACAACTAACAGAGGGGAAGTGCCGATGTCACTCTTGATGCGCCTGCTCGCGTCGTGCCTGCTCTGCCTGTCGGTGTGCCCGGCGGCGGCGGCGCAGTCGAAGTCGGTGCCGAGCGACAAGTTCCGCCAGCTCGAAGAGGAGCTGCCGACGCCCAACGAGTACCGCGCCGCCTCGGGCGCTCCCGGCCACAGGTACTGGCAGCAGCGCGCCGACTACACCATCGAGGCCGAGCTGGACGACGCGAACCAGCGGCTCACCGCGAAAGAGACCGTCACCTACTACAATAACTCGCCCGACGCGCTCTCCTACCTCTGGCTCCAGCTCGACCAGAACCACTTCGCCGCCGAGTCCGAGGCGAACACGACGCGCGCGGCCCCCACGTTCACGCCGACGCCCGAGCCCGGCGACGTGTACACGGAGTCGCACCGCATCCCTTACGCGACGCTCGACCGGCTGCTGGCGCAGGAGGTCTTTCAGGGCGGCCACCGCGTGACGGCCGTGCGCGACGCGCGCGGCAACCCGCTGCGCTTCACCGTCGTCAGGACGATGATGCGCATCGACCTGCCCGCGCCCCTCGCGCCGGGGCAGAACACGACCTTCTCGGTCGATTGGAACTACCTGATTAACGACGCGAAGCGCCTCGGCGGGCGCGCCGGCTACGAGTTCTTCCCGAGGGACGGCAACTACATCTACGAGATCGCGCAGTGGTTCCCGCGCATGGCCGCCTACTACGACGTGACCGGCTGGCAGCACAAGCAGTTCCTCGGCTCGGGCGAGTTCACGCTGGAGTTCGGCAACTACCGCGTGCGCCTGACCGTCCCCGACGACCACGTCGTCACCGCCACCGGCGTCCTGCAAAACCCGCAGGAGGTACTGACCCCCGCACAGCGACAACGCCTCAAGCAGGCGGAGACAGCGAGAGAGCCGGTCTTCGTCGTCACGCCGCAGGAGGCGCGGACGAACGAGGCGTCCAGGCCGAAGGGCAAGAAGACGTGGGTCTACAGCGCCGACAACGTGAGGGATTTCGCCTTCGCCTCGTCGCGCAAGTTCATCTGGGACGCGCAGGGGCACAACGTCGAGGGCAACCGCGTGATGGCGATGTCGCTCTACCCCGTCGAGGGCGAGCCGCTCTGGTCGAAGTACTCGACGCACTCCATCGTCCACACGCTCAACGTCTACTCGCGCTACTCCTTCACCTACCCGTACCCCGTGGCCATCTCGGTCAACGGCCCCGTCGGCGGGATGGAGTACCCGATGATCTGCTTCAACGGGCCGCGCCCCGAGCCGGACGGCACCTACACGGCGAAGACCAAGTACGGGCTCATCTCGGTCGTCATCCACGAAGTCGGGCACAACTACTTCCCGATGATCGTCAACAGCGACGAGCGGCAGTGGACGTGGATGGACGAGGGGCTCAACAGCTTCCTCCAGTTTCTGGCCGAGCAGGAGTGGGAGACGAACTACCCCTCGCGGCGCGGCGAGCCGCAGAACATCACCGAGTACATGGCGTCGGCGGCGCAGGTGCCCGTGATGACCAACTCGGAGTCGGTCTTGCAGTTCGGCGCCAACTCCTACGGGAAGCCCGCGACGGCGCTCAACATCCTGCGCGAGACGGTTTTGGGTCGCGAGCTGTTCGACTTCTCGTTCCGCGAGTACGCGCGGCGCTGGAAGTTCAAGCGGCCGATGCCCGCCGACTTCTTCCGCACGATGGAGGACGCCTCGGGCGTTGACCTCGACTGGTTCTGGCGCGGCTGGTTCTACACGACCGACCACGTGGACATCTCGATCGAGAACGTGCGCCTCTACTCGCTCGACACGCGCGACCCCGAAGTGGACAAGGCCGCGCGCCGCCGCGAGCGCGCCGAGCGCCCGCAGACGCTCTCGCAGCAGCGCAACGCGCCGCTCCCGAAGCGCGTGGACGAGTTCCCGACGCTCAAAGACTTCTACAACACCTACGACGAGTTCGCCGTCACCGAGCGCGACCGCGAGGAGTACCAGAAGTTCCTCACGACGCTCACCGAAAGCGAGAAGGCACTCCTCCGCACGGGCGTGAACTTCTACCTCGTGGACTTCAGGAACGTCGGGGGCCTGGTGATGCCGCTCATCCTGCGGATCGACTACGCCGACGGGACGCACGAGGTGTTGCGCATACCGGCGGAGGTTTGGCGCTACGACAACTTCGCGGTCTCGAAGCTCCTCATGCGGAGGAAGGAGATCGCCTCCTTCACGCTCGACCCGCACCTTGAGACGGCCGACACAGACCTCTCGAACAACAGCTTCCCGCGCCGCCCCGTTAAGACTCGTTTCCAACTCTTCAAGGAGCGGACGCGGCCGAACCCCATGCAGCAGGAACGGAAGCAGACGCCCGAGGTGCCGAGGAACCCATGAAGCTCCTGACTCGCGTCACGGCAGCCGCGCTGCTCGGGTGCGCCGCGGTGTGGGCGGGGGCCGCGCGCGCGGCCCCCGCCCACACCGCGGCGGCCCACAAGTACTACACGAGCCTCGCGCAGGTCGAGTACAACGCGGGGGCAAAGTCGGTTGAGGTCTCTTTGCGCGTCTTCGCCGACGACCTCGAACTGGCGCTCACGCGGCGCGCGGGCCGCAAGGTGAGTCTCGACAGGACGAAGGGCGTTGACGGGCTCGTCCTGGCTTACCTCCGCGACACGTTCGAGATCAGGAACCGCGACGGCGAGGCGAAGGCGTTGAGGTGGGTCGGGATGGAACTGCGGTCGGACATCGCATGGCTCTACGTCGAGGTGGAGATGCCCGAAGGGCTCGCGGGCGCGCGCCTCCGCGACCACGTTCTCTTCGAGCTTTTCGAGAAGCAGGTCAACACGGTCAGCGTCCGCTACCCGGGCGTGAAGGCGGACATCGTTTTCGCACGGGGCGACGGCGAGCGGGCCGTGCCCGCGCCCCGGAAATAATGTGCCGGGGCGTTGAAGTTAAATGAGGATGCATCGGCAGATGAGAACACTACTCCTGACATTCGCGCTCGCCGTAACCTTCGCCACCGGGGCGCGCGGCCAGACGACGGCGCCCGAACCCGGAAAGCTCCTGACCCAGGAACAGGAACTGAAGGCGCTCGACCTCTCGTGGCACGAGGCGGTGGCGGCGCGCGACCTCGAAGCGCTCGGCCGGCTGCTGGCGGACGATTACCAGTTCGACCTGGACGCACGGAGGATGCTCTCCAAAGCGCAGGAGGTCGCGGCCGTCGGTGCGTCCGACCCGCTCTTCGACTTCGGCGCCTTCAAGCTCGGCGACGTGAGCGTCAGGGTGGAGGGCGAGCGGGCGACCGTCTCGGGGATACTCAACACGAGGCCGGCCGGTGCGGACAAGAAGGCGCGCCCGCGCTACTTCTACACGCGCGCGCTCATACGCCGGGACGACCGCTGGCAGGTTCTCTCGACCCGCCTCGTCTCGTTGGCGGAAGGATCGCGCTGACGCGGCCGAACCTTCGCCCGCCTCACCCGCACGCCATACCGAACGTCGCCGCGCGCCGAGAGCCCGTCACCCGCCGCCGGGGCCATTACTATTGCCTTCCAATACGGGGTGTGATATTCGTATTGGTTAGACATAGGAGGCCGTTCCGTGAGCGACAAGGCGGACGTTCGACAGGGCACGCTGGCCCTGATGGTACTCAAGACGCTTGAGGCGTTGGGGCCGCTGCACGGCTACGGCGTCGCCCGCCGCATCGAGCAGACCAGCGGCGGCCTGCTCTCCATCAACTACGGCACGCTCTACCCCGCGCTCCTCAAGCTGGAGCAGGAGGGCTTCGTCTCTTCAGAGTGGGGCGCGTCCGACAACAACCGCAGGGCCAAATTCTACAAACTGACGCGCGCCGGCCGCCGTCAACTCGCCAAAGAGACACGCGATTGGGAGCGGACGGCGGCCATCCTGGCGCGGTTCTTCGAGCCGGCGGAGGAGTCCTGATGCGCGCCCGACAACTGCGCGGCCTCCTCGTGCGCGCGGCCGGACTGTTCGGGCGGGCGCGCCGCGACCGCGAGCTGGCGGAGGAGCTTGAGAGTCACCTCCGGATGCACGTCGAGGACAACCTGCGGGCCGGGATGGAGCCCCGGGAGGCGCGGCGGCAGGCGCTCGTCAAGCTCGGCGGCGTCGCCCAGACGGCCGAGGAATATCGCAGGCAGAGGGGGCTTCCATTGATCGAGACTTTCATTAAAGACCTCCGGTACGGAGTGCGCAGGCTGTTGAAGAGTCCCGGCTTCACGTTCGTCGCCGTCCTCTCGCTCGCTTTGGGCATCGGGGTCAACACGGCCATCTTCAGCCTCGTCAACACGGCGCTGTTGCGCCCGCTGCCCGTCGAGCGGCCCGAGCAGATCGTGTCGCTCGCGAACGCCGCCGGCAGCCGCGGCTTCCCGGCCTTCTCCTACCCGAACTACAAGGACTTCCGCGACCGCAGCACCGAAGTCTTCGACGGGCTCTACGCCTACCGCTTCGCGCCGCTGAGCGTGAGCCACGAAGGCACCAGCGAGCGGCTGTGGGGCTACGTGGTGACGGGCAACTACTTCGAAGTGCTCGGCGTGCGCGCGGCGCTCGGGCGGGTGCTGACGCCGGACGACGACCGTCTGCCCGGCGCGCACCCCGTGTGCGTCTTGGGCTACGAGGGCTGGCAGCGGCGGTTCGGCGCAGACCCGGCCGTCGTCGGCAAGAGCCTGATCGTGAACGGCCGCAGCTTCACCGTCGTCGGCGTCCTGCCGCGGGGCTTCTACGGGACGGAGATCATCGCGGCGCCCGAACTGTGGTTCCCCGTGTCGATGCAGGCGGAGATCGAGGTCGGCAACAGTTGGCTGGACAAGCGCGCGGTGGAGAACCTTCTGATTCAGGGGAGGCTCAAGCCCGGCGTCGCCATGGAGCGCGCGGGGGCGGCGCTCGACGTTATCGCTTTGCAGTTGGAGCGCGAGTTCCCGGAGGTCAACGAGGGCCGGCGGGTCACTCTGTCTCCGCCCGGTTTCCTCAGCAGCATGATCCGCGGGGCGGTGCTGGGCTTCACGGGTCTGCTGATGGTCGTCGTCGCGTGCGTGCTGTTGCTGGCCTGCGTCAACCTGGCGAACCTGTTACTGGCGCGCGCGGCCGAGCGGCGCAAAGAGATCGCGATGCGCCTCGCGCTGGGCG
>DAIRFV010000572.1:0-1527 GCA_036794905.1 Pyrinomonadaceae bacterium | reverse complement strand
CTGGTCATCGGCGGCGGCGCGGTGGCGGGCACGCCGCTGCACTCGCACGACCAGGAGTGTGAGACGGGCGCCATGGCCATGATGGACTGCTGCAAGAAGGCCCGCGAGCAGTCCCAGGCGCCGGAGGTTCTTGCCGCCAAGCTCTGCTGCGCCATCAACTGCTCGCAGCCGGTGCCCGCCGGACAGACGGGCACGTTCTACCCGCGGACGGCCCAGTCCCCCGTCACTTCTCCACTCCTCGCGGCGGCGACCCCTCCCGCGGGCCTGCTCCCCCCGTCCCTACAACGCGGGCGGGAACTGACCCTCGCACTGAGCTTCCCGCCCGGCTACATCCGGCATTCGGCACTTCTGATCTGACGGCGACTAGGCCGTAGTGTGTCCGGCGCACGCCCACTTCGTGACAGGGGCGGCGGCGCGCGCGGGCGCATTCGTGTACCCGCCCGGGAAAGGCCGCGCCGTTTCGCCTGACCCGCGCGCCTGTAAACCAAGGCACACGACAAACGAGGAGTCACTTTCGTGAAAAAAACATTCCCCCAAAAGGTGTTCATAGCGCTCGCCGTCGCCGCCCTCGCCCTAGCGGCCGCGGCGTGCGGCTCCGGCGGCCCCGCGGACCCGGGGAAAGAGGTCAAGAGCGCGCCCGCGGGTAACAACCTGACGGCCGTGATCTCGAGCGCGGACGGCGCGCTCCGCAACGGCGACCAGGAGTTCGTGCTCGCCTTCAAGGACGCCTCGGGCAAGGCGGTCGAGGTTGGGGCGGCGTCGCTCAACTTCTACATGCCGGCGATGGGGACGATGCCCGCGATGAACGACCCGGCGACGCTCACCACCACCTCGACGCCCGGCGTCTACCGCGCCAGGGTCAAGTTCGAGGCGGCGGGCGACTGGCAGGGGCAACTGACCTACGAGGGGCCTGCCGGGAAGGGAAAGGCCAACATCCCCGTGACCGTCCAGCAGGGGCGGTGAAAGAGGGTTTTGAGGGGCTCAAGGAAGGACCTGTGACGCGCGCCCGCCGGCGGGGCGCCGGTCGCGTGCGGCGCGTAGGAGGTGAGCGGAGATGGTTACCGACACGGTCTGCGGCATGGAGATGAGAGTCGCGGAGACGAAGGCGTCGCTCACTTACGAGGGCGGCTACTACTACTTCTGCTCCGTCGGGTGCATGGCCGAGTTCCAGCGCCACCCCGAGGAGTACGCCGAGAAGGCCGCGGCGGCGGGCGAGGAGGCGAAAGAAGGTGTGTAGGTTCGTCTGTTACGCGGGGCCGGAGGCGACGCTGGCGGACGTGCTCCTCCGCCCGGCGAACTCTCTCATCCTCCAGAGCTACAAGGCCAGGGAGAGGAAGGAGCCCTTGAACGGCGACGGCTTCGGCGTCGGCTGGTACGCGCCCGAAGTCTCCGAGACCCCGTGCGTCTTCACGAGCGTCACCCCGGCTTGGGGCGACCGGAACCTGCGGCGCCTGGCCGGGCACGTCCGCTCCCCGCTCTTCTTCGCGCACGTGCGGGCGGCCTCGCCCGGCATGAGGGTCTCCGAGG
>DAIRFV010000345.1:0-5967 GCA_036794905.1 Pyrinomonadaceae bacterium | reverse complement strand
CGGCACGCCCGGCTTCACCGGCGCCGACCTCGCCAACCTCGTCAACGAGGCGGCCTTAAACGCGGCGCGCTACAACAAGAAGATCGTGATGATGACCGACTTCGAGCTGGCCAAGGACAAGGTCCTGATGGGCGCCGAGCGCAAGTCGATGGTCATCACCAACGAGGAGAAGCGCGTCACGGCCTACCACGAGGCCGGCCACACGCTCGTCGGCCTGAAGGTGCCGAACGCCGACCCCGTCCACAAGGTGACGATCATCCCGCGCGGCATGGCGCTGGGCGTGACGCAGCAGTTGCCCGAGGGCGACCGCCACAACTACACCAAGGACTACCTGCTCGGCCAGATCGCCATCCTGATGGGTGGCCGCCTCGCCGAAGAGGTCTTCCTCGGCAGCATCACGACGGGCGCGTCGAACGACATCGAGCGCGCGACGGAGCTGGCCCGCGCGATGGTCTGCGAGTACGGCATGTCGGAGCTGGGGCCGCTCACCTTCGGCAAGAAGGAGGAGCAGATCTTCCTCGGCCGCGAGATTTCGCAGCACCGCGACTTCTCCGAGGACACGGCGATCAAGATTGACCAGGAGGTCAAGAAGCTCGTCGGCGAGCAGTACGAGCGCGCGCGCAACATCATCACCGACAACCGGGAGACGATGATTCGCCTCGCCGAGACGCTGCTCGACCGCGAGACGCTCGACGCCGTCCAGATTCGCCGCATCATCGCGGGACTCCCGCTCGACGACGACGACTCGTCCTCGTCGCACAAGGACGACTCCGACCGCCCGCAGCTCAAGGAGCCGGCGGCCAACCCGCTCAAGCCCATCCTGCCCCCCATCACGGGCGGCAACCCGGCCCCGGCCTAAAGGCAAGGGTTGGGGACGACGTTTGAAGGGGAAGGGGATGACACCTCTTCCCCTTCTCTCTTTTAACCGAAGGGGCGGAAGTGAAGAGGCGCCTCTTCACTTCCGCCCCTTCGGTTTTTCTGTTAAGTAAACACGCATGATTGTCGCCCTGACGAGGGAGCCGGCCGGCACCCTGGACGCGTGCGAGTTGACGCACAGGGCGCGCGAGCCGATTGACGCCGCCGCGGCCGCCGCTCAGCACCGCGGCTACCGCGCGGCGCTCGAAGCCTGCGGCGCGCGCGTCGTCACGCTGCCCCCGGCGGCGGAGTTTCCGGACAGCGTCTTCGTCGAGGACACGGCGATTGTGCTCGACGAGGTCGCCGTGCTCACGCGCCCCGGCGCCGAGTCGCGGCGCGGCGAGGTGAGTCTGATAGAGCCCGAGGTGGCGCGGTTCCGTCCCTTCGTGCGAATCGAACCGCCCGCGACGCTCGACGGCGGCGACGTGCTGCGCCTCGGGCGGACGCTCTATGTGGGGCTCTCGCCGCGGACGAACGCGTCGGGCGCCGGGGCGCTCGGCCGCCTCGCCGCGCCGCACGGCTACGAGGTCGTGACGGTCGTGCCGCGCGGCTGCCTGCACCTGAAGACCGGCTGCGCGGCGCTCGACGAGGGGACCGTGCTCGTCAACCCCGAGTGGGTTGACGCCGCCGTCTTCCGCGGGCGCGAGGTCGTGGCCGTGGACGCGGCCGAGCCCTGGGCGGCGAACGTCCTCCGCGTCGGCCGCTCGGTCTGCGTGAGCGCCGCCTTCCCGCGCACGGCCGCGTTGCTCTCGGCGCGCGGTTACGACGTGCGCGCCGTGGATGTCTCCGAGTTCGCGAAGGCGGAGGGCGGGCTGACCTGCATGAGCCTGCTCTTCAGGCAGCCCTGAGCGGTGTGTGTAGGGAGTCACCGAAGTATGAAAAACACTTTGGCCGAGGCGGGCGTTAAAAAGCGCACCTGGGAGTTGCCCCGGCACACCCTCACCCTCGGGCGTCGCACGCTCGTCATGGGCGTCATCAACCTGACGCCCGACAGTTTTAGCGACGGCGGACGCTGGTTCACGCGCAAGCGCGCGTGGGACAACGCCGAGCGCATGTCGCAGGACGGGGTGGACATCATCGACCTCGGCGGCGAGTCCACGCGGCCGGGCGCACAGGCCATCTCGGAGGAGGAGGAGATACGTCGCGTCCAGAAGTTCATCGACGTGATGATTAAGCTCATCCACTACCGCGGCCCTTACTCGATCGACACGACGAAGGCTGCGGTCGCCCGCACCGCCCTCGACGCCGGTGTGCAGATCGTCAACGACATCTCGGGGCTGCGCTTCGACCCGACGCTCGCCGACGTGGCGGCGCGCTACGACGCCGGCCTGATCCTGATGCACTCGCGCGGCACCTTCGAGACGATGCACCAGCAGGAGCCGGTCGGAGACATCCTCAAGGAGGTCTCCGACGGTTGGCGCCGGAGCATCGCAGAGGCCGAGCGGCGCGGGGTCGGCCGCGAGAAGATCGTGCTCGACCCCGGCATCGGCTTCAGCAAGACGCAGAAGCAGAACATCGAGCTGATCGCGAAGCTCGACGTGCTGGCGCGCGACTTCTCTGACTTCCCGCTGCTGGTCGGCACCTCGCGCAAGTCCTTCGTCGGCCACCTGCTCGGCGGCGCGCCCGTCAACAAGCGCATCCACGGCACGATGGCGAGCGTCGCCGCGGCGGTGCTGCGCGGCGCCTCGATCGTCCGCGTCCACGACGTGCGCCCCGCCGTCGAGACCGTGAAGGTGATTGACGCGATAAAAGCCGTGAACCGTGAACCGTGACGGGGTGAAGACAGCTTTTCACCTGTCACGGTTCACGGCTCACGGTTCACGCCTCTTCGCTTGTCACCCGCCGCTTCCGTATCGTATCGTCAAAAACGATGCTGCCAAGTAAGAGACTATTGAGCGCGACTGCGCTGGCCGCGCTCGTCCTGTTCGCGTCGGGCTTCCGCGGCTGCGGGTATCAGCCCGTGACGAAGTCGGGGCTGCCCGCCCACATCAAGACGGTGGCAGTGCCGGCGTTCCAGAACCAGGCGCTGCGCTACAAGATCGAGTCGCGCTTCACCGAGTCGGTCATGCGCGAAATTCTGCGGCGCGGCAAGGGCCTGCGCGTGCAGAGCGAGACGAAGGGCGCCGACGCCGTCGTGGACGGCACCATCAAGACCTTCGCCTTCTACGGCGTGCTGCTCGACACGCGCGGGCGCGCGCGCATCTTCGAGGTGACGATCACGGCCGCCGTCACCGTCCGCGACCAGGTCACCAACCGCGTCCTCTACGACAACCAGGACTACGTCTACCGCGGCGAGTTCGAGTTCACGGACGACCCGCGCTCCTTCTTCAACGAGGAAGACCCCGCGGTCGAACGCCTCTCGCGCAGCTTCGCCGAGAGCCTCGTCTCCACGCTCGTCAACGGCTTCGGGGTGAATGAGGAGCAGTAGGCGGTAGGCAGTTGAAAGCGCTGCTGTCGGGACACTGGGATTAAACCTGTCACATGCGTAACGCTGAACCTACTGCCATCTGCCATCTGCCTACTGCCTACTGATTATGTCCACGCTCACGCGCGAAGAACTGTGGCGGGATTTGAAGGCGGGGAAGGTCGGGCCGCTCTACCTCCTCTTCGGGCCGGAGAACTACCTGCGCGACGCGGCGGCGCGCGCGGTGGCCGACGCCGCGCTGAAGGGCGCGCCGCTGCGCGAGTTCAACGAGTCGAGCTTCAGCCTCACGACGGGCGACGTGCAGCACGCCATCGCGGCCGCCGAGCAGATGCCGATGATGGGCGGCCGCCGCGTCGTGCGCGTCACGGACTTCGGGCGGCTGCGCGAGGCTGACGAGGAGGCGCTGGTGCGCTACGTCACGCGCCCCGCGGAGACGACGACCGTCGTCTTCGTCGCCGACAACCTCGACAAGCGGCTCAAGCTGAGCAAGACGCTGCTGGAAGTCTGCCAGAGCGTCGAGTTCGCGGAACTGAAGGACGCGGAGCTGGCCGCGTGGGCGCGCGACCGTTTGAAGCATCTGGGCGCCCACGCGGAGGAGCGGGCGCTGCGCCAGGCGGTCGCGCTCGCGGGGCCGAGCGTGCGGAGGGTCGCGACCGAGCTGGAGAAGCTCGCGACGGCCGCGCTCCCCGACGGGCAGGTGACGATGGAGTTGGTGGACGAGTTGGTCGGGCGCTCGCGCGAGCTGTCGAACTTCGAGCTGTCCGACCACCTCATCGCGCGCGACCGGCGGCGCGCGCTGGAGACGCTGCGGAAGCTCCTCGACGACGGCGCCGAGCCCGTCATGCTCCTCGGGCTGCTGGCGAGCAACTTTCACCGCCTCGCGCTCGCCAAGGAGCTGATGTCGCGCGGCGCGCCCGAGCAGGAGGTCTTCCGCGTCGTCAACATGCCCTTCAGCCAGCGCAAGGAGTTCCTCGCCACCGCCCGCCGCGCCGACGCGCAGGAACTCGCGCGCCGCATCCGGCGCATCGCCGAGGCCGACCTCGCCATCAAGACCTCGCTCGGCGGCGGCGGCGAACGCGGCTCCCGCCTCCAACTCGAAATGCTCGTCTGCGAGCTGTCGGCGTGAAGACCGTTAAAAGTCGAGCGGTTTTAAATCGGGCTCGACCCATTCGCGTCTCGCCGTATCTGAATCAATCAACTCTTTACTGTAATAGTCGAAGACGAGGCGCGAGCTGCCGCACTCCGCGGCGAGCGCGTTGGTCATCTCGGCGAGGCCGAGGTCGTCGCCCGCGCGCGCGACGTAGGCGCGGACGCGCTTGAGCCAGAAGACCGTGATCGTCTCGTGGTAGAGGCTCGGGTTGACGCCGTGCGCCGCGACGTACGCGTTGAGGCGCGCGCGGACGCGCCCGACCGCGTCGGCCTCGCCCATGCGCAGGAGGTAGCAGAGCGCGACCAGAAGGTGCTCCCTGTGGTTGAAGTCGGCCGGGGGCAGCTCGCACGACTCGAACCTGCGGACGACCTCCAAGACCTCTCCGTCAGACCGGTATAGCTCGTTCGGCTTCGGCATCGTTTGCGCCCTCCTGACGCAAAAAAGCGAGGCAGGCCGCGCACCTGCGGCCTGCCTCGCGTCCGTAAATTTTTTAGCGCCCTACTTGCCCGACTCGGTCACGCGCACCGTCAGGCGCGACTTGTAGCGCGCGGCCGCGTTGCGGTGGAGCACGCCCTTCTGCACGGCCTTGTCGATGAGCGAGACCGTCTTCGGCAGAAGCTCCTGCGCCGCCCCCGCCTCGCCGGACTCCATCGCGGCGCGCAGCTTCTTGATCCCCGTGCGCAGGCGCCCGCGGTTGCCGCGGTTGATGTCGCGGCGCTTCTCGTTCTGGCGCACGCGCTTCTCGGCTGACTTGTGATTAGGCATCTCTCGATTAACTCCGTCTGTCCTTATTTCTCGTCTGAAAAGCTCGCCGGGGCACACTGTCGAGAATCTGCCCGCCAGAGCAAAGCCCAAAGTATAGGGAGCCGCCGCGGCGGTGTCAAGGCGCGGCGGCGGGCAGGCCAGACCCCCTTTAAATGTCTGCGGGCGAACAAGCGCGTCCGTCGCGCGCGCGACGGCGTTGACACCCCCGCCCGCCGTGTTGTAGCGTCGTTTCTGCAATGGAGCAGACCGTTTTTTCGCCCCTCATCCGCCCCCGGCACCGCCACGCCGAACCGTCCCCGCGAGAAGGAGAAGAGAGCGCCTTTTGAAGAAGATCGAGCTTCCGCCCCGCGCGGTCGAGACGCTCTTCGGCGTCCACGACCAGAACATCAAGCACCTGGAATCGCTCCTCAACGTGCGCGTGGACGCGCGCGGGCAGGACCTGACGCTCGACGGCGACCCCGACGACGTCGAGACCGCCGGGCGCATCATCGAGGACTTCGCCGCGCTCTTCCGCGAGGGCAAGACCTTCACCGACAAGGAGCTGCGGGAGGCGTTCGCGCAGATCGCCGAAGACCGCGCCTACACCCTGCGCGACTACTTCACCAAGGCGCGTTTCAACCCCGCCGGCAAGAAGCAGGTCGCGCCCAAGTCGGCCAACCAGCGCCGCTACATCGAGGCCATCCAGTCCAACGACATCGTCTTCGGCATCGGC
>DAIRFV010000571.1:0-1534 GCA_036794905.1 Pyrinomonadaceae bacterium | reverse complement strand
TTTGCCTTTTTCCCTGCCCCCGCCTATGCTTTGGCGCGTGGCGACGGCTGAGGTGACGGGGCGGAACGACGAACAACTGCTGGCGGCGTGCCGCCGCGGCGACGAGGGCGCGTGGGAGGCGCTGGTGCTTCGCTACCAGCGGCTCATCTACACCATCCCGCGGCGCGCGGGGCTCGACGAGGACGCGGCCGCCGAAATCTTCCAGGACGTTTTCACGACCCTCCTTGAGAGCATCGAGACCATCGAGCAGCCGTCGCGCCTTCAGGCGTGGCTCGTCACGACGGCCAAGCGGAAGACCTGGCGCGCGGTCGGGCGGGCGAAGGCGCTCCGGCCCTTCGCGTCCGAGGAGGGCGGCGCAGAGGACGAGATGTACGACCTCGCCGACGAAGGGCTGCTCCCGGACGAGGCGCTGACGCGACTCGAAGAGCAGCACCTCGTCCGCGCGGCGCTCTCGGAGCTGGGCGGACGCTGCCGCACGCTCCTCCAGTTGCTCTTCTACGCCGCCGAGCCGCCGCCCTACGCCGAGATCGCCGCCGCGCTCGGCACCTCAGAAGGCAGCATCGGCCCGACCCGCGCCCGCTGCCTCAAGAAACTGCTCGACGCGCTGAAGAAGAAGGGTTTCTCGTGAACCGTAAACCGTAGGGAGGCGTGAACCGTAAACCGTGAACCGTGACAAGAAAATGCCCGCCGGCACGGGTCGTAAGTTTTTGACGAGCTAGTGGCTTTAAACTCGCCACGGTTCACGGTTTACGGTTCACGGCCTTTCGCGGTTCACGGTTCACGGTCTTCCATGTATTTTTCGCCGCCGCCCGCGCACTGTTTCGACGTGCGGGCGCGGCAGGTTCCGGCGCCCCCGTTGGAGCGCAACATGAGACTGACCTCTAGACACATACCCTTCGCGCGGCTGGCCGAACTGGCCGAGGGACGCCTGTCTCAGGAAGAGGCGGCCGCGGCGCGCACGCACCTCGCCGACTGCACGACCTGCTCGGCGCAGGCCGCGCAGCTCGGCCACCTCGCGGCGCTCATGCGCGCCGACGCGTCCGAGGACGCGCCGCCCCGCGTGGTCGCCTCGGTCGTCCGCATGTTCCGCGCCCGCCGCGCCGAAGGGCCGGAGCCTGGGCTCCTGCGCCGACTCGTCGCCGCGCTCACCTTCGACAGCAGCAGCCTCCAACCGGCCTTCGGCGTGCGCTCGGGTCAGGCCGCGCCCGCGCGCCAGATGCTCTTCAGCGCGGGCGACCTCGACGTTGACCTGCGGCTCGCCGCGGGCGGCGAGGGCTGGACGGTCTCGGGGCAGGTGCTCGGCCCCTCCTGCGAGGGCGGCGAGGTCGAGATCGTCTCCGGCGGAGAGACGGCCGCGCGCGCCGCGCTCAACGACCTCTGCGAGTTCACGCTCCCGCCCGTGGCCGAGGGCGTCTACGCGCTGCGCCTGCGGCTCGGCGGGACGGAGGTCGAGATTCCCGAGTTGAGTCTGAAGGCTTGAGGGACGTACAGCCGACGACGAGTTCAACCACCGCGGGCACGGGGACACGGCTTA
>DAIRFV010000344.1:0-5992 GCA_036794905.1 Pyrinomonadaceae bacterium | reverse complement strand
ACGACTACAACCCGCGCCGCGTCGAGCGCTACCTCATCATGGCTTGGGAGAGCGGCGCCGAGCCGGTCGTCGTCCTCAACAAGGCCGACCTGATCGAGGAGGTCGAGGAGCGGCGGGCGGAGATCGCGCGCGTCGCGCCCGGCGTGCCCGTGCTCGCGCTGAGCGCGAAGCGCGGCGTCGGCGTCGAACAGCTCCTCCCCTACGTCGGCCGCGGCCGCACGGTGGCGCTGATGGGGTCGTCGGGCACGGGCAAGTCAACCATCACGAACCGCCTGCTGGGTTCGGAGGTGCAGCGGACGCAGGAGGTGCGTCTGGCGGACGCGCGCGGCCGGCACACGACGACGCACCGCGAGCTGTTCGTGCTGCCCGGCGCCGGGCTCGTCCTCGACACGCCGGGGATGCGCGAGCTGCAACTGCTGGTGAGCGAGCGGGGGCTGCGCGAGACCTTCGAGGAGATCGAGGCGGCGGCCGCGACGTGCCGCTTCACCGACTGCCGGCACGAGGGCGAGCCCGGCTGCGCCGTGCGCGAGGCCCTGGACGCGGGCCGGCTCGACCCGGAGCGCTACCGCAACTACCGCAAGATGCAGGCCGAGATGCACCACGCCGCGACACTGGTTGACCAGCGCAAGGCGCAGGACGACAAGGCGCGCGTCAAACGCGTCCACCGCGACCTCAAGAAGATTTACAAGAAGCGGGGCGAGGACGACCGGTAGCGGAAGGTCATAGTTAAAGGGTCGGGGGCGGCGATGAGAAGTGTTGACGTGTGGCGCCGCCGTTGTTTGCGGAACCGCGCGGCGCGCGGCGCGTGTCTTAACCTGGAAACTTTCCCCGCACGTCTCAACCGTCCGAAGACAGGAAGGGAGTCCACCCCATGCTGAACCGACAGGGGAGGGGCGCGCTGCTGCTCGCGCTCGCCCTCACGCTCGCCGCGGCCGCCGACGCCCCCGCGCAGGACTCGGGCGCGCCGTCGCGCGCCGAGGTCAACCACGAGGTGCAACTGTACCTGCTCGTCACGGCCGAGGGCGCGGAGGGCGCGCCGAAGCCTCCGCCGTCGCTCGACGGCGTGGTGCGACAGCTCAAGTCCGCGCTCCCGCCCGGCGACTACCGCGTGGCCGCCGCGCTCATCAACCGCGTCAGGGACGGCGGCGCGCTCGAACTCAAGACCGTGGGCGGCCGCGTCTTCAACCCCGCGCAGGCGCAGGGCCAAGTCCCGCCGTCCTTCCTGCAACTCTCCGTCTCGGGCGTGAAGCTGATCGACCCGGCCTCGGCGCAGCCGTTCATCAACATCCAGCAGTTCCGCCTCGGCATGAAAGTCCCCGTCCTGTCGGCGGGCGTGAAGAACGACAAGGGCGAGGCGGGCTTCCCCGTCATCCAGTACGAGGACGCCGGCCTCAGCACGCAGCTCAGCGTGCGCGAGGGCGAGCCGACGCTCGTCGGCACACTCAACACCAGCCGCCCCGACCAGAACTTCGTCATCGTCCTCATCGTCCGCCGGACGGGGAAGTAATGCAGTAGACAGGAGTCAGTAGACAGGAGTCAGTAGGTAAGAGGTAAAACAGCGCGGCTCCCATCGGTTGAAGATGAGAGCCGCGCTGTCTGCTATCCCCTGCTGACTACTGTCTACTGTCTACTCCTACCGCGTCCCCCCGCTGCCGGCGGAGCCGCCGCCCGGCGTCGCGGGGCGCCCCTCGTTGTCCATGTAGGAGATGCGCTCGCCGAGGCCGTCGAGCGCGCGCAAGCCCTGCTCGATGGCCTTGCGGTCGCCGACGATGACGACGGCCATGCGGTCGGGCTGGAGGTAGCGGTTGGCCACGCGGTTCACGTCTTCGAGCGTGACGGCCTGCACCCGCTCGATGTAGCTGTTGAAGTACGTGTCGGGCAGGTCGTAGGTGACGATCAGCTCCAACTGGTTGGCGATCTGGTCGGGCGTCTCGAAGCCGCGCGGGAAGCCGCGAACGATGGCCTGCTTGGCGGCGTCGAGCTCCGCCTGGCTGGCGGGCATCTCGCCGCGGATGCCGCGCAGCTCCTTCATGAACTCCATCACCGACTCCTTCGTCGAGAACCCCTGCACGGGCGCCGCGGCCGTGAACGGCCCCGCGCCGCGCCGGAAGCTGAACGAGGAGCTGGCGCCGTAGGTGTAGCCCTTGTCCTCGCGCAAATTCAGGTTGATGCGCGCGGACGACGCCCCGCCCAGGATGCGGTTCATGACGAAGAGCGGGAAGTAGTCGGGGCTCGAACGCGGCGCGGCGACCTGCCCGATCTGGATGATCGACTGGACGGAGCCCGGGCGGTCGACGAGGTAGATCATCGACTTGTCGCGCTCGACGGGCGCGACCGACACGTCCACGGCGGGGACGTGCCCGCTCTTCCAGCCGGCGAAAGCCTTCTCCAGCTTCGCCACGACGGCGTCGGGCTTCACGTCGCCGACGACGATGAGCGCCGAGTTGTTCGGCCGGTAGTAGGTCTCGTAGAACTTGCGCACGTCCGCGACCGAGAGCGACTGGAGCGACGCCTCGTCGCCCGAGAGCGCGTGGCCGTACGGGTGCGTGCGCCCGTAGAGCACCGACTGGAAGACGAGGCTGGCGACCGCCTCGGGGCTGTCCTTCTGCTGGCGGAGCGCGGCGAGGCGCTGCGCGCGCAGGCGCTGCAACTCCTTGTCGGGGAAGGCCGGGTTCGTGATGACATCCGCGTAGATTTCGAGCGCGCGGTCGAGGTGGCGCGTCAGCGTCCGCAAGGAAGCCGTCGTCGAGTCCCAGCCGGCCCCGACGTTGACGCCGGAGCCGATGCGCGCGAGCTGGTCGGAAATCTGTAGCGCGTCGCGCGTGGCCGTCCCCTCGTCGAGCATGTCGGCCGTCAAGCTGGCGAGCCCGGCCTTCTCCGCCGGGTCGCCCGCACCCCCCATCTTCATCACGAGGTTCATGCTCACGACGGGCACCTCGTGGTGCTCGACGACGAGCACCTCAAGGCCGTTCGAGAGCTTGCGCCGCTGCACGGCCGGGAGCGAAAGCCGCGGGTCGGCCTTCTCCTTCGGCAGCAGCGAGCGGTCGGTCTTGGGCTTGGCCGGCGCCTGCGGGCCGGCCGGGCGGGCCGCGGCGGCGGCGCCGCGCGGCGGGCCGGTCATCGCACGCTGCTGTCCGCCCGGCGCGGCGGGCGAGGCCGTCTGCGGCGGGGCGGCCCCGGCGGCCTGCGTGGCCTGGGCCTCGGTCTTGGTGATGGGCTGGACGCCCGCGGGCTGCGACTGCGCGGCGGCCGGCTGCGCCGTGCCGGAGGCAGTGCCCGTCGGCGCGCTCTGCCCCGTGGGCGCGGCCGCCCCGGGCTGTCCCGCCCCGGCCGACTGGGCCGAAGGCGTCGGCATCGCCTCGCGCGGGCTCATCGGCGCGGGGCCGGCGGCGCCGGCCGGGCCGGCCGGGCGCGGCACGATCGAGAGCACGTAGCGGTTGCCGGTCAGGTACTGGCGCGCGACGCGCTGCACGTCGGCCGCCGTCACCGCGCGGTAGCGCGCGAGGTCTTTCTCGAAGTAGCCGGGGTCGTTGAGGAAGGTGGCGTAGTTGTTGAGCTGGTCGTCCTTGCCGCCGAAGCTGCCGACGGTTTGCAGGCCGTAGATGAAGGAGGCTTCGCGCGCGTTGTAGACGCGCTCCATCTCTTCGGCCGTGGGCGGCGTCGTCTTGATGTTCTCGATCTCGGCCAGGACGGCCTTCTCGACCTCTTCGAGCGTGTGGCCGGGGCGCGGCTGCGCGACGACCTGCATCAGGCCGGCGAGCTCGCTCGTGTTGTTGAAGATGGAGACCTGCTGCGCGATCTGGTTCTCGCCGTACTGGAGCGCCTTGTAGAGGCGCCCCGACTTGCCGCCGCCGAGGATGGAGGAGAGCAGGTCGAGCGCCGCCTCGTCCTTCGAGTACTGCGGCGCCGAGTGCCAGACCATGTAGAGGCGCGGGAACTGGACGCGGTCGTCGATCTGCTCGCGCACCTCGCGGTCGAGCCTGGGGCTAGGCGCCTGCGGGCGCGTCACGGGCTCGCCCTTCTTAATGGGGCCGAAGTACTTCTCGACCAACGCGCGCGCCTCCTTCGGGTCGAAGTCGCCGGAGATGACGAGGCTCGCGTTGTTCGGCACGTAGTAGCGGCGGAAGAACGCCTTCACGTCGTCCATCGAGGCGGCCGACAAATCCTCCATCGAGCCGATGACCGGCCAGCGGTACGGGTGCCCCTCGGGGTACATCGCCTCGTTGATCTTGTAGAACGCCTGCCCGTAGGGCTGGTTGTCGATGCGCTGGCGCTTCTCGTTCTTGACCACGTCGCGCTGGTTGTCGAGCTTGGTCTGCGTCATCGCTTCGAGGAGGTTGGCCATGCGCCCGGCCTCCATGTAGAGCGCCATTTCGAGGAAGTTCGACGGCAGCAGTTCCCAGTAGTTCGTCCTGTCCTGGTTGGTCGAGCCGTTGATGGCGCCGCCGACCTCCTGGATGACCGGGATGTAGTCGAGGTCGTAGCCCTTGAACCCCTGGAACATCATGTGCTCGAAGAGGTGGGCGAAGCCCGTGCGCCCCTTGTCCTCGTTCTTCGAGCCGACGTGATACCAGACGTTGACGCCGACGATGGGCGTCGAGTGGTCTTCGTGGAAGATGACGCGCATCCCGTTGGGCAGGAAGAACTGCGTGTACTTGATCGGCGGCAGGACGGGCGCGCCGGCCCTGGCGGCCGGGGCCTTCGCGCCGCCCCGGCGCTGCTGCGCGAGCGCCGGCTGGAGCGTGGTCGCGCAGAGCAGCGCGGCGAACAACGTGATCGACAGACGTTTCCAGAGCATTTTTTAACCCTCCGCGAGTGTGTGTGGCGGCGCGGCGCGCGCCCTGCGTGGGTTGGGGGGCGCGCACTTCGGCCGACGATGTTGGCTGATGAATCCGGGGAACTTTCTGATATGAAGCTGCGCCGCGAATTTTAACGCCCCCGAGCGTTCGGCGCAAAGTCAGAACCGCCCGCGGTGGCGGGTGGGTACGTTTACCAACAGAGAGCCACTGACGCGCAAGTCCGACCCACCCGCCACCGCGGGCGGTTCTGACCGCTGTGGAGTCGCGCCCGTATGAACACCGCTGTAACGGCTGAACACCGACTGCTTCTTGATTAGCAAATCGAACATCAAAAATCTAAAATCAAAAATTCATATGACTCTCGAAACGGATTTCATCGTGGTGGGGAGCGGCATCGCGGGCCTGCGCGCGGCGGTCGAGCTGTCGCGGGCCGGGGCGCGCGTGACCGTGCTGACGAAGGACAGGCGCGAGGAGTCGAACACGGAGTACGCGCAGGGCGGCGTGGCCGTCGCGCTCTCCGAAGAGGACGAGGTGTCGCTCCACGAGGAGGACACGGTGGCCGCGGGCGCGGGGCTCTGCGACGAGCGCGCCGTCGAGGTGCTGGTCGGCGAGGGCCGCCGCTACATCGAGGAGCTGATCGAGTGGGGCACGGAGTTCGACCGCGAGGGCGGCCGCCTCCTCTTCACGCGCGAGGCCGCGCACTCGCGCCCGCGGATTCTGCACGCGCAGGGCGACGCCACGGGGCGCGAGATCGTCCGGGCGCTGCTGGCGCGCGCGGGCCGCGAGCGCAACATCACCTTCCTCGCGCACGCCGAGACCGAGTCGCTCGTCTTCGCGGAAGGCCGCGTCGGCGGCGTGCGCTACCTCGACCCTCTGGTGCGCGCGCCGCGCGTGCTGCTGGCGCGCGGCGTGGTGCTGGCGACGGGCGGCGCGGGCGCGCTCTACCTGCACACGACCAACCCGGCGGTGGCGACCGGCGACGGGATGGCGATGGCATACGAGGCGGGCGCGGAACTCTCCGACATGGAGTTCGTGCAGTTCCACCCGACGGCCTTGAACGTCGAGGGCGCGCCGCGCTTCCTGCTCTCGGAGGCGCTGCGCGGCGAGGGCGGCGTGCTCAGGAACGCGGCGGGGCGCCGCTTCATGCCGCGCTACTCGGGCGCGGCGGAACTGGCCCCGCGCGACGTGGTGAC
>DAIRFV010000343.1:0-6005 GCA_036794905.1 Pyrinomonadaceae bacterium | reverse complement strand
GACGGCCGTCGCCGTCGAGATGAAGCTGAAGGCGGGGACGATGACCTCGTCGCCGTGCTCGACGCCGAGCGCGGCGAGCGCGACCTCGATGGCCTGCGTGCCGTTGGCGACGGCGACCGCCGCGCGCGCATTGTGGTAGGCGGCGAACTCGCGCTCGAACTCGGCGACCTGCTCGCCGACCATGCGCCACCACTTGCGGCTCTTGATCACGTCCACGACCGACGAGATTTCGCGCTCGTCGAAGGCGGGCCATTCCGGGTAGGGCTTGCGCTTGGCCGGCCGGCCGCCGTTGATGCTCAACTCTTCCATTGATGTTCTCCTTAAAGGTTTAAGTGCCGGCCTGCGGAGTCGCGCGCAGGCCCCGGGCTAGATGTCCGCCAGGACGGCGTTGCCCTGTCGTGTGACCGCGAAGATCTGCTGCACCTGCTGGCACATCACTTCGAGCAGGCCGGGCGTCAACGCCTGGTGGCCGTCCGAGAAAGCCTGCTCGGGCCGGTGGTGGACTTCGACGATGAGCCCGTCGGCGCCGGCGCCGACGCCCGCGCGCGCCAGCGGGATGACCTTCTCGACGCTCCCGGCGGCGTGGCTCGGGTCCACGATGACGGGGAGGTGGCTGATCTGCTGGATCGCGGGCACGATGGCCAGGTCGAGCGTGAAGCGCGAGTGGTCGCTGAAGGTGCGGATGCCGCGCTCGCAGAGGATGACGTCCGGGTTGCCCTCGTAGAGGATGTACTCGGCGGCGAGCAAAAACTCTTCGAGCGTGGCCGTCATCCCGCGCTTGAGCAGCACGGGCTTGCGCGCGCGGCCGACGCGCCGCAGCAGGTCGTAGTTCTGCATGTTGCGCGCGCCGATCTGGATCACGTCGGCGTACTCCTCGACGAGCCCGACACACTCGACGCTCATCGCCTCGGTGACGACGTAGAGGCCGAACTTGTCGCGGACTTCGGCGAGGAGTTCGAGCCCCTCCTCGCCGAGCCCCATGAAGGCGTAGGGCGAAGTGCGCGGCTTGTAGGCGCCGCCGCGCAAGAACTTCAACCCCAGCTCGCTGACGCAGGCGGCGATAAAGGTCAACTGCTCCCGGCTCTCGACGGCGCACGGGCCGGCGATGACCGTCAGGTCGCCGTTCCCGATTTCGAGGTCGCCGACGCGGACGACCGTCTTCTCCGGTTTGAACTTCAGGCTGCTCAGCCTGTGTGTCGGCGATGGTGATAACTTCATTGTTACCTCCCCTGTGGGGGTTCCTCTGCGAATCTTTCGGCCGTTCAGGGAAGACCCTGCCCTCCCCCGGCGGTTGTGCGCGGGAGGACGGCGGGCGTTCGTTGCGTTGTCAGGGAATGAAAGGGTCGCGCGGAAGCCGGCGGCGCGGGCGGCGTGTCTGTTACCGGTGCGGGGCCAAGGGCCGTGCGGGGCCGGGGCGTGCGGGTGAGGCGCGCCCCCGGCTCGCCGGCCGGAGTCGTCCGCTCGGGCGGCCCCGGCGTCCCGGGCCGGGCGTACCCTCGCGCTTAGTAGAAGGCGATCTGGTCTATCTGCACGTTGAAGTTGCGCGCGCCGCCCCCGGCCACCAGTTCGACGCCCTGCACGTCACGGCCGCTCCACTGGACGGGGCGGCCCCAGCCCGGCTGCTGCGCGAGCTGCGAGAACGGGAAGCTGTAGAGCTTCCAGGCGGGGCCGGCCGTGAAGTCCTTGCCGTACTCGTTGTGGTCGCGCACGGCCGCGCACGGCACCGAGATGCGGTACTGGCCGCCGTCGCCGCGGGCGTAGAAGCGGATGCCGGTGTAGCCCGACAGGTCGCGCTGGCCGCCGGGGACCCTGACGCCGATGCCGGCGAAGGGGCCGAACTTGAAGTCGCTGGTGAGCGCGCCCGAGAGTTTCATCGAGCGCTTGCTGCGGCCCGCGCCCCCGGCCACGACCTGCGCCTCGGCGCGCGAAGAGCCGCCCGCGACGCTGTCGGAAATCTTGTACCAGTTGCCGCCCGGCGCGCTGAGGTCGCCGTCCTCGAAGTCGTCAACCACGATGGCGGCGGCCGGGGCCGCGGCGACGCCGCTCACCGCGTTCCCACGCAAGCCCAAACCGAACAGGCACGCGAGGAACACCACAGACAAAAAGAACATTCTCGCTCTCATCGCTTTGCTCCTTAACATCCAGAAGTTAGGTCTGATCTTGACCCGCCCAACGGCCCCTGCGTCGAGGCGTTTCCCGCGGATCCGGGTGAAGCCGAACCGAGTCGGACTGTGCCGCCCTTGCGCCGGCCATGACGATTAGTGACGCCGGCGCGGGACCAACCGTTAACAAAGGGGACCATCCCCCGCGGCTAGGGGCCGGGGGGCTCCGGCCCGGCGCGCTTGAGGAGTTCGCGGCTCACCTCCTCGTCGGAGAACTGCTCGACGAGCTGGAGCAGCCGCAACTCCTCCTCCTCCTCCTGCCGCCGCTGCGCCGCGGCGACCGCTTCGGCGAGCCGCGCGACCGTCGGCGACTGGAAGAGGTCGCGCAGCGGGACTTCCACGCCGAAGGCGTCGCGCAGGCGCGTGTTGATCTGCGTGGCGAGCAGCGAGTGGCCGCCGAGCTCGAAGAAGTTGTCGTGGACGCCGACGCGCCCGACCCCGAGCACCGCCGCCCAGATTTCGGCCACCCGCTCCTCGGTCGCGTCGCGCGGCGCGACGTACGCGCCCGCGCCCGCGAGCGCCGCCGTGTCCGGCGCCGGCAGCGCGCGCCGGTCAACCTTGCCGTTGGGCGTCACGGGGAGCGCCGCGAGGACGACGAAGGCCGAAGGCACCATGTACTCCGGCAGCTTCGCCGTGAGGAAGGCGCGCAGCTCGTCCGTCCCGGTCGCCTCCTGCGGGCGCGGGACGACGTAGGCGTCGAGGCGTCGGCCTCCGCGCGCGTCTGCGCGCGCGATGACGACGGCCTCCTGCACCCGCGGGTGCGAGGCCAGCACGGCCTCGATCTCGCCGAGTTCGATGCGGAAGCCGCGCACCTTCACCTGCTGGTCGTTGCGGCCGAGGAACTCCACGTCGCCCCCGGCCGTGTACGAGCCCTGATCCCCCGTCCGGTAGAGGCGGTCGCCCGGCGCGCCCGTGAAGGGGTTGGTGATGAACTTCGCCCGGCTCAGCTCTTCGTCGCCGAGGTAGCCTTTGGCGAGGTGCGGGCTGCGTATGTAAATCTCGCCGGCCTCGCCCACGCCGCACATCCGCCCGGCCGAGTTCAGGACGAGCAGTTGCACGTCCCTCATCCCGCGCCCGAGCGGGATGATCTCCTTCGTGCGCCCTTCCGCCGCCGCGCCCTCGTCGGGCACGACGTAGAAGCCGACGGCGCGCTGCGACTCGGTCGAGCCGTAGAAGTTGACGCAGGTGACGCCCGGCGCCATGCGGCGCAGCCGCGCCACGTCGTTCTTCGTCAGCACGTCGCCGACCGTGAAGGCGTAGCGCAGCGGCGTCTTCGTCAGGCCTTCGTCGGCCGCGCCGGTCGCGCCCTGCGTGAGCAGTTGCGCCATGGCCGGGGTGAGGTGCGCGATGGTGACGTGCTCACGCGCCATCCAGTCGGCCAGCCAGCCGGCGACGCCTATCTTCTCGGGGTCGGGGACGCAGACGGTCGCGCCGAGCGCGAGCGGCGTGAATATGTCGCGGTGCAAAGGGTCGTGCGACAGCCCCGAGAGCATGCTGTAGCGGTCGCTTTCCAGCAGGCCGAAGTATTCGCGCTGCCACGGCAGGAAGTGCGACAGGGGCCCCTGCCGGCCGAGAATCCCCTTCGGCTTCCCCGTCGAGCCCGACGTGAAGGAGATGTAAGCCACGTCGTCCGCCCCGACCTCGACCGCAGGTTCTTCATCCGAGAAGCGCTCAAGCTCTCTCCACGCGGCGGCGGCGGCGAAGGCGGGCAGGGTGAGCCGGCAGCGGCAGTCGGACTCGGCGACGAACTCGCCGAGCGCCGCGGGGAGTTCGCCCGCCTCCTGCAGTTCGACGAAGCCGCGCGGCCGCGCGATGCGCAGGTACTCGGCCAGCCGCTCGGGCGGGTAGGCCGGGTCGAGGATCAGGAAGGCCGCGCCCGCCTTGAGCACGCCGAGCACGGCGCCGGCCAGCGCGGCGCTGCGGTGCGCGTAGATGGCGACCACGTCGCCGCGCCCGACGCCGCCCGCGAGCAGGTAGTGCGCGACGCGGTTGGCGCGCCCGTTCAGCTCCGCGTAGCTCCACGCGCCCGCCGACTCGACGACGGCCGTACGCCGCGGGCCGGCCTGCGCGCGGCGCGCGAAGAGCGCGTGGACGCCGCCGTGCCACGCGTCGCTCAGAGGCTCGGTCGGGTCGGGCAGGAAAGAGTTCGAGGACGGCGTGAGGAGCGAGAGTTGGTTGAGCTTCTCGTCCGGGTTCGCGACGGCCTGCCGCAGCAGTCGGTCGAACTGCGCGAGCAGTTCGTTCATGCGCGCGCGACCGAAGAGGTCTGCGTCGTAGACCAGCCCCAGTTCGAGGCCGTCGCCCTTCTCTTCAAGGTAGAGCGTGAGGTCGAAGTTTGCGCGGCCGCTCGGGACCGGGAGTGTTTCGAGCGAGACGCCGGGCAGCTCCAGCTTCACGTCCGAGAAGTTGAGCATGTTGAAGAAGACCTGAAAGAGCGGAGTCCGACTCAAATCGCGCGGCGGTTGGAGCGCTTCGAGCAGACGCTCGAAGGGGATGTCCTGATGCGCGTACGCGTCGAGCGTCGTCTCCCTCACGCGCCGCACCAGCTCGCGGAAGCTCTCCTCCCTTTCCACGCGCGTCCGCAGCACCAGCGTGTTGATGAAGAAGCCGATGAGCCCTTCCGTCTCCGCGCGCGTGCGGCCGGCGAGGGGCGTCCCGATGACGACATCCTTCTCATCGGCCAGCCGTGAGAGCACCGCCTTGAAGCCCGCGAGCAGCGTCATGAAGAGCGTCGCGCCGTCGCGCCGACTAAACTCCTTCAGCGCACGCACCAGCCCGCCGTCGAGCCTGTAGGTGATGTTCTCGCCGCGGTGCATCTGCACGGGCGGGCGCGGCCGGTCGGTCGGCAGCTCCAGCGCCGGCGGGGCGCCCCGCAGCTTCTCTTTCCAGTAAGAGAGTTGGCGTTCGAGCGTCTCGCCTTGCAGCCAGCCGCGCTGCCACGCCGCATAGTCCGCGTACTGAACGTCGAGCTCTGCGAGCGGCGACGGCTTCCCTTCGGCGTACGCGGCATAGAGAGCAGAGACTTCCCTGGTGAGGACGCCGATCGACCAGCCGTCCGAAATAATGTGATGCATCGTCAGGAGCAGGACGTGCTCCGAATCGGCCACGCGCAGCAGCGTCGCACGCAGCAGCGGCGCGCGCGTCAGGTCGAATCTATGCCGGGTCTCGGCCAGGGCCGCCGCCTCGACGGCGCGTTCGACCTCGTGAGCCGGCAGCCCGCGCAGGTCCACCAGAGACAGCGGCAGCTCCGCCGCCGCGGCGATGAACTGCGAAGGCTCGCCGTTCGACTCGCCGAAGCTCGTGCGCAGCGTCTCGTGCCGCCTGATGATCTCGTCGAAGCCCTGCTTCAACGCGGCCACGTTCAGCCCGCCCCCGAGTCGGATCGCGGTGTGGAGGTTGTAGGCTGCGCCCTCCGGGTCGAGCCGTTCGAGGAACCACAGGCGTTGCTGCGCGAACGAGAGCGGCGCCTCGCCCCCGCGCGCCGTCCTCTCGATCGGCGGCGACGAAAGCCCCCCGCCCGCCTTCAACGCCTGCTCGGCATACGCCGCCAGCCCCGCGACGGTGGGCGACTCGTACAGCCGCCGCAGCTCGACCTCGACGCCCGTCGCCGCCCTCACGCGCGAGACGACGCGCGTCGCCAAAAGCGAATGGCCGCCCAGCTCGAAGAAGTCCGCGCCCGGCCTGACCTCCTCCGCCCCCAGCACCTCGGCCCAGATGCCGGCCACTAACTCTTCCAACGGCGTCCGCCAGACCTCCGCGCCGAAGGCGCCCGCGCCCGCGCCGCCCCACTCCGGCTCCGCCAGCGCGCGCCTGTTAATCTTCCCGTTCGGCGTCAGCGGTAGC
>DAIRFV010000570.1:0-1540 GCA_036794905.1 Pyrinomonadaceae bacterium | reverse complement strand
AGTAGCCGGCCCGCTGCGGCAGGCTGATCGAGACGCCCCCCGCCAGCGCCATGTCACAGGCGCCGCTCAGCAACCCCTGGCAGGCGAGGCTGACGGCGACGAGCGAGGTCGAGCACGAGGTCTGCACGGTCACGGCCGGCCCCTTGAGGCTCAGCTTGTAGGAGACGCGCGTGGTCAGGTGGTCTTTCTCGTTGCCGATGCCGGCCAGCATCACGCCGATTGACTGGATCAGCTCCTCGCTCGAAAGAAGGTTGGCGAGGTACGAGTTCATCCCGGCGCCGGCGTAGACGCCGACGGAGCCCGCGTAGCCTTCGGCGTGGTAGCCCGCATTCTCCAGGGCCTCCCACGCGCATTCGAGGAGCTGCCTGTGCTGCGGGTCCGTGATCTCGGCCTCCTTGCCGCTCATGCCGAAGAAGGCTGCGTCGAAGAGGTCTGCGCCTTCGACCACGCCGCGCGCGCGGACGTAGTGGGGGCTGTGGTAGGAGGCGGGCGAGACGCCGGCCTCCGACAGCTCCTCGTCCGTGAAGGTGCCGACGGACTCGACGCCCTCGCGGAGGTTGCGCCAGAACTCCTCGACGTTCCCCGCGCCGGGGAAGCGCCCCGCCATCCCGACGATGGCTATCTCCAACCCCGTCCTCTGCTGTGCGGCTTTAGAGCGATTCATGTGTGCCTCCTGACTGTTCCCCCGCGGTACGTCGGCTGAGCCTGAGTTGCTGTTGCAGACGGTTCTTGCCCACCTGCAACTTCTCCGCGCCCGCCCCCTCGTCGAACAGGGGCGACGCGTCCGCCCCCGACGAGAGGTGGTCGGCGAGCGCGCTGACGGTCGGGTACTTGAAAAGGTCTATGATGGAGAGCTCGCGCCCGAGCGCCGCGTTCAACTTCTGGTGCACCTGCACGAGCAGCAGCGAGTGGCCGCCGAGGTCGAAGAAGTTGTCGTGCGCGCCGAGCACGTCTATGCCGAGCGCCTCGCGCCAGACGGAGGCGATGGTGATCTCCGCGTTCGTGCGCGGCGCCACGAAGTCGGCCGTCAGCTCGGGCCGCAGCGCCTCGGGGCGCGGCAGGGCCTTGCGATTCACTTTGCCGTTGGGCGTGACGGGGATGCGCTCCAGCGTGACGAAGGCCGAGGGGAGCATGAAGTGGGCCAGCGTCTCGCGCAGGTGCGCGCGGAGCGCGCCCGGCTCGGGCGTGTGCCCCGGCTCCGGCACGAGATAGGCGACGATGTTCTGGCGCCCCGGCTCGTCTTCGCGCAGGACGACGACCGCCTCGCGCACTTCGGCATGACGCAGCAGCGTCGCCTCGATCTCGCCGAGCTCGATGCGGAAGCCGCGCACCTTCACCTGATGGTCCGCGCGGCCCAGGTAGTCCACGTCGCCCGTGGGGAGCCAGCGCGCGAGGTCGCCCGTCCTGTAGAGGCGCGCGCCCGGCTCCTCGGAGAACGGGTCGGGGATGAAACGCTCGGCGGTCAGGCCCGGCCGGTTCAGGTAACAGCGCGCCACGCCCGCGCCGCCGACGTGCAGCTCGCCGGGGACGCCGGCGGGCA
>DAIRFV010000077.1:11224-22062 GCA_036794905.1 Pyrinomonadaceae bacterium | reverse complement strand
ACGGTTCACGGTTCACGCTCTTCTCACTATATCAACACACCGCGGCCTGCGTCGCGGTGGGCGGGCCGCCGCAGTGCGGCCGGCCCGTGGCGATCAGCGTTTCCGTTTGTGCGTGACTTTCAGGCGGGAGAGGCCACCCGGTTCCCTTCAAACCGGGGCAGCCTTCGGGGCGCTTACGGCGTGATGAGTCCCTTCTTGATGTTGCGTTGCCACGCCTCGAAATTCTTCACGCGCCTTTTGGCCTGCTTACGGGTCAGACGCATCTTGTCGGCAACATAGTTGATGCGCTCCGTACGGTCGAGTTTCTTGTTGTGCGGGACGCCGGGAGCTGCGAGGTATATCTCGTAAGCGCGCTTCCACTCTTCCTTGACATCCTCGGTCGCCTGCTTGCCGCGTAACTCTGGCATGTTCTCTTTAGCTCTCCAAAGGGGAATTAGACTGTACCCGGAATTATACTTCACACACTCTTTAATCTACCACAGCGGCTTTGTAAAGTTTGGTGAGCGCGCCGGACGCACCTTGCCATTAACCTTGCAAAGGGTCTTCGGGCCACGCGTGGCGCGGGTAGCGGCGCCCCAACTCGCGCCGCACCGAAGGGTAGTGGCGCGACCAGAAGCCCGCCAGATCGGTCGTCACCTGCACGGGTCGCTGGCTCGGCGCGAGCAGTTGCAGCACCAGCGCGACGCGCCCCGCGGCGATGCGCGGCCCCTCGCGCATGCCGAAAAAGTCTTGCAGGCGCGAGGCGACCGAAGGCGTTTGGCCGCGCTCGTAACGCACGCGCGCCTGCCGGCCCCGGGCGAGCGCGACGCGCTCCGGCGCCATCTGCGCGAGCAGACGCGACTGCTCGGGCTTGAGCCTCCGCCGCAGGGCTTCGACGAGCCCCCCGCCGCGCGCAGCCTCCCTCAGCTCCGCGAAGCTGCGCCGCCCCTCGCACAGGTCCGTGAGCGCCCGACGCAGGTCTTCATCGTTCAACTCGGGGAGCCCCGCCTCCGGGAACGTGCGCGCCACGAACTCGACGCGCGCGAGGAAGCGTTCCGACTCTTCGGGGTCGGCGAAGGCGTGCGGCCCGGCGGCGCGCGCTGCCTCCGCGAGCGCGCGCGTCACCTCCGGGCCTTCGACGCGGGGCGCGCGCCATTCTTCGATGGCGAGCTGGTCGTAGGTGAGCCGCCGCAGAAGCTCGACGCGCTCTCCCTGCGCGTTCCAGCGCGCCTCCGTCCTCTCGGCGAGCGCTTCGGGGAAGAGGTCGAGCAGCCATTCGGGCTCGACCTTGCTCGCGAGCCGCACGACGGTCTTCGCCGCGCGCGAGGGCGTGCGCGGGCCGTCGCCCCGCTCCTCCGCGTCGATGGCGACGACGAACTCGGCCCCGCGCACGACGCTCTCGGCCGCAAGCTCGGCCGTCCCGCCGCCCGCCAGCAGCAGCTCGATCGGGGCGCCGCGTTCGCCCGCCCAGTCGCGCCGCACGCCCTCCGCGCGGCGGCGCGCGACGCGGTCGGGGTAGCCGGCGAGGATGGAGACGAGCAGCTCCGTCTCCTTCTCTTCCGACAGTCCTCCGACGCCTTCTGCTTTCTGACCGGGGACTCGGAGTATTCGTCGCAACTGCCGGCCCACGCGCTCGACGGCGCGCACGGCATTCGGTTCGAGGTCGAGCGCGCGCAGGCGCTCGGCGTTGAAACGCTGCGCCTCGGCCTCGTCGAAGAGGTCGAGCAGTTCGAGCAGGTCTGAGGAGCCGTGCGTCCGGGCGGCGCCGCGCGCGCGCGGGGCTTCGCGTTCGCGCGCCGGCTCTTTGCGACCGCCGGCGGCGAAGCTCACGCGGCCGGCGCGTATGTCTCGCTCGCTGATGAGCGCGGCGACGGTGCAAGCCTCGCGCGCGACGCCCCGCGACTCGGCCTCGACGACGATGCGCGCGAGGCGCGGGTGCAGAGGCAGGCGCAGCATCGAGCGCCCCAGCGTCGTCACGCCCCCGCCTCCATCAATCGCGCCGAGCCGGCGCAGCAAGTCTTCGGCCGCCTCCAGCGCCTCGGGCTGCGGCGCCTCGAACCACCCGAACTCGCGCGGGTCGCCGACGCCCGCGGCGCGCAGCTCAAGCACGGACTCGGCGAGGTCGAGCCGTCTCACCTCCGGCGTCTCGTTCGGGGGCCGCGCGCCGAAGTCCTGCGCCGTGTAGAGGCGCAGGCAACGCCCCTCGCGCGTCCGCCCCGCGCGCCCCGCCCGCTGCACGGCGCTCGCGCGGCTCACGCGCGCGACCTTCAACAGCGGCAGCCCCGACCACGGCGAGTGCGCCGCCACGCGCGCGAGCCCCGAATCCACGACGGCCGCCACGCCCTCAATCGTCACCGAAGTCTCCGCGACGTTGGTCGAGAGGATCAGCTTGCGCCGCTCCGAAGGGCGCACGGCCGCGTCCTGCTCGGCCGCGGGCAGCTCCCCGTGCAGAGGGAGAATCAGCAAATCGTTTTCGGCGGCGACGCGCGCACACTCGTGCTGCGCGCGCCGTATCGCCGCCGCGCCCGGCAGGAAGACGAGCACGTGCCCGTCCAACCCTTCGGACACGAGCCGCCGCACGGCCGACCCCACTTGAACTTCCAGAGGGCGCTCGTCGTGGCGCGCGAGGTGTTCGACTTGTACGTCGAAGCGGCGGCCTTCCGAACGCAGCACCGTGCAGTCGTCCAGGTAACGCGCGACGGGCGCGGCGTCGAGCGTCGCGGACATGGCGACGAGCCTGAGGTCGGGTCTCGAACCCTGCTGAAGTCTTCGGAGCAGGGCGAGCGCGAGGTCTGCCTGCAAGTGCCGCTCGTGGAACTCGTCGAGCACGACGCACCCGACGCCTCTCAACTGAGGGTCTGCCAGCAACCTCCTCGTCAGCACCCCTTCGGTCAAAAAACGCAGGCGCGTGGCGCGGCTCGAAACCTCCTCGAACCTGATCTGATAGCCGACGGTCTCGCCCAACCTCTCGCCGCGCTCCTCGGCCACGCGGCGCGCGGCCATGCGCGCGGCCAGCCGCCGCGGCTCAAGCACCAGCACCTCGCCGCCGCCCGCGACGCCCGCGTCGAGCAGCGCCGCCGGCACCCTCGTCGTCTTCCCCGCCCCGGGCGGGGCCTCCACGACGAGGCTCCGCCCGCCCCGCAAAGCCTCGACGGCCACGGGCAGAATCTCGTCAACGGGAAGCGGCTGCATGAGAGTGTTCGTAACCGAAGCCGGGGGTAAAGACAAGTAGACAGAAGACAGTAGTCAGTAGTCAGTAGAAAAACAGGAGCGGCGCGCTTCAACCTTCGGGCCGGGTGTTCTTCCTACCGTCTACTGTCTACTATCTTCTGTCTACTCTCATTTGTCAGACAAACGCGACATTTACGCGAGGCCGGCGCGCGAGTATTCGCCTTTTTTCCCGGGGCGCCTTTAGAATTGACGCAAGAGATCAACAACAGAGCGGAACATCTTCAGCGGATGGAGGCGACGAAGCTGGCGAGAAGACTGCCCGTCGGGGCCGAGGCGCTGCCCGGGGGCGGCGTGCATTTCCGCGTGTGGGCGCCGCGCAGGCGCCGGGTCGAGGTCGTTTTCGAAGGTGCGGACGCGCCGGGGCCCTTCGCGCTCGAAGAGGAGGAGGGCGGCTACTTCTCCGGCCTCGCCGAAGGCGCGACTGAGGGCGCGCTCTACCGCTTCCGGCTCGACGGCGACGATTACCTGTACCCAGACCCCGCGTCGCGCTTCCAGCCCGAAGGGCCGCACGGCGCGTCGCGTGTCGTAGACCCTTCGCGCTTCCGCTGGACGGACGGGGCGTGGCGCGGCGCTTCGCTCAAGGGGCAGGTCGTCTACGAGCTGCACGTCGGCGCCTTCACGCGCGAAGGCACGCTCGCCGCGGCGACCGCCCGGTTGAAAGAGCTGGCCGACCTGGGCGTGACGTGCGTCGAGCTGATGCCGGTGGCGGAGTTCCCCGGCAGCTTCGGCTGGGGCTACGACGGCGTCTGCCTCTTCGCGCCGACGCGCCTCTACGGCGAGCCCGACGACCTGCGCCGCTTCGTGGACGAGGCTCACCACAACGGCCTCGCCGTCATCCTCGACGTGGTCTACAACCACCTCGGGCCGGACGGCAACTACCTCGCGCAGTTCTCCGGGCACTACTTCACCGAACGGCACAAGACCGAGTGGGGCGACGGGCTCAACTACGACGGCGCGCACTCGGCGCCCGTCCGCGAGTTCTTCCTCTCGAACGCGCGCTACTGGGTCGAGGAGTTCCACTTCGACGGCCTGCGCCTCGACGCCACGCAGAGCATCAGGGACGAATCGGCGGAGCACTTCCTCGCCGCGCTCGGCCGCGAGGTGCGCGACGCCGCGCGGGGCCGCGAGACGTTCATCGTCGGCGAGAACGAGCCGCAGGACGCGCGGATGCTCCTGCCCACGGAAAGCGGCGGCTTCGGGCTCGACGGGCTCTGGAACGACGACTTTCATCACGCGGCGATGGTCGCGCTGACGGGCCGGAGCGAGGCTTACTACTCCGACTACCGGGGCACGCCGCAGGAGTTCGTCTCCGCCGCCAAGTACGGCTTTCTCTATCAGGGCCAGCGCTACAGGTGGCAGCGCAAGCGGCGCGGCACGCCGGCCTTCCGCGTCGCGCCGCACGCCTTCGTCAGCTTCATCCAGAACCACGACCAGATCGCCAACTCCGCGCGCGGCCTGCGCGCGCACAGCCTGACGAGCCCCGGCCGCCTGCGCGCGATGACGGCGCTCGTGCTGCTCCTGCCCTCGACGCCGATGCTCTTCATGGGTCAGGAGTTCGCGGCCTCGGCGCCGTTCCACTACTTCGCCGACCACGAGCCCGACCTCGCCGCGCGGGTCAGCCGCGGGCGGGCGGAGTTCCTCGCGCAGTTCCGCAGCATCGCCACGCGCGAGACGCGCACGCGTCTGCCCGACCCCGGCGCGCGCGAGACCTTCGAGCGCTGCAAGCTCGACCACGCGGAGCGCGACTCCCACCGAGAGTGCTACGAGTTGCACCGCGACCTGCTCCGGCTGCGGCGCGAGGACGCGACATTCCGCGCGCAGGAGCCGCGCGCGCTCGACGGCGCCGTGCTCGGCCCCGCGGCCTTCGTCCTGCGCTACTTCGGCGTCGAAGACGAAGACCGCCTGCTCGTCGTCAACTTCGGCTCAGACCTCAGCCTCAACCCCGCGCCCGAGCCCCTGCTGGCGCCGCCCGCGGGCCGGGTCTGGAAGACGATCTGGTCGAGCGAAGAGTACCGATACGGCGGGACGGGGACGCCGCCGCTTGAGACGAAGGAGAACTGGCTCATCCCCGGCGAGACGGCGGTCGCGCTCGCACCCGCCGACCCCGCCGAGGCGGGCGACCCGGCCGGCGGCGGCGACGGCCCGAGCGAAGAGGAGGACGTGCGCCGGGAGGCTCTGCGCGAGTGGGCAGAATGGGACTAAGGTTAACCACGGAGACACGGAGACACAGCTTCTACACAGCTAAAGGCCAAGCTGTGTCTCCGTGGTTAATGTTTTGAACGAGCAGAAGGGTGTCGGAGGGATGAAAGAAACTGTTCGCAAGTTAACTTTCAGTGAAGAGGACACGCACGACGCGGAGCTGATGCTGGGGCGCGAGTGGCTGGTGACGAACGGGCTGGGCGGCTTCGCGTCGGGGACGTTGGCGGGCGTGCCGACGCGCAGGTATCACGGGCTGCTCGTGGCGTCGCTCCCCACCCCGCTCGGGCGCACGTTGATGTTCAACCACCTCTCCGAGTGGCTGCGCCTGCCCGGGGGCGTGCGCCGACAGCTCGGCGGGCAGGAGCGCGCGGGCGGCCAGCTCGAATGGCCCGGCGCGAAGCACCTGCGCGAGTTCCGTCTGGAAGAAGGGCTGCCCGTCTGGCGCTACGAGCTGGACGGCCACGTCGTCGAGAAGCGCGTGCTGATGGTGCACAGCCAGAACACCGTCCACGTCACGTACCGTCTGGTGGAAGGCGAAGGGCCTGTGCGCCTGAAGCTCCGACCCGCGCTCCAGTTCCGCCCGTACGAAGAGGCCGTCCACGTCTCGGCCGACGAGCCCTACACCATCACCTCGACGGAAGACCGTCTGGAAGTCTCGACGGGGCACAAGTACCCGCCGCTGCGCCTGAAGATTTACGGCTTGCGCGCGACGTTCTCGCTCGACGGCGGCAAGCTCCAGGACGTGCACTACAGGACGGAGGAGCGGCGCGGCTACGACCACACGGGCGCGCTTTGGAGCCCGGGCTACTTCAGCGTAGACGTGACGCGGGACGTGACGGCGACGCTCGTCGGCTCGACCGAGAGTTGGGAGCAGATACGCGCGCTCTCGCCCGAGGAGGCGCAGGGCGCCGAGCGCGAGCGGCGCGAACGCCTCCGCGCGACCGCGGCGCCCGCCGCGCGCGAAGGGGTCGCCGCCGAACTCGTCCTCGCCGCCGACCAGTTCGTCATCACGCCTTCGGGCAGGGAGGGCGACGCCGCGCGCGCGCACGCCGCGGGCGAGGAGGTGCGCTCGGTCATCGCGGGCTACCACTGGTTCACCGACTGGGGCCGCGACACGATGATTAGCCTCGAAGGTCTGACCTGCACCACGGGCCGGCACCGCGAGGCGGGCTGGATTCTGCGCACCTTCGGGCAGTACGTCCGCGACGGGCTGATCCCCAACATGTTCCCCGACGGCGCGAACGAAGGTCTCTACCACACGGCCGACGCCACGCTCTGGTTCTTCCACGCGCTCGGCCGCTACCTGAAGACGACCGGCGACCGCGTCACGCTCGAAGTGCTCCTGCCGAAGATGCAGGAGATCGTCCAGCGCCACCTCGCAGGCACGCGCTTCGGCATCAGGGTTGACCCCGCGGACGGCCTGCTCGTGCAGGGCGAGGAGGGCTACCAGCTCACCTGGATGGACGCGAAGTGCGACGGCTGGGTCGTCACGCCGCGGCGCGGCAAGGCCGTCGAGATCAACGCGCTCTGGTACAACGCGCTGCGGCTCCTCGAAGGCTGGACGCGCGAGGCAGGGCAGACCGCGCGCGCCGCCGAGTTGAACGGGCACGCCGAACGTTGCCGCCGCTCCTTCAACGGGCGCTTCTGGTACGAGCAGGGCGGACACCTCTTCGACGTGGTCGAGAGCTGGGACCTGGACGGCCGTGAAGACCCGGCGTGCCGACCGAATCAACTGCTCGCCGTCGCGCTCGAACACCCCGTGTTGGAGCGCGAGCGGTGGGAGGCGGTCGTCAACGTGGCGAGGGAGAAGCTCCTGACGCCCGTCGGCCTGCGCTCGCTCGCGCCCGACCACCCGGACTTCAAGCCGACCTACCACGGCGACCTCAAGACGAGGGACGCGGCCTATCACCAGGGCACGGTCTGGGCCTGGCTCATCGGCCCCTTCATCGACGCCTGGCTCAAAGTCCACCCCGACGATCGCGCGGGCGCGCGCAAGCTGCTCGAAGGTTTCCTGCCACACTTCGACGAGGCGTGCGTCGGCTCCATCAGCGAAGTCTTCGACGCCGTCCCGCCCTTCCACCCGCGCGGCTGCGTCGCGCAGGCGTGGAGCGTGGCCGAGGTCTTGAGGTGCTGGGTGCTGACCGCCGAGTGAAATGAATTCAACAGGGAAGAGCGGGAGGGGTGTTGGGTGTTAGGTGCTGGGTGTTGGGTAAAGACAGTTGCTTTTAACTAACACCCAGCACCCAGCACCCAACACCCCCCTCCTCTCCCATTAAGGAAGCGTGATGAGACTGAAAAGATCAAGCGGGATTCTGCTCCACCCGACTTCCCTGCCGGGGCGTTTCGGCGTGGGCGACTTGGGCGACGAGGCTTACAGGTTCGTGGACTGGCTCGCGTCGGCCGGGCAGGCGTACTGGCAGATCATGCCGCTCGGGCCGACGGGCTACGGCGACTCGCCCTACTCGTCGTTCTCGGCCTTCGCGGGCAACACCTACCTCGTGAGCCCCGAGAAGCTGGTCGAGTCGGGGCTGCTCGACGCCGCGGACATCGAGACGGCGCCCGACTTCCCCGCCGGGCGCGTCGATTACGGCAAGGTCATCGAGTACAAGCGCGGGCTGCTGGAGAAGGCTTTCCGCAACTTCCAGTCGATGCGCAGGACGGACGAGGGGCTGCGGCGCGACTACGAGGGCTTCGAGGGGTTCGCCGCCACCTGGCTCGACGACTGGGCGCTCTTCGCCGCGCTCAGGGACGAGTACGAGGGCGAGCCCTGGAACACCTGGGCGGCGGGACTGGCGCGGCGCGAGCCGGCGGCGGTCGAGGCCGCGCGCCAGTCGTTCACCGAGCGCGTCGAGGCGCACAAGTTCTCGCAGTACGTCTTCTTCCAACAGTGGCTCAAGCTGAAGAAGTATGCCAACGGGCGCGGCGTGCGCGTCGTCGGCGACATGCCCATCTTCGTCGCGCACAACTCGGCCGACGTGTGGTCGAAGCCCGAACTCTTCAAGCTCAAAGAGGACGGCGGCCCCTCGGTCGTGGCGGGCGTGCCGCCCGACGCCTTCAGCGCGACGGGTCAACTCTGGGGCAACCCCATCTACGACTGGGGGCGGATGCGCGCGGACAAGTACGCCTGGTGGGTCGCGCGCGTGCGCGAGACTTTGAAGATCGTGGACGTGGTGCGGCTCGACCACTTCCGCGGGTTCGCGGCCTACTGGGAGGTGCCGGCCGAGCACGAGACGGCCGAGCGCGGGCGCTGGGTCGAGGCGCCGGGGCGCGAGGTCTTCGACGCGATGCGTGACGCGCTCGGGGCCGACCTGCCCATCGTCGCCGAAGACCTCGGCACCATCACGCCCGACGTGCACGCCCTGCGCGACGACTACGACTTCCCCGGCATGCGCGTCCTCCAGTTCGCCTTCGGCGGCGACCCGCACGACACGCACCTGCCGCACGAGTACACGCGCAACACCGTCGCCTACACGGGCACGCACGACAACGACACCGTCGTCGGCTGGTTCCGCCGGCGCTCACGCCCCGACGCCTCCGACGTCGAGAAGCGCGAGCGCCAACTCTGCCTGAAGTACCTCGGCACGGACGGCGCGGAGATCAACTGGGACTTCATCCGCGCCGCGCAGATGTCAACCGCCGTCCTCAGTGTCGCCCAGTTGCAGGACGTGCTCGGCCTCCCCGAAGAGGCGCGCATGAACACGCCCGCCAGCACCGAAGGCAACTGGGGCTGGCGCTTCCGCGCGGGCGCCCTCACCGACTCTCTGGCCGCGCGCCTGCGCGAGATGACCTGGATGTACGGCCGCCTCGACGGCTAGACGCGGCCGGCGGCGGTCAACGGCGGCGCGTGTTTCAGCCCACGAGGTTCATCTTCCGGAGGAGGGCGCGGAAGCGCGGCTCGTTCTTGAGGGAGTCGAGGCGGGGCTCGTCCTTCGACCAGAACATGCGCTCCTCGCGCAGCTCCAGGCAGCGTTCGAGGGCGGCGAGGGACTCTTCGCCGCGCCCCGTCTCCGCGTAGTGCAGGGCGAGGAAGTAGAGCGACTTCGGGTCCTTCTCCGCCATCGTCTTCAGCCGGCGCTGCATCGCCGCGGCCTGCTCCGCCTGCCCCGTCTGCCGGTAGGCGGTGGCCAGCAGCGAAGTCCAGGCGAAGTCGGGCTCCGACGGGCTCGGCGTCGCCTCGGCGGCCATCCGGATGACCTCGGCGTAGTCGCCTTTGAGCAGGTGGAGCGTGGCGATCCCGCGGCGGATGAACCACGCGTCGCCGTCCAATTCGAGCGACGCGCGCAGAACCCGCAGCGCCTCGTCGTACTGCCCGCGCTTCTCCAGGATGCCGAAGAGCGGCACGCCGAGGTCGGCCGAGCGCGGGTCGAGCTCGCGCGCCCGGTTGATCTCGGCGAGCGCCTCCGTGTAGCGCCCCAGCGCCGTCAGCAGGCGCGCGTAGTACTGGTGCGCGTCCACGTTGTTCGGGTCGAGTTCGAGCGCACGCCGGAAAGACCTCTCCGCCGCGGCCCAATCCCAGTCGTAGGAGTACTGCACCCGCCCGAGCGAGCTGTGCGCTTCGGAGAGGTTCGCGTCCAGCTCAAGCGCCTTGTTCGCCAGCCCGCGCGCCTTCTCGTAGAACTCGTCGTCGGCGCCGCTGGTGAAGTTGGCGCGCCACGAGTAGGCGTTCGCCAGCCCCGTGTAGGCGAGGGCGTAGCCGGGGTCGAGGCTGACGGCCTGCCGGAACTCGGCGGTGGCCTTTTCGGGGTTCCGCTTGTCGAGGAAGAGGCGGCCGCGCCAGTAGGCGGAGTAGGCTTCGCGACTCTCGGTCTCGCGCCGCGTCACGACCTCGCGCTCTTTGTCCAGCGCCTCCGCGACGAGCGACTGCGTGACGCGCAGCGAGAGCGCGTCCTGAAGTTTGAAGAAGTCGGTCTCGGTCTCGTCGAACGAGCCCTGCCAGAGCTGCGCGCCGTCGCGCACGTCCCACAGGCGCGCGTTGACGCGCAGGCGCCCCCCGACCGTCTGGAGCGTGCCTTCAAGGACGGCGTCGGCCCTCAACGCCTCGCCCGCCTTGAGCGGGTTCGCGTCCCCGTCGGCGTACCCGCGGACGGAGGCGAGCGGGCGCACCGTGAAGCGGTTCAGGCCGCCGAGGCGGCTGATTAAAGAGTCAGTCAACCCGAGGGAGAGCGCACCGCCCTCCCCGCCGTCGGTCAGCGTCTTGAACGGCAGGACGGCGACGGTGCGGATGTCCCTCTCGTGCGCGGGCACGGCGGCGACGCCCCGCCGGCCGCCGGCCGCCCACCAGACGGCGGCCCCCGTCAGCAGTAAGACCGCAGAGAGCGCGACCGCGACCGCCAGTCGGCGCCGGCCGCGCGCCCCGTGCAGGGTATCGGCCGTGTGGTGGGCGTCCGACTGCATGGGCGTAGACGCCGGGGCCGGGTCGGGCTGCGTCG
>DAIRFV010000077.1:0-11124 GCA_036794905.1 Pyrinomonadaceae bacterium | reverse complement strand
CGCTTCGGGTTTGTCGCCCGCGGCGAGGGGCAGCTCGCGCACGTCTGCGACGAAGCGGTAGCCGCGTTTGGGGACGGTCTGGATGAACTGCGCCTGCCCGCGGTCGTGCTCGCCGAGGGTCTTCCGGAGCAGCGAGACCGTGTAGTTGATGTTGCCTTCCTCGACGAAGGTGTCGCGCCAGACCTCTTCGAGCAACTCCTCCCGGCTGACGACCGCGGAGTGGCGGCTGACCAGCAGGATGAGCAGCTCCAAAGCCTTCGGCGGCAGCGGCACCAGACGGTCTTCGAGCCACAGCGCCCGATTCTGCGTGTCCAGGCGAAAGTCCCTGAACTGGTAAAAACGGCCGTTTTTGCTAGCCATTTCCCGCCCTTTTTCGTCCCTCACACATTCCTAATCTTTTCCAAAGGTCTTTCGGCCGGCCGCCAAGATAAAACGTCAACGCACTCGGCGCAACATTTTTTCGGCCGACTCCGGACGCCGGCCCCGCCCGGTTGACACCCGAAAGGAGCGAACATGAAACGACGGATACTGAACTCTCTCGCGCTCGCACTTCTCCTCGCGGCCCTCCTGCCCGCGGCCGACGCCCTCGCACAGCGACGGCGCGTGGTCGTGACGCGCCCGCGGCCCGTGGTCGTCCACCGCCCCGTCCGGCACACGCGCGTGGTCGTCCGCCCCGGCCACCCGCTGCGGCGCGCGCTGCCCGACCGCGTCGTCGTGCGCCCCGCGCGCAGGACCGTGGTCGTCGGCGCGCCGCTGGTCTTCCTGCCGGCCGTGACGTGGACGGCCGCCGCCGTCAGCCTGCCCGCGCGCGAACGCCTCATCTGGGAGGACGGCGAGGTCATTACGCGCGACGAGGGCTGGGTGGACACCAACTTCGGCGTGGACGGGCACGGCGACGCGCTCTACCTGCGCATCGACGGCTCGGCGCAGCTCAACTTCGCCGAGGTCGCCTTCGCCAACGGCAACGTGCAGGTGGTGGACATGGGCGACCGCGCGCACGGCGACGGGCTCTACCGCCTGCTCGACTTCGCCGACGGCCGCCACGTCAAGACCGTGCGCCTGCTGGCGAAGTCGAACCGGGACGAGACGAGGCTGGCCGTCTACCTCAGCAAATAGACGCCCCTTAAATTTCTGCCGCGGCGCCGGGGCGGGGCGGCCTCGACGTGAGGTTGGATGATGTCTTCGCGGCGTGGCTCCACGACGACAACCGCCGCGCCGCCGTCGCCGCCTCCTCCGACCAGAGCGACTCGGTCTGCCCGCGGCCGTAAACCGGGCGACGCGCGGGCCGCAATAACTCAGACCAAACGCGGCCCGGGCGCGTCAGAAGTAAGCGCCGAAAGCCTCGCCGCTTGAAACCGTCAGCCCGAAGACCATTCGAGGTGAGACATGAGATCGAAGAAGTTGACTCTGCTGGCCCTCGCCCTGCTCGCGTCGGCCTCCGTCACGCTGGGCTACACGCCGGCCGCGAACGTGAACCGCAAGGTGAAGCCTAAGCGCCCGTCCTCCGCCATCGGCGCGGGCGGCGCGGGCACGTACGCGAGGCGCGCCCGCCCGCACGCCCCGACCGCGTCCCCGACGCCCCGCGCGCCCAACGCCAACACGTCGTTCCTCGGCGGCACCGACGAAGGCACCGGCATCCGTCGAAGAGGAACATCGAGCGGCCCGAACGCTCAACCGACCAGCCCGGCAAACGCCAACGTCAACGCGAACGCCAACACGTCATTCATCGGCGGCTCTGACGACGGCACGGGCATCAGGCGGAAGCCGCCGCGCAGGCGCCGCCGTCCGTAGGCCGCGAGAGCCTTTGACCACAGACCTTCACAGCGGAGGACGCGCATGAAAAGAACAGCCCTCTTAGTCTGCATCCTCTTCGCGGCGGGCGTCGTCGCCTCGGCACAGAGAAGGGTGCCAGGGATTTTCGGCCCCGACCGCGGACGGCCCGCCGCGACCCAACCGGCGGCGACCCAGCCCGCGCCGGCCGCGACGAGCGCCCCGGCCCCCGCCTCGAACGCGAGCCCGGCGGCCCCGCAGCAGGCGTACCCGCCGGCCGTCGAATTCCATTCGTTCATGCAACTGCGCTTCTACGAGAACCAGGGCAACTTTCTGGTCGAGGACCTGGAGGTCGTCTTCCCGCCGTCGGGCTCGCGCAAGGCGACCTTCGTCATCACGCGCGCCACGGGCGCGGCGGTCGCGAGCGTCCCCCTGCGCCTTGAGTCGCCGCTCGCCTCCTTCACCATGTTCGGGATGTACAAGCCGGACGGCGTCCCCGGCGGCGCCAACGTCGGCGAGCCGGGCGACTACGTGCTGTCGGTACAGATTGACGGCCAGCCCATCACGACCCTGCCCTTCTCGATGAAGCGCGAGTCGAACAACGACCCCTTCAACCCGCGCACGACCTTCGTCCGCGAGGGGCCCTGGCGCGACCTCGCGTACTTCTCCAGCCGGGTGGACGCGCCCGCCAACAACAACCTGCGCTTCAACTGGTGGACGAGCCTGCGCGAGCTGCCGCCGGGGACGAGCACGAACCGGCCGCTCGTCACGCTCCACATCCTGCACGGCGGGCAGGAGATCGCCGCGACGCGCAGCCCCGTCGTGCTGTCGCAGACCGACTGGCAGTTCTTCAACCAGGAGTTCCACTTCCCGGCCGAGAAGCAGGTGCGCTGGATGACTCTGGCCGATTTGACGAAGAAGGACGGCGAGTACACCGTCGTGGCGAAGGTGGGCGGCAAGCCCTTCAAGACCTACCGCGCCGAGGTGCGCGGCGGCCAGCTCCAACGCCACGCGCGCAACAGCCTCGACACGCAGCCGCACACAGACTTCATCTCGCCCCGCCTCGTGGACACCACCTCGCGCTCGAACTCTTCCTACGAGATGTACGACACCTACTGGGTGAAGAAGCATTAAGTAATGTAAGGGGCAGCAAACCGCCGCAGGCACGGCCGGTTGAGCTACGCGCTCAACCGGCCGTGCCTGCGGCGGTTAATTCCCGCCGGCGTCTTACACGAACGGAACTTCTTTAATCTTCCATATCCTCGCCGCCCTCGCCCTGCGTCCCGTCCGCGGGCGTCACTTCGCCCTGCGCCTCGGTCGCGGGGATTTCGGTCGTGGCGTAGTCGAGCGGCTTGAGCAGGTCGGGCGTGACGGGGCGGTGGATGCCGTCGCCCTCGCTGACCTGGCGGCTGCACGCGCGGCAGAAGCCGGCGTCGAGCGGGACGATGTTGCCGGCGTTGGCGCAGTAGACGGACTCGACCGGCGGCTCGTCGTCGTAGACGACCGACGACTCGTCGTGGACGACCGACGACTCGGGGACGGCGGGCGCCGCCTGTTCGACCAGCCGCGGCTCCGCCTCGTGCGACCCTTCGTCGCCCGGCTCAAGCCGGAAGAGCGCGAGCGAGCGCGCCTCGATGCGGTACGTGCCGCCGCCGCGCGTGGTTCTGCGCGTCTTGCGCCGGCCGACGCTCTCGCGCGTGTCGAGCAACTGCTCCCAACTGTCGCCGGGGCGGTGCGCGGGCAGCGCGAAGGAGACCGCGCGGTGGTGCGCGTTCAGCAGCAGCAGGAGCGTGTCGTCCGTGACGCGGCGGCCGCGCTCGTCAACCTCGTCGATGGAGTCGCCCGCGAGGCGCACCGCCAAGCTCCGCGCCTGCTCGTTGCGCCAGTCGTGTTCGGTCATCTCGAAGCCGTCGGGGCGGAACCACGAGATGTCTTTAATCTCCGCGCCGCGGACGGGGCGCCCCTGGAAGAACTTGCGGCGGCGCAGGACGGGGTGCTGGTGAAATATCCGGATGAGCTGGCGCGTGAACTCAAGCAGGTCGCGCGCCGGCTCGTCCGGGTTCCAGTCCACCCAGGAAAGCTCGTTGTCCTGGCACCAGGCGTTGTTGTTGCCGTGCTGCGTGCGCCCCGTCTCGTCGCCCGCGACGAGCATCGGCACGCCCTGCGACAGCAACAGCGTCGCGAGGAAGTTGCGCTGCTGCCGCGCGCGCAGGGCGTTCACCTCGGGGTCGTCGGTCGGGCCTTCGACGCTACAGTTCCAACTGATGTTGTGGTCGTGGCCGTCGCGGTTCCCCTCCTGGTTGGCCTCGTTGTGCTTCTGGTTGTAGCTGACGAGGTCGCGCAGCGTGAAGCCGTCGTGCGCGGTGACGAAGTTGATGCTGGCGTAAGGCCGCCGGCCGCTCCGCTCGTAGAGGTCGCTCGACCCCGTCAGGCGGAACGCGAGGTCGTCGAGCTGCCCCGGGTCTCCGCGCCAGAAACTACGCACGTTGTCCCGGTACACGCCGTTCCACTCGGCCCACAGCACGGGGAAGTTGCCGACCTGATAGCCGCCCTCCCCCAAATCCCACGGCTCCGCGATGAGCTTCACCTGCGAGAGCACCGGGTCCTGGTGGATGATGTCGAAGAACGAGCCGAGGCGGTCAACGTCGTGCAGCTCGCGCGCGAGCGCGGAGGCGAGGTCGAAGCGGAAGCCGTCCACGTGCATCTCCAGGACCCAGTAGCGCAGGCTATCCATGAGGAGCTGGAGCGCGCGCGGGTGCACCATGTTCAGCGTGTTGCCGCAGCCGGTGAAGTCCATGTAGTAGCGCGGCTGGCTGTGGACGAGGCGGTAGTAGGCGGCGTTGTCGATCCCGCGGAACGAGAGCGTCGGGCCGAGGTGGTTGCCCTCGCCCGTGTGGTTGTAGACGACATCCAGAATCACTTCGATGCCCTCGCGGTGGAGGGTCTTGACCATCGTCTTGAACTCCGAGACCTGCTGCCCGCGCGCGCCCGTCGAGGAGTAGCGCACGTCGGGCGCGAAGAAGCCGACGGAGTTGTAGCCCCAGTAGTTCGTCAAGCCCCGGTCCTGGATGAACTTGTCGGAGACGAACTGGTGGACGGGCATCAGCTCGACCGCCGTGACGCCGAGCGAGTGGAGGTACTCGACGACGGCCGGGTGCGCGAGCCCCGCGTAGGTTCCGCGCAGCTCCCCGGGCACTTCGGGGTGGAGCTTGGTGAAGCCTTTGACGTGCAGCTCGTAGATGAGCGTCTTGTGCCAGGGCGTGCGGGGGCGCGCGTCCTCGCCCCAACTGAAGGCGGGGTCCACGACGACGCCCTTCGGGACGAAGGGCGCGCTGTCGCGCTCGTCGAAGGAGAGGTCGGCGTCGGCGCTCCCGAGCGTGTAGCCGAAGACGGCGTCGTCCCACGCGACCTTGTCGGCGAGGGCCTTCGCGTACGGGTCTATCAGGAGCTTGTGCGGGTTGAAGCGGTGGCCGGCCTGCGGCTCGTAGGGGCCGTGGACGCGGTAGCCGTAGAGCTGCCCCGGCCGCGCTTCCGGAAGATAGGCGTGCCAGACGAGGTCGGTGCGCTCGGTGAGCCGGACGCGCGCCGTCTCGCGCTTCGGGTCTGCGGCGTCGAAGAGGCACAGCTCGACGGCGGTCGCGTGCTCGGAGAAGAGCGCGAAGTTGACGCCCGCGCCGTCCCACGTCGCGCCCAGCGGGTAGGGCTGCCCGGGCCAGATTTTCATTCAATGCTCCGTTGTTAAGTGTCGGGTGACGAGTGACGAGTGAGAAGAGAAGACAGGACTCGTTCTTCTTGCTCATCACTCGTCACTCGTCACTCGTCACTCGTCACTCGTCACTAATGTAGAGCGCCGCGCCCCAGCCGTCGAGCTCGACCGCCCGTCCGCCGTCGAGCCGCTCGGGCGGGGCCGCGTGTGACGCGTCGCCGTCGTAGCGCTCGTCGCCGCTCCACAGTGCGAGCCGCCACGCGCCTTCGGCCGAAGGCACGGGCTGGGCGTCGGGCGAAAGATTGCAGAGGAGGGTGGCGCGCGCGCCCGTCTCGTCGCCGCGCCCGACGGCGAGCCAGCGGCGCCGTTCGTCGAAGCGGACGCGCGTGCGCGTCTTGTCGCAGTTCGAGAGGGGGGCGTGCGCGCGGCGCGCGGCGAGCAGGTCGCGGTAGAAGGCGAGCATGCCGGCGTGCGGCCGCCGCCCAAGCACCTCCCAGTCGAGCTTCGAGCGGACGAAGGTGATCTCGGACTGCGGGTCGGAGAAGCCGCCGAGGGTTGACTCCGTCTCGCCCTCCCCGCGGACGAGGGATTCGTACTCCTCCATCCGCCCCCTGCGCACGGCGCGCCCCAGCTCCGGGTCGGTGTGGCTCGTGAAGTAGAGGAAGGGCGAGCGCGCGCCCCACTCCTCGCCCATGAAGAGCATCGGCACGTTGGGCGCGCCGCACAGCAGGAGCGCCGCCGCGA
Organism: Pyrinomonadaceae bacterium; assembly: GCA_036794905.1. Taxonomy (GTDB): domain Bacteria; phylum Acidobacteriota; class Blastocatellia; order Pyrinomonadales; family Pyrinomonadaceae; genus QHXN01. The sequence continues at coordinate 4,904 of DAIRFV010000077.1, read as the reverse complement.
GTCGCTGCCGCGCGGGCTCGGCCACGCGCGACAGGCGGTCGCCCCAGTAGCCGTTCGCGATCTGGTCGTGGTTCTGGATGCAGACGACGAACTGCTCGCCCGGCCGCCCGGCCGCAGACGTGCCGTGGCAACGCCCGCGGAAACGCGAGTGCTGGCCGCAGTAGACGAAGCCCTCCTCAATCGCCTTCGCCAGGTCCTCGAACCTGCCGAAGTCCGCGAAGTAGCCGCGGTCGGCGCCCGTGAGGATCGCATGAAGTGAATGGTGAAAGTCGTCGCTCCACTGCGCGTCGAGCCCCCAGCCTTCCCCCTCCGGCTTGAGGACGCGCACGTCGTTGAGGTCGCTCTCGGCGATGAGGAACGCGGGGCGGCCCAGCGCCCCGGCCCGCGCGCGGAACTCTCCGGCGAGTTGTTCGAGCAGGTGGGGACGCCCCGTGTCCACGATGGCGTGGACGGCGTCGAGGCGGAGCGCGTCCACGTGGTACTCGGTCAGCCAGTAGAGCGCGTTCTCGACGAAGTGGCGGCGGACTCCCTCCGAAGCCTCGCCGTCGAAGTTGAGCCCCGCGCCCCACGGAGACTTGTGCGCCTCGCTGTAGAGCGGCATGTACTCGCCCACGTAGTTGCCCTCGGGCCCGAGGTGGTTGTAGACGACATCCAGCACGAAGGCCAGCCCCTCGCGGTGGCACGCGTCGATCAACCGCTTCAAGCCTTCGGGGCCGCCGTAGGTGGACTGCGGCGCGTAGAGGTGCGCGCCGTCGTAGCCCCAGTTGCGCGAGCCCGGGAACTCGGCGACGGGCATCAGCTCGATTGCCGTCACGCCCAGACTTTTCAGGTGCGCGAGCTTTTGCGTGACCGCCTCGAACGTGCCCTCGGGCGTGAAGGTGCCCACGTGCAGCTCGTAGACGACGTAGTCCTTGAGCGCGAGCCCCTTCCAATCCTCATCCGTCCAGGCGAAGCCGCCGGGCTCGACGACGCGCGAAGGGCCGTGCACGCCCGCGGGCTGGGAGCGCGAGACGGGGTCGGGTCGCTCCTTCCCGTTCACGACGTAGAAGTAGTCCGCGCCCGCCGCCACGCCGGGGACGCGCGCCTCGAAGACGCCGCCGCCCGCGGCCTCCAACGGGTACGTGCGCGGCTCGTCGCCCAAGACTTTCACTTCCAGACTCTTCAGGCGCGGCGCCCACACGCGGAACACGGTGCTCCCGTCTTCCCCCGGCCGCGCCCCGAACTTGAGTTCCCATGCCGCCGTCAACGTCGCGGCTTCCCCCAACGCGGTCGTCATTAATTCCCCCTTGTGACAGAAGCGAGGCGGAAGCCCGACCGCGAGGGAGGGCGTCAGTCCTCCTCTGGCCGGGCCACGACGGGAGACCTACGCCCTCCCTCGCGGTCGGGCTTCCGCCTCATACTCTCGAAAGCAGCGCCACGGGCAGCGGCGACAGCACCTCCGCCAGCGGCAGCACGCCGTCGCGCGCTTCGAACTCGCGCCCGGTGAGCACGTCGCGGTAGCGCCCGCCCTCGACGCCTTCGAGGTGGAGCGCGGTGTCGCCCCACATCTCGCGTCTCAGACTCAGAGTCCCCTCGCGCCCGACGCCGAGGCGCGTGAAGAAGCGCGCGGCGACGACGACGGCCGCGTCGCCCTCGAACGTGCGCGCGAACGAGACGACGTTGGCGGCGCGCCGGCCCGCGGCGCGCTGGGCGAGGTAGTCGCCGCGCGCGAAGAGCGCCGCGCGCGCGCGCCGGAAGTTCAGAGCGCGCGCCGTCACGTACAGCTTCACGCGGCCGTCCTCGGGCCGCTCTAAGAGACTTTCGGCGAACTCCGACGCGTCGCCTTCCCCTACGTCCCTGAGTGACGCGAGAAGCTGGCGGCGCAGGTCGTAGTCCACGGGTCGGCGGTTGTCGGGGTCTACGAGCGTGAAGGCCCAAAGCTCCGTGCCCTGGTAGAAGTCGGGCACGCCGGGCGCCGTCGTCTTGAGCAGAGTTTGTGAGAGCGAGTTGAGGAGGCCGGCGCGCGTCGGGAGCTTCCGGAACTCTTCGAAGTCGCGGATGAAGTCGTTGCTGACCGAAGGGTCGAGGAGCGAGGCGACGAAGTCGGGGACGGCGCGCTCGTACTCCTCGTTCGGGTTGATCCAGCTCGTGTGGAGCTTCGCCTCCTTCAGGGCCTTCCCCGTGTACTCCTGCAAGCGGCGCGTGTACTCGGCGCGGTTCCCGTCACTAAGACCTTCGAGCGGCCACGTGCCGACGAGCGTCTGGTAGATCAGATACTCCTCGTTCGCGTCGGGCACGTCCTGCCCGCCCAGCATCGCCTTCCGCGCGCGGTTCAGCGCGCGCCAGCGGTGGAGCGCGCGGTTCCACTCCCCGGGAATCTCGGAGAGGACGTTGATGCGCGCGCGCGTGTCCTCGCCGCGCTTGGTGTCGTGCGTCGAGGTGGCCGAGAGCGCGTGCGGCCACGTCTCCTGCCGGTCGCGGTTGCGCTCGTGGAAGCGTTCCAGCGAGACGCCGATGAGCGCGGGCTCGCCGCCGACCTCGTTGAGCGAGGCGAGCGGGTAGAAGCGGTAGAAGGCCGTGTCCTCAAGACCCTTCGCCGTCACGGGGCTCGTCAACTGCTGGAAGCGGAGCGCGAAGTCGCGCCGCTCGGCGCGCTCGTGCGGGCCAGTCCCCTCCGGGTCTTTGAGCAGGAGCAGCGAGGCGATGAAGTCGAAGACCGAAGTGTCCTCGGCCGGGTTGCGCCGCTTGGCCGCGCGCACGGCGGCGTTGATGTTGAGGCGGTCGTCCGGGCCGACGCCCGCCTGCGTGCGGCGGATGTACGTGCGGTAGACGGGGAAGCAGGCGATGACCTCGGTCAGCGCGCGGTGGAGACTGTTCTGCGTGAAGTCGCGCGTGTAGCGGCTCCGCTCGGCGATGCGCGTCAGGCGGCGCGAGAGGACGAACAGCTCCGAAGACATCGCCGCCTTGAGTATCAGCCGCTTGCACTCGTAGAGCAGGTCGGTGAAGCGCGCGCGCGCGCCCGTGAACCCGGCGTACAGCTCGCGCAGCGCCTGCCCGTTGGCGGCGTCCACGAAGACGCCGTTCAAAAGGTTCATGAACTCGTACCCGGTAGTCCCATGCACCGGCCACTCGCGCCGGAGCAGCTCGTCGTGCCCGAGTATCTTCTCGACGACGACGTAGAACGGCCGCGCCCCGGCGTGACGGCCCCGCGCCTCGCGTTGCAGGTTGGCGAGGTACTTGAGCGGGTCGAGCAGCCCGTCCACGTGATCCACGCGCAGGCCCGTGATGAGCCCCTGTCGGACGAGGCGGAGGACGACCTCGTGGACGGCCGTGAAGACGGGCCGCTCCTCGACGCGGAGCGCGGCCAGCTCGTTCACGTCGAAGAAGCGCCGGTAGTTGATCTCGTCGGCGGCCACGCGCCAGAAGCTCAGGCGGTACGCCTGCCGGCTGACGAGCTCTTCCAGCGCGTCGAAGCTCTCGGGCCGCCCCTCCGACCCGTTCAGGCGCGCGAGCGCGTCGTGGACGGCCGCGCGCACCACGTTGCTCTCCTTGACGAGCGTCGAGAGGCGGCGGCGGACGACATCCTTCTCGCGGCGGCGCTCGCGCAGGCGCGCCGGGTCGGTCTCGGTGCGCGGCGGCAGGTGTTCGAGCGCCGTGATGATGCTCTCCAGTTCGAGCGCGTTCGGGTCGGACTCCGGCAGCCGCGCGCGCGCGCCTTCGAGCGCGAGCCGCAGCACGAGCGTCGAGGTGCGCGCGGCGACGGGCAGTTGCGTCTCCCAGTAGTTGAGGAGGAAGCCGCCGTCGCGGTAGCTGACGCGCAGCTCCTCTCGTTCGAGCACGCGGCCGAACTGGTCGCCGAGGATGGGCAGCAGCACGCGGTTCTGGAGCGTCGGGTTCGGCGGGTTCCAGTCGATGTCGAAGTGGCGCGCGAAGTGTGAGCCGGGGCCGTTCTCCAGCACGTCCTGCCACCAGGCGTTCTGCGCCTCGGCGATGGACATGTGGTTCGGCACCACGTCCACGATGAAGCCCATCCCCTGCTCGCGCAGGTGCCGGAGCAGTCCGGAGAGCTGCTCCTCGCCGCCCGACTCGGGGTTGACCTGCGCGTGATCGACGATGTCGTAGCCGTGCAGGCTCCCGGGCCGCGCCTTCAGGACGGGCGACGAGTAGAAGTCGGTGACGCCCAACTCGCGGAAGTAGTCGGCGAGCGCTCGCGCCTGCCCGAACGTGAACTCGCGGTTGAACTGAAGCCTGTAAGTCGAGACGGGGATGCGCGCCTGCACGGTTCTCCCTACTTCCTAGACCGCGTGAAGTCTCTCAAGAAGCGACGCGGCCCGCGCAAGACGGGCCGGGGTCTCTGAAAGAGATGTTAGATGATCGACTTGTCGAATGTGTCCCGCGACCATCACTGGCCGCCTCAGGCGCGCCGTCAAGCAGACCCGCGCCCCGGCGGCGGGCACACCTCACGACCGCACACCTTGAAATCCGCCGACAGGGGAAGCGTTGATTTTAACGTGCGACGCGGGGGCAAGCAGTTCGGAAACGTACTGTGGCCGACGGGTGTAGAATGTCCGCGGCGGGACAGACCCGCGGCGGCGTGCGCGCAGCAGCCGGCCGCGCAAGTCGATTCCCGAAATCAACCGCAGAGAACAGGAGACGAAGCTGATGGCTGAAGGCGAAGAGACCAACAACGACGCGGCCGAGTCGGGTGCGGGCGGCGGCGCGATTCAAGAAGGCGGGGCAGACCGGCCGACCTCCGGCGCGGAGGCCACGGGGGCCGACCCCGCGGGCTTCGAGCCCTCCGGCGTCGGCGACCCGCGGGGCGCGGGCGGCGAAGGCGGCGAAGGCGGCGAGGGCGGCGGCCAGTCACAGCGCCCCGGCGACTGGAACCCCGGCGAACAGAGCGGCGGCGGCGGAGAGCTTTACTA
>DAIRFV010000342.1:0-6093 GCA_036794905.1 Pyrinomonadaceae bacterium | reverse complement strand
GTCGCGCGGCATCGTCGTCTGCATCTCCTGCTGGATCGACATCTTCTCCTTGATGGCGCGCTCCATGCGGACGAGGCCGATGCGGAACTGGTTCTCCAGCAGCTCGCCCACCGCGCGCACGCGGCGGTTGCCGAGGTGGTCGATGTCGTCGGCGAGGTACTCGACCGGGTTGCGGCGCATCTTGAGCAGGTACGAGATGACCTGCACGAAGTCGTGCGAGGAGAGGAGCGGGTCTTCGATGCGCTCGCGCTCGGGGCGGCCCATCTTGATGTTGAACTTGAGGCGGCCGACGCGAGACAGGTCGAACTTGCGCTCGTCGAAGAACATGCCCTCGAACAACCTGTAGGCCGTCTGCACCGTCGGCGGGTCGCCGGGGCGCATCTTGCGGTAGATTTCGAGGAGCGCGTCCACCGGCTTCGTAATCACGTCCTTCTTCAGCGTCTGCGAGAGCACGCCGCCGAGGTCGTCGCGCTCGGGGAAGAAGACCGTGAAGGTCTGGACGCCCGACTCGATGATCTCCTGCAACTTCGCGGGCGTGATCTCGGTGTTCGCCTCGACGATGACCTCGCCGGTCTCGGTGTTGACCACGTCGGAGAGGGCGAAGGCGCCGTCGAACTGCTGCGAGTCCACCTCGACCTCGGCGACGTGCCCCTTGCGCACGTCCTTGAGCGCGGAGTTGGTCACCTTCTTGCCGGCCTTGACGACCGGCTCGGCCGCGCCCTTCGGCTTGATGTCCTGCTCGGCCTTCATCCCGACGAGGTTGGTCGGCCCCTCGGGGCGCACCTGGACGAAGAGGCGCCCTTCCTGGACGCGCACGTCGTCGCCGATGTAGAAGGCGCGCAGGATGTCCTCGTCGGCGAAGCCCGCGTTCTTGACCGCCTCTTCGAGCTGCGAGTCCGAGCCGAAGCCCTTCGGGTCGAACTGCGGGTTGAGCCAGATGCCCAGCGCCCGCAGGAAGATGCTTGCCAGGAACTTGCGCTTGCGGTCGATGCGGACGTAGAGCAGGTTCTTCTGGTCGTACTCGAACTCGACCCACGAGCCGCGGTACGGGATGACCTTCGCCAGGTAGACGGGCGACTTCTCGAAGAAGACGCCGGGCGAGCGGTGGAGCTGCGAGACGATGACGCGCTCCGTGCCGTTGATGATGAAGGTGCCGTTGTCGGTCATCAACGGGATTTCGCCGAAGAAGACCTCCTCCTCCTTGATGTCGCGGATGGACTTCGTCTCGGTCTCCGGGTCTTTGTCGAAGACGGTGAGACGAATCTTGACCTTGAGCGGCACCGAGTAGGTCATGCCGCGCTCCTGGCACTCCTGCTGGTCGTGCTTGTGCTTGAGGCCGACGGGCTCGCCGCAGTTGTCGCAGAGCGTGGGGCGCACGGCGTTGAACGTGCCGCAGTTGTGGCACAAGGTCTCGCCGGGCGTGAGCGGGTCGACCTTGACGAGCGAGCCGCACGACTTGCAGTTCGCGCGCAGGTAGCGCAGGCCTTCGAGCCGGCCGCACTTACACTGCCAGTTGCCGATGTGGTACTCGACGAAGTCGAGCTCGGCCGTCTGGCGGAAGTCCGAGATGGGGAAGACCGAGCGGAAGACCGCCTGCAACCCCGCGGGCTCGCGCTCCTCCGGGAGCAGGTCCATCTGGAGGAAGCGGTTGTAGGAGTCGCGCTGAATCTCGATCAGGTTCGGGATGCGCACCGCCGTCTTGATCTTCGAGAAGTCGTGGCGCGTGGGCGGCTGGCTCACGCGGCGGCCCGAGCCGACGGCGCTCTTCTGGAGCGGGTTCTGAACCGGATTTGCAGACATCAGGAGTTCCTTGCGGCCTTCAGCTTTCAGCAGTCAGCTTTCGGCCAGAGAGTATTAAATAAAGAGGACTAATCAACGCGCCGGGCCTCCGACCTGCTGAAAGCTGAAGGCCGAGCGCTGAAAACATCTTTTAGAGACGCCAAAGCGCGGCCAGAGCGCACGAGTCTCCGGCCGCTTCTCCTACAAAAGCGGTTTCGCTTCGTCAATATTTTAGGGAGTATCGACAGCCCCTCACTACTCCCACACCTTAGCCGCCCGTGCGGCCAATGTCAAGGAAGGGTCTGGGTGTTGGGTTTTGGGTGCTGGTTAAGAGAGGCCAGCACCCAAAACCCAACACCTAACACCCAACACCCACTACTTAACTTCGACCGTCGCGCCGGCGTCGGCGAGCTTGGCGCGGATGGCCTCGGCCTCGTCCTTCGAGACGCCCTCCTTGACGGCCTTGGGCGCGGCCTCGACGAGGTCTTTGGCCTCCTTCAGGCCGAGCGCGGTGATCTCGCGGACGACCTTGATGACGTTGATCTTGTTGCCGCCGGCGGCCTGGAGGATCACGTCAAACTCGGTCTTCTCCTCGGCCGCGGGGGCCGCTTCCGCCGCCGCCGCCGCGGGCGCCGCCGAGACGGCCGCCGCCGCCGCCGAGACGCCGAACGTCTCCTCGATCAGCTTGACCAGCTCGGCCGCCTCAAGCAGGCTCTTCTCTTTCAGAGCGTCAACGATTTCCTGGTTCGAAAGTGCCATGATAACTTCAACTCCTCCTCAAAGGGTTCTAGTGTTGCTGTCCGGTTGCTGTTCGCAGCAGGAGAACCCACGGGACGCGCTCGCCGGCCCGTTGCATCCGGGCCCCGTCGCGCGTCCGAGCCGTCAAAGGCGACCTGACAAATCGCCCCGCTCGTTTTCCGCGTCCGGCTGACTCCAAAGAGATTTCAAATTCGAAACCTCAAATTTCAAATCCGACCGGGGCCGCCGCACGGCCTCCCCGAGAATTCGTTTAGGCCTCCCCGCCGCCCTTCTGCTCGGCCGCCTGCCTGACGACGATGGCGAGGTTGCGCGGGACGGCCGAGATGACCGTCGCGAGGCGCTGCGCCTGCGCGTTGATGAGGAACATGATCTTGGAGATCATGACCTCCTTCGACGGCAGCGTGGCGAGGGCCTCCACGTCGCGGAGCGCGACGACGCGCCCCTCGACGACGCCCGCCTTGAAGCTGAACACTTCGGGGTTGTCCTTGACGAACTTCGAGATCGCCTTCGACAGGTTGACGGGGTCGCCCTCGGCGAGCGCGAGGGCGGTGACGCCCTTGAAGTGCTCGACGGCGCCCTCGAAGGGCGTGCCCGCGGCGGCCTTGCGCGCCAGAGTGTTCTTGACGACGGAGTAGCTGGCGCCCGCCTCCGCGAGGCGGCGGCGCAACTCCTGATCCTTCGCGACGGTCAGCTTCGTGAAGCCGACCAGCATCCCGGCGGACGCCGCCTGGAACTGCTGCGCGAGGGCTTCGAGGTTCTTCTGCTTCTGCTCTCTGGTCTTCATAACTCTCTTCTCGCCTCCCCTTTACCTGCTCGCGTAGACGGTCTCGTCCAGCAGCACGCCCGGACTCATGGTCGAGGCGAGGTTCACCTTCTTCACGTACTTGCCCTTCGCGGTCGAGGGCTTGGCCTTCACGACGGCGTCGAGCAAGGTCTGCGCGTTCTCCTTCAGGAGGTCGGACTCGAACGAGACCTTGCCGATGCCGACGTGGATGACGCCGGTCTTATCGACGCGGTACTCGACCTTGCCGGCCTTCGTCTCGCGCACCGCCGTGGCCACGTCGAAGGTGACGGTGCCGGTCTTCGGGTTGGGCATCAGGCCGCGGGGGCCGAGCACCTTACCCAACTGGCCGACGAGGCGCATCATGTCGGGCGTGGCGATGACGGCGTCGAAGTCGAGCCAGCCGCCCTTGATGCGGTTGACCACGTCCTCGCCGCCCGTCATGTCGGCCCCGGCCTCCTCGGCCTCCTTGACCTTCTCGCCCTGCGCGATGACGAGCACGCGCACGGTCTTGCCGACGCCGTGCGGCAGGACGACCGTCCCGCGCACCAACTGGTCGGCCTTGCGCGGATCGACGCCCAGCCACATCGTCAGCTCGACCGTCTCGTCGAACTTGCGGGCCGTGACCGCGGAGACTTCCTTCACCTTCGCCAGCCCCTCGTCGAGGCTGTACTTGCGCCCCTCCTCGATCTTTTCGAGGGCGGCGCGGTACTTCTTGCCGTGCTTAGCCATGCCGAAATCCTCTGAGGTACGAACGAAGCTGTCGAGGCTTCTCCCTCTCAAAGGGTCTTGGGTCTCAGGTGCCGGGTTTTGGTTTCAACCAGAACCCAGAACCCAGAACCCAACGCCCTACTCGATGTTGAGACCCATGTTGCGCGCCGTGCCCTCGATGGTCTTGATGGCCGATTCGAGGTTCGTCGTGTTCAGGTCCTGGAGCTTGAGCTTGGCGATCTCCTCGATCTTGTCGCGGGAGATGGAGCCGACCTTCTCCTTGTTCGGCTTGCCCGAGCCCTTGGGGACGCCGGCGGCCTTCTTCAAAAGGTCGGCGGCGGGCGGCGTCTTCGTCTCGAACGTGAACGAGCGGTCGGCGAAGACCGTGATGACGACCGGCACCTTGAGGTCGGGATCCATCTGCGCGGTCTTCGCGTTGAAGGCCTTGCAGAACTCCATGATGTTGACGCCGTGCTGGCCGAGCGCCGGCCCGATGGGCGGCGCGGGGTTCGCCTTCCCCGCCGGCACCTGCAACTTGATGTAACCCGTGATTTTCTTAGCCATGATTCTTTAAGCTTTTAGCTATTGGGTATTAGCTTTTAGCCAAACATTAACTGTGACTTTCCGGCCGACAGCTAACAGCTAAAAGCCAACAGCTTCCTTACTCGTCTTCGGTAAACGTGACCTTCTCGACGTCGAGGAAGTTCAGTTCCACCGGCGTCGAGCGCCCGAAGATGGTGACGACCACTTTGAGCGTGGACTTGTCGGAGTTGACCTCCTCGACCTTCCCCGTGAACGAGGCGAAGGGGCCGGACTTGATGCGCACGGTCTCGCCCGACGCGTACGTGAACTTCGGCTTCGGCTTCTCGGCCGCCTCGGTCACGTTGTGAACGATCTGGTTCACCTCGTCCGGGGTCAAGGGCGTCGGCGTCTGCCCGCCGACGAAGCCCGTCACCTTCGGCGTGGACTTGATCAGGTGGAAGACGTTGTCGGGGATGTGCCCGCGGTCGTCGCACTCGATCTGGACGAGCACGTAGCCGGGGTAGAACATCCGCGACGACTCGACGCGCTTGTTGCCGCGCATCTCGACCACGGTCTCGGTCGGGACGAGCACCTCGGTGATTTCGGCCTGGAGGTCGGTGTCGCGGACGCGCGCCTTGAGGCTGTCGCGCACCTTCTTCTCGTGCCCCGAGTACGTGTGTAGGATGAACCACTGCTGCATGACTTCAAGCTTCCTTAGGCGGCCCCGAAGAGCTTCGCCAACTGGTCGAGCAGGAACGTGAACAGGCGGTCGACGGCGAAGAGGTAAGCGGCGAAGAAGGCGACGGCGATGATGGTGATGATGGTCGTGTTCCTGACCTGCTCGGCCGTCGGCCAGCTCGTCCTCCCGAGTTCGGCGCGCACGTCGCGCACGAACTTGCCGGTGCGCTCGAAGAAGCCGTCGCGCTCGTGCTCGGCCTCGGCGCGCTCGCGCCGGGCGGGGCGCCCCTCCGGCCCCTCGCCGAACCTCGCCATACGCGGAGCCGCCCCCGACGCCGTCGCCGTCTCCGGCAAATCCTCCGGCTCGTCATGGCTCGCAGTCATCTGTTCGTCCCCTCTCTTCGACACCTGACCTCTACTTCCCTTCCGCGCCCCCCTCGGGGCTAACAGGGGTACCAGGACTTGAACCCGGCCTTTCGGTTTTGGAGACCGACGTGCTAACCACTGACACTATACCCCTAAGGCGTGAACCGCGAGCCGTAAACCGTGACGAGAAGAAAACCTGCTCTTGTCACGGTTCACAGTTCACCGTTTACGACTTTACTTCGTTTCCTTGTGCGCGCGGTGCAGGCGGCAGCGGCGGCAGAACTTCCTGAACTCCAGGCGCTCCGGCGTCGTCTTCTTGTTCTTCGTCGTCACGTAGTTGCGGCTCTTGCACTCGGTGCACTGCAACACAATGTTGTCGCGCGGCATAAGTTCAACCTCTATCTCTTACTTATTTCGGCCTCAGTCGGAACTCTTCGAGAGGCGACTACTCGATGATGTCGGAGACGGTGCCGGCGCCCACCGTCCGCCCGCCCTCG
>DAIRFV010000341.1:0-6107 GCA_036794905.1 Pyrinomonadaceae bacterium | reverse complement strand
TCGCCCGGGTGCTTGATGCGCTTGTTCCAGGAGATGTCCGAGACGTGGACGAGGCCGTCCACGCCGTCCTCGACCTCGACGAAGGCGCCGAAGTCGGTCAGGTTGCGGACGCGGCCCCGCACGCGGTCGCCGATGTGGAAGCGCTCGGGCAGCGTCTCCCACGGGTTCGGCTGCGTCTGCTTCATGCCGAGGCTGATGCGGCGGTTCTTCGGGTCGACGCCGAGGACTTCGACATCGACCGTGTCGCCGACGTTGACGAGCTTGCTGGGGTGCTTCATCCGCTTCGACCACGTCATCTCGGAGACGTGGACGAGACCTTCGACGCCCGGCTCAAGCTCGATGAAGGCGCCGTAGTCCGTCACCGAAGCGATCTTGCCATTCATGCGCTGCCCCGTGGGGAAGCGCTCGGCGACCGACTCCCAGGGGTCGGGCAGCAACTGCTTGAAGCCCAGGGAGACGCGCTCGCGATCCTTGTCGAACTTCAAGACCTTGACCTGCACGCTCTCGCCGACGCGGAACATTTCGCCGGGGTTGAGCAGGCGGCCCCACGACATGTCGGTGACGTGGAGCAGGCCGTCGATGCCCCCGAGGTCCACGAAGGCGCCGTAGTCGGTCAGGTTCTTAATCTGCCCCTCGACGATGATGCCCTCTTCGAGGTTGTTGAGCGTCTCGCCCTTCTTGCCCTCGTTCTCCTGTTCGAGAATCGCCTTGCGCGAAAGCACGACGTTCGAGCGCTTGCGGTTGAGCTTGATGACCTTGGCCTCGACCTCCTGTCCGCGCAGGCTTTCGAGGTTGCGGATGGGGCGCACGTCAACCTGCGAGCCGGGCAGGAAGGCCGCGACGCCGTCCACGTCAACGCGCAAACCGCCCTTGACGCGCTCGGCGATACGGCCCTTGACGGGCGTGCCCTCGCGGTACGCCTGCTCCAGCACGTCCCAGGCGCGCATGCGCACGGCGTCGGCGCGCGAAAGGATCGGCACGCCCTCGGAGGACTCCATGCTCTTGATGAGCACCTCGACCTCGTCGCCGCGCTTGACGGTGAGCTCGCCCTCCTCCTGGAACTCTTCGATGGGGACGGCGCCTTCGGATTTGAAGCCGAAGTCGATGACGACCGAGCGCTCGGTGACGCCGACCACGGTGCCGCGCACCACAGACCCTTCCTGGTACTGGGCCTGCTCCTGCTCGTACTGGTCGAGCAGCGCGCCGAAGTCGAAGCCGCCGCCGCGTGGCTCGTCGTCGTCATCGTCGGCGTCCGTGCCGGCCGGCGTCGTCTCCGGGGTCTGTGAGGGCGGCGGGGCGCTCTCGGTCGGCGCCGTCGCGGCGGAGGCCGCTGGCTGTTCGCCCGCCGGCTCGTCGGCCGTCGCCGACTGGTCGGTCGAAGCGGTGGCCGCGGCGGCGCTCGCTGTAGCGGCTGCTGCCGCCGTCTCGCCGCGCTCGCCGGCCTCGTTTGAGGAGGCGCCGGGCGCGCTCTGTTCGCTGATGTTCTCGCCGTTGGTAGGCTTCTCGTTTTCGGTTGACATGAACTCCTGTCGGACTCCTGCTGGATTAGTCTGGCGCGAACGTCGGGCTCCCTCCCGCGCCTGCCCGGCGACAAAACTTGGCGCGCGACGTGGTCACCCGCGGCGGTGCGCCGTTGTTCTGCCGAGAGTAGCTTGGGGCGATTTGACGGAAACGGAGGATTGAGGCGGGAGTTGCGAGCCGTCGAAAAAGAAAAGGAGTTACCGAAGTTTCAATTTTCCACACGCCCGTGGACCACCCGCGTGATCCGCCAAATCACCTCGCTATTCTGCCAGGTAGGGGAGCAATTTACACAGCCGGGCGACGCTGTGTCAAGGCGGAAAGCGGGAAAAGAGACCGGGGGCCGGCAACCGGAGTCTAGTTTGAAGACGCTTCTAAACTAGACTCCGGCCTCCGGCCCCCGATCTCTTCCCTTCACTTACTCGTCGCCGCCGCGTCGCCGCCGCGCCGCGCGACGTAGACGCCGCCCGAGTGCGTGCCGACGAAGATGCGCGTGTTGTCGCGCGGGTCGAAGGCGAGCGCCCAGACGCGGCGGCTCGGGAGCTGCGGGTCGAGCCGCTGCCAGCTCATCCCCTTGTCGGCCGAGCGGAAGACGCCGCCGCCCTCGACCGAGTTGAAGACGCGACCGCCGCGCTCGTATGCGTTGCCGACGAAGACCTCGTCGGGGTTCTCGGGGTTGACGAGGATGCTGGTGAAGCTGCCCAGCGGCAGGTTGCCGCCGCGGCGATGCCAACGCTCCCCGCCGTCGTGCGAGACGTAAAGCGTCTGCGTCGTGCCGACGTAGACGTTCTCGGGCCGCTGCGCGTCGCGCTCGATGACGTTGACGGGACCCTCGGTCGGGATGCCCCGCACCTGCTCCCACGTCTTGCCGTTGTCGCGCGAGACGAGCACGCCCGAGTTGGACGTGCCGACGAAGAGGGTTTCCGGCTCCTGCGGGGTGACCGAGACGCAGAGCGTCCGCACGTCCATGCGCGGGCCGTACGGGATGACCTCCCACCCCTTGACGGGGTCGTAGGTGCGGAAGAGCCCCGCGTTCGTCGCGGCGAGCATCCCGACGCGCCCGTCGCGCTCGTCGGCCGTGTAGGCCAGCGCGTTGATCGTGTCCACGAGAAAGACCGGCGCGGTCTGAATCGCCGCCGCCAACGCACCCGCCGACTGCATGCCGCCCGCGAGCCCGAGCGCGCCGAGCGTCGCCGCGTCGAACTGCCCCGTGACGGGGATGGACTTGTCCGCCTGGTACTTCCTGAGCGCCGCGACCGTGCGCGTCCCGGCTATGCCGTCGGGCTTGCCCACGTCGTAGCCGGCGAGGTTCAGAGCCTCCTGCGCGCGCTTCACCACGGCGTTCGGCGTCGGCCGCGCGGCGACGGTCGGCGCGGCCACGGAGGCGCCGTCGCGCGACGCCGCGCTCGACGAAGCCGCGGTCGCCTTCCTGCCCTTACGCGCCGGTGCCTTCGGCTTCGGCGCCCCGAACGGCGCCCAGGACGCCCCGCGGTCGATTGAGCGGTAGAGGCCGTGGTTCGTGCCGAGGTAGATGATGTTCCCGTCGCTCGCGTCCTGAAGAATGCTGTAGGCGATGAGGCGCGGCGGCATGTTGCGCGCCGAGAGCTGCCACGTCTCGCCCGCGTCGTTCGAGACGTAGAAGTAGCCGCCGCCCGTCGCCGTGTTGATGGTCGTCGCGTAGACGCGCCCGGGCTTCTCGCGGTCGGGCACGACGGCGTAGGCGCGGCGCCCCGAGTAGCCGCCGTTCGACGGCGTGAAGTTGCGACCGCCGTCGCGCGAGACCATCACGCCGTAGTTGTTCGTCCCGATGTAGACCACGTCCGGGCTCGAAGGGTGGACGGCGATTGAGTTGACCTCGAAGATTTGACGGCTGGTCGTCACCTTCCAGTCGCCGCCGCCGTTGGCACTCATCCAAAAGCCCTCGGTCGTGCCCGCGTAGACGGTGTCGGGGCGGGCCGGGTTTTGAAGGATGGCGCGCGTGCGGCGCGACTGCGAGGGGATGCCGTTGACCTTGCGCCAGTTGGCGCCCGCGTTCCGCGTCTCGTAGATGCCGCTGCACGCCGACATGATGACGTGGTCGGGGTTCTTCTGGTCGATCTCGATGGCGAAGATGTCGGAGTCGTCGATGATGCCGGTCTTCGTGATGCCCCACGTCTTCCCGCCGTCGGTCGTCTTATAGGGCAGGTACCACGTGCCCGCGTAGATGACGTTCGAGTCGCGCGGGTCGATGGCCAGCGACTCGACGTTGATGAGGCCGGGCGTGGCCTGTGTGTCGAGCAAGTCCCAGCGCTCGCCCGCGTCGGCCGAGCGCCAGATGCCGCGGTTGGTGCCGGCGAAGAGCAGGTCTGGGTCTTTCGCCGACTGCGTGAGCGCGTGGATGCCGTCACCCTTCAACTGCTCCGACTCGCGCCAGGTGCGCCCGCCGTCGGTCGTCTTGAAGAAGCCGCCCGCCTCCTTGTGCCGGTGCGCGGCCGCGTAGATGACGTTCGAGTCGCGCGGGTCAACGATGATGTTGTCGATGAGGAGCCCGGGGCGGTTAAAGCCCGCGACGCGCGACCACGTCTCGCCCCCGTCGGCCGAGGTGTACATCTGCCCGTCGATGGTGCCGAAGTAGAGCCGGCGCGCGTCCTGCGGGTCGATGACGAGCGAGCGCACGTCGCCGCCCAGAGGGCCGGTCGCCTCCCAGCTCAGAAGCCTCTCGGCCGAAGAGTCTGCGTCGTTGTCGGCGGCGCGCGCCGAGGGGGCGGCGGCGCCGGACGAGGCGAGCAGGATTGAAAGGAACACGAGCGCGGAGGAGAAGTTTTGGAGCATGCGATTCTTCATTATTAACACCACGGTCTTCAAATTCTACGAGCTGCGCGGCGGGGGGCCTGCTGGGAACCGCGCGGCTATTATCCTTATCGACTGCGACTTTGCAAAGCCCGGCCGTCGCCCGTACCGGAAAATGTATGATGCCGAGGTAATTTTGGCCGTTGCATTTTTACGGCACCCCGCAACGGTCATGAAGACCGTGCCTACAAAAGCGGAGCGGGCGGCGCTTCCGAAATAGAAGCGCCGCCCGCTCTCGGTATCGGCCGCGGGGCCCGGTAACGGGCCCCGCGGGCTGTAGGGTTAAAGGACTACTCCTCGTCGTCGTCGCGGCCGCGGCGGCGGCGCGGAGCGCGCGCCGGGCGAACCTCCGACGGGTCCACGGTCGGGCTGGCGGCCGGCGGGGTGGCGCCCGAGGGCACGACCCAGAGTTCGACCGTCAGCTCTTCGCGGAAGCCGCCGTCCACGGTCACGATGCGCGAGGCGTCGATGCCGCGGGTGGAGACGAGGTAGTTCTTGGCGCGGTCGCAACGACGCTGCGCCTCACCCGTGCGACCCGTACGTCCGCCGTAGCAGACCAGGTAGCCCTGCGCCGTCGGGTCGTTCTGCAACTCGATGGCGTAGTTGTCGAGGCGAGCCTTCTCGTCGTTGAACCGGATGTTGCCGTACTCGTCAACCTTGCGCGGGTTGTTCGGCGGCGGGAGGCTCGAAGTGCAGCTGGCAGAGGTCGAGCAGCTGCGGTCGTAACCGCCCACGTCCACGGTCGCCGTGATCGGGCCGGAGACGTTGGTCGTATCGACGGTGATCGAGCTGGTGCCCTGGCCGCTGCTGATCGTGCCGGCCGAGACCGTCCAGTTGAAGGTCGGCGTCACGCTCGTGTCGCCGCCGGAGACGTTAGCCGTGAAGGTGACCGGCTGGCCGACAGTGACCGTATCCGGGCAGCTCACGGTGACCGTCGGGCATTCGACAGGCGGCGGCGGGATGTTCTCGCACTCGCAACGCGCCACTTCGACCGTCGTCGAGGTGAAGGCGATACAGCCGCAGCCGTCGTCAACTTCGACGGTGACGGTGTAGGTGCCGGGCGCGACGCCAGTCAGGTCGAGCGTGGCGTTCGGGCCGTCACCCGTCACGCGGCCGCCGGTCGTCGAGTAGGTGTAGAGCAGCGTGTCGCCGTCCGGGTCGGTCGCGGTGGCCGAAAGCTGAACCGTGCCCGCGGTCGGCGTGCAGGACGCGACCGGGCGCTGCCCAGCCGGACACTCGGCCGCCAGCACGACGCGGCTCGAAGAGGCCGAGAGCGTGACCGTCGGCGGCTGGTTCGGGAAGATCGTCGGCAGGCGCTCGTTGCGGCGGCCGGCGAAGAACTGGAAGATGAACCCGTGCGGGTCGTCCGACGTCTGGAAGCCCGCGGGGAAGCCGTCGTTCAGCTCGTCGTCCCCGAAGATGTCCAGGAAGTTCTTGCCCTGCTGATTCAGGTTGGCGCGGTAGGCCGCCGAGAAGCCGAACCAGCGGCGCGGGAAGATGCGGACGCCGCCTATGAAGTCGATCGGGTTCTGCTCGAACGAGTTGGGCGTCCGACCGCCCACGTACTTGATCGACTTCAACTCGGTGATGATCTGGAAGTGCTTGTTGACGACGAAGTCCATGCCGAGGCCGGCCACGAACTCGTCAGGCCGGTCGAGCAGGGAGACCTTGCCCGTGCCGAAAGCTTCGGACTGCGGGTTCGAGTTCAGGATGTAGCCGAAGTTGCTGTGCAGGCTGACCGAGCGGCTCAGGCGGCCCGA
>DAIRFV010000002.1:25908-73708 GCA_036794905.1 Pyrinomonadaceae bacterium | reverse complement strand
AGACGATGGTCACGAGCGCCAACGGCAAGTCGCTCTACCGCGCCTTCACCGTCGGCGTGCGCCGCCGCTTCAGCGGCCGCTACCAGTTCGAGGGCAACTACACCTTCGCGAAAGACTACGACGACGACTCGAACGAGCGCGACCCCTTCACGGATCGCGCCTTCAACTTCTTCGACCTCAGCCAGGACTACGCGCTCTCCGACCGCGACATCCGCCACCGCTTCAACTTCTACACGAACGTCGAGATTCCGGCCGGCTTCGAGCTGAACGCGCGCGTCCAGGCGCGCTCCGCGCAGCCCGCCACGCCGCCGTGCCCGACGGCCCCGCGCTGCCCCAACCGCAACACGCTCCGGAAGGACAACGAGTTCTTCTCCTTCGACTGGCGCTTGCAGCGCCCCTTCCACTTCTCCGAGTCGGTCGCGCTCATCCCGATCATCGAGATGTTCAATACCTTCAACACGGAGAACAACATCAACCCGCTCGTCACGCCGGGCCTCTTCAACTTCGACGGCTTCCTGCGCCAGGGCGTCGGCGACCCGCGCATCGTCCAGTTGGCCGTCAAGTTCGTCTTCTGAAAATCAACCACAGAGACACAGAGGCACGGCTCGTTGAGATATCACTCAACGAGCCGTGCCTCTGTGTCTCTGTGGTTGATTCAAGTCGCTCTACACGCCCAGCGCGGAACCGGGGTCGGAGAAGTAGCTCTGAAGTCGTTGGAAGAAGCGACCGATGTGGAGGCCGTCCATCAGCGCGTGGTGCGCCTCGACGGAGACGGGCATCAGCGCGCGCCCGCCCACGTCGCGGTACTGGCCGAACGTGACCTTGGGGATGCCGCTCTGCTTCTTCGAGTGGCGCGCGTGCGAGATGCTCGTGAACGAGACCCAGGGGATGACCGAGTGGTAGATGAGGTCGTCGCGGTCTTCGCGCGCGTCGAGCGGCGGCGGCTCGGCGCGCGCGCCCTCGACGAGGGTTCTGCCGCGCTCGTGGAAGGCGCGGAAGTCCTCTTCGAAGTCGAAGTAGACGAACGTGAAGCTCTCGTCGTCGAGCAGCACGATGGCGCCGGCGTCCACGCGTTCGTGCACGAGCACGCGGTCGCCGTGCAGGCGGTAGCGGAACGCCTCGATCTCGTTGGCCGTCTTCGTCGAGAGGTAATGATACGTGACGAAGAGGGAGAGCCCGCGCGCGCGCACGAATGCGAGCAGGGGCGTGGCGTCCACGTCGGCGCAGACGTTGATGAACGGGTCGTCGTACTCCTTGAAGAGCCGGAAGAGGTGGCGGCGGCTCCACGTTTCGGTGTCAAGGTACTCGGGCATGCGGGGTATTCAAGCACCTGCGCGCGCCTTCCGCAATGGGGAGGGTGCTGGGTGCTGGGTGCTGGGTGTTGGGTTGTTCTTACCAACACCCTCCCGCGGCGCCGCGTGGCCTACGACTCGGGCGGGGCAGGGGCGGGGCGGCCCGGTTTGGCCGAGCAGCCGACGAAGCGGTAGCCGACGCCGACGACCGTCTCGATGGAGTCGCCGCACGCCCCGAGCTTCGAGCGCAGGCGGCGGATGTGCACGTCGAGCGTGCGCGTGTCGCCGTAGTACTGCTGCCCCCACACGTCGTCGAGGAGCTGGTTGCGCGTCGCCACCTTGCCGGGGCGGCGCGCGAGCGCCGAGAGTAGCGCGAACTCCTTGCGCGTGAGCCTGACCTCCGCGCCCTCGCAGGAGACGTGCATGTCTTCGAAGTGGACTGCGAGCTTCTCGTCCTCGTAGTGCGCGGCCGACGAATCGTCGGCGCGGCGCAAGACGGCGCGGACGCGCGCGACCAGCTCGCGCACCGAGAAGGGCTTGGTGACGTAGTCGTCCGCCCCGAGGTCGAACCCCTGGACGCGCTCGGCCTCCGACCCGCGGGCGGTGAGCATGATGATGGGCGTCTTGCGGGTGGCCGGCTCGCGCCGCAGCCGCCGGCACAACTCCGTCCCGGACATCCCGGGCAGCATCAGGTCGAGCAGGACGAGCGCGGGCGGGTTGTGCTTGTCGAGCGCCAGCTCCAACCCCCGCTCGCCCGTCTCGGCCACGACCGCGCGCAGCCCCTCGCGCTCAAGGTTGTAACGCAACCCCTCGGCGATGTCCGGCTCGTCCTCGACTATCAGCACTGGCCTGTTCATAAGTGGAAACCCCGTGAGCCGTGAACCGTGAACCGTGACGGGAACGTGAACCGTGAACCGTGACAAGAAGGGAGCAAGCCTTATCCCGTCACGGTTCACGGTTCACGGCTCACGCCCTCACGTGTTTGATGACGGCGGCCTCGGTCATGTAGACGGTCAGCTCGCAGATGTCCGTGACGTAGTCGGCGACGCGTTCGAGGTGCTTGGCGACGAAGAGCAGGCGCGCGGCGCGCGGCGTGGCGGCGGGCTCGGCGACCATCAGGTCGATCAGGTCGCGGAAGAGCCGCTCGTACATCACGTCGATCTCGTCGTCCTGGCCGATGACGCGGCGGGCGGTCGCGGCGTCGCCCCGCGTGAAGGAGTCGAGCGCGGCGCGCAGCATCGAGGCGGCGACCTCGGCCATGCGCGAGAGGTCGGGGTAGTTCCTGAGCCGCGGCTCGTCGTTGAGGTCGAGCGCCACGCGGGCGATGTTGCAGGCGTGGTCGGCGAGGCGCTCCAGGATGGGCGTGATCTTGGCGACCGAGATGACGAAGCGCAAATCGCGCGCCGCCGGCTGGCGCAGCGCCAGCACGTCGATGCAGAGGCGGTCGATCTCGACCTCGAGCCGGTCGATGCGGTCGTCGCCCTCCAACACCTCGCGCGCCGCCGCGCTGT
The DNA here is from genome assembly GCA_036794905.1 of Pyrinomonadaceae bacterium. GTDB lineage: Bacteria > Acidobacteriota > Blastocatellia > Pyrinomonadales > Pyrinomonadaceae > QHXN01. Next base: position 70,905 of record DAIRFV010000002.1, on the reverse strand, counting down.
CGCGCTCCGTGAGCGCGTACATCGCGCGCCCGAGCGCCGCCTCGGCCTCGCCGCCGAGCACGAGCACGCGGTCGCGCAGCACGTCCAGTTCAGTGTCGAGCCGCCTGTGGTGCTCCATCTTCGCTACTCCCTTGAAGCTGTGGGCTGTGAGCTGCTGGCGGTGAGCCGAACCCTCAAGTCCTTACAGCTCACCGCCCACAGCCAACAGCTCACAGCCATTATTCACCCGAAACGCCCCGTGATGTAGTCCTCGGTGAGCTTCTCGTCGGGGTTCGTAAATATTTTCTCGGTGTCGTTGACCTCGACGAGCTTGCCGAGCCAGAAGAAGGCCGTGCGGTCGGAGACGCGGGCGGCCTGCTGCATGTTGTGCGTGACGATGACGATGGTGTACTGGCGCTTCAGCTCGACGATCAGCTCCTCGATCTTCTGCGTCGCGATGGGGTCCAAGGCCGAGGCCGGCTCGTCCATCAGGACGACCTCCGGCTTGACGGCCAGCGCGCGCGCGATGCAGAGGCGCTGCTGCTGCCCGCCCGACAGACCCAGCGCGGAAGACTTCAGGCGGTCTTTCACCTCCGACCAGAGCGCCGCGTCACGGAGCGCCTGCTCGACCCGCCCCGCCAGCTCCGACTTCGAGTTCGTCATACGGTTGATGCGCAGGCCGTAGGCGACGTTGTCGAAGATGGACTTCGGGAACGGGTTCGACTTCTGGAAGACCATCCCGACCTTGCGCCGCAGCTCGACCACGTCCACGCCCGGCGCGTAGATGTTCTGGCCGTCGATGAGCACCTCCCCGGCGGCGCGCGTCCCCGGGATGGTGTCGTTCATCCGGTTGAGCGTGCGCAGGAACGTGGACTTGCCGCAGCCCGAAGGCCCGATGAACGCCATCACGACGCGCTCGGGGATACGGATGGAGATGGAGTGCAGCGCCTGCGCGCGGCCGTAGAAGAAGTCGAGGCCGCTGACGCTGATCTTCGCGGGCGCGCCCTCGGCCGCCGGCGACTGCTGCCGCCGCTGCTGCTCGCCGCCCGCCTGCGGGGCTCGGACTGGGGTCGGTGCGGTGGTCATTGTTCGTTAATCGTGAACCGTAAACCGTCAACCGTGACGAGATAAAACCCCGCGCCCCTCTTGTCACGGTTGACGGTTCCCGGTTCACGGCCTTTCAAAACTTCTTCCTCGTCAAAAATCGCACGGAGACGTTGATGACGAGGATGAGCGTCATCAGGACGAGCGTGGCGGCCCACGCCTGCGCGTGCCACTCGTCGTAGGGGCTGACGGCGTAGTTGAAAATCTGCACGGTCAAACTGGCGATGGGCTGGTCGAGGTAGACGTTGAAGAAGCGGCTGCCGAAGGCCGTGAACAGCAGCGGCGCCGTCTCGCCCGAGACGCGCGCGACCGCCAGCATCGCGCCCGTCGCGATCCCCGACGCCGCCGCCGGCAGCACCACGCCCGTCGTCACCCGCCACTGCGGCGCGCCCAGGGCCAGGGCGCCCTCGCGCAGAGACGACGGGACGAGCCGCAGCATCTCCTCGGTCGTGCGCGTCACGATGGGGATCATGATGATGCCGAGGGCGACGCCGCCCGCCAGCGCCGAGAACTGCTTCATCGGCAGCACGATCAGCGTGTAGACGAAGACGCCCGTGACGATGGAGGGGATGCCCGTCAGCGTGTCCGCGACGAAGCGCACGATGCCGGCGAACCACCCCCGGCCGAACTCCGAGAGGTAGACGCCCGCGGCGATGCCGAGGGGCAGGCCGATGACGGACGCGAGCGCGAGCAGGACGAGCGTGCCGAGGATGGCGTTGCCGATGCCGCCGCCCTCGCCCACGGGCTTCGGCGTGTCGATGAGAAACTGGAAGCTCAGCGAAGAGACGCCCTGCCAGGCGATGTAGCCGAGGATCAGCAGCAGGAGCGCCACGCCGAGGAAGGCGCACGCGGCCGTCAGCGCCGACATCAACGCGTTGACCGTGCGCCGCCCGGCCCCGCCGCTGCCCATCCTGGGTCTCATCGTTCGGCTGCTCATGGCAATCCTCAAGCCCGCGCCACGCCGCTCGTGCCGCGCGTCACGCTCCAGACGAGCAGGCGCGCCGCGCCGTTGATGACGAAGGTGACGAGGAAGAGGACGAGCCCCAGCTCGACCAGCGCGCTCAAGTAGAGGTCGCCCGTCGCCTCCGTGAACTCGTTGGCGATGACGGAGGCGATGGTGTAGCTCGGCTCAAACAGCGAGAGGGAGATTTCCGGGCGGTTGCCGATGACCATCGTCACGGCCATCGTCTCGCCGACCGCGCGACCGAGGCCCAGGATGATGGCGCCCGCGATGCCGGGCGCGCCGTTGGCGAGCACGATGCGCGTCGTCTCCCACTTCGTCGCGCCGAGCGCGAGCGCCGCCTCGCGCTGCGAGACGGGGACGGCCGCCAGCACGTCGCGCACGACGGCCGTGATGATGGGCGTCACCATGATGGCGAGGATGACGCCGCCGGTGAAGAGCCCGATCCCCGTGACCGTCCCCTGGAAGAACGGGAGCCAGCCGAGCCAGCGTTGCAGCGGCGGCTCGACGTACTCGCGCAGGAAGGGCGCGAGCACGAAGATGCCCCACAGCCCGTAGACGACCGAGGGGATGGCGGCCAGCAACTCGACGAGGAAGGCCAGCGGGCGCGCGAGGTGGCGCGGCGCCTGCTCGACGAGGAAGACGGCGATGCCGAGCGAGACGGGGACGGCCAGCAGCAGCGCGAGCAGAGACGAGACGACCGTCCCGTAGACGAAGGGCAGCGCGCCGAACTCGCCCTGAATCGGGTCCCATTCGCGCCCCGTCAGGAACGAGAGCCCGAACTCCTCAATCGAGAGCCGCGCCCCCGACCCGATCTCGACGAACATCAGCCCGACGATGATGAGCAGCAGCAGCGCGCAGCCGAAGAGCACGCCGCGGAAGACGGCGTCGCCGAAGTTGCCCGTCGGCGAGAGCGCGCGCCGCCAGTCCCACGCGCGCGTGCGCGCGCCGTGCTCTGTCGCTGGGGTGGGTGTGGTCGGCGCTAGGTTGGGCATAAATTTGAGGGGGTTTGGGTTATGGGTGTTAGGTGTTGGGTAAAAGCCGGTTCTTAACCAACACCCAACACCCATAACCCAACCCCTTTACCTCAGTGGCTTGCCGCCCGAGGTGATCGAGCTGATTTTGGCCTCGGCGCGTTTGACGATGTCGGGGGGGAGCGGGGCGTACAGCAAATCCTTCGCGAAGCGCTCGCCGTCGTGGACGCCCCACCAGAGGAAGTCCACGAGCGCCTTGCCCTTGGCCGCGTCCTTCTGGTCTTTGTAGGCGAGGATGTACGTGTAGCTCGAAACGGGGTAGGCCGTCGCGCCGCCCGCGTTGGTGAGCGAGACGCGCAGGTCTTCGGGCGTGGCGGGCAGCGACTCGGCCGCCGCGGCCGTCACGGCGTCGAGCGAGGGCTCGACGAAGTTGCCCGAGGCGTTCTTAATCAAAGCCACCGGCAGCCTGTTCTGCACGGCGTAGGCCAGCTCGACGTAGCCGATGGTGTTCGGCGTCTGCTTGACCTGACCCGTCACGCCCTCGTTGCCCTTGCCGCCCAGGCCCACAGGCCAGTTGGGCGAGGTGCCCGTGCCCACCCTCTCTTTCCACTCGGGGCTCACCTTCGAGAGGTAGTCGGTGAAGACGGCCGAGGTGCCGCTGCCGTCCGAGCGGTGGACGACCGTGATGTCGGCCGCGGGCAGCGCGGCGCCGGGGTTGTCGGCGTTGATGCGCGCGTCGTCCCAGCGCTTGATCTTGCCGAGGAAGATGTCCGCGATCACGTCCGGCGAGAAGCGCAGCGGCTGCGCGACGCCTTGCAGGTTGTACGTGAGGACGACCGCGCCCAAGACCGTCGGGATGTGCAGCAGCTCGCCCGGCGCGCTCTTCAAATCCTCGTCCTTCATCGGCGCGTCCGAGGCGCCGAAGTCCACGGTCTGCTCCTTGATCTGCTTGATGCCGCCGCCCGAGCCGATGGACTGGTAGTCGATGCGCACGTCCGGGTGCAGCTTGCCGTACTCGCTCAGCCACTTCTGGTAGAGCGGGTTCGGGAAGGTCGCGCCGGCGCCCTGGAGTCTGACGGCGCCGCCCGCCGGCCCCCCGCCGGGCCCGGTCCCGCCGCCGCCCGCGCCGCTGCAAGCAAACGCGAAGGCGAGGCAGAAGGTCGTCAAGAGCGCGAGCGCCGCGCGCCGCGGGTTGGCCGTGTACATCAAGGGTCGTTCTCGGCTCCTCATTTCAGAGTGTTCGGAAATTAGAAGGATGCACCAGCGGTGTTACATCCGTCTGAACTGAATGCTAAATCGAAGTTAATAATGCGGGCGCGCGGCCTCAGGCCGAGCGGCGCCCGGCCGCTTCCGCCGCGGGCACGAGGCGGTAGCCGACGTTGACCATCGTCTCGATCTGGATGCGGAAGGGGGCGAGCTTGGCTCGCAGGCGGTAGACGTGGACGTGCAGGCTCTCCGCGTTGTAAGGCTTGCCGCCGCCCCAGGCGTGCCGCCAAAGCTCCTCGGCCCTGACGACCCTCCCCGTGTTGAGGGCGAGGCGCGAGAGCAGAAGGAACTCCGCGCGGCGGAACCTGAGCGCCTCGCCTTCGCAGGCGACGTAGTAGTTGTCGTGCTCGACGCGCAGGTGCCCGTCGTCGTAAACATCGCCCGGCGCCTCTTCTACGTGCAGCATGTCCGCTTGGATTGTCGCCATAGCAATTTGCGGTCGAGTGTGGTCGAAAGGGAGTTAACCACAGAGACACAGAGACACGGCTTGAAGACCGTTAAAGCTAAAGCTGTGTCTCTGTGCCTCTGTGGTTAAGTGTCCGCACTTAGAACCTCAGTTTGGCCCTGAACTGCATGACGCGCGGGCCGCCGACCGTCGAGGTGATGCGCGCGAAGTCCGGGCTGCCCAGCTCGAAGTCGGGCGCGGCGAAGTTCGCGCGGTTGAAGACGTTGAAAACGTCCCAGCCGAGTTCGAGCGAGGTCGTCTCGGTCAGCCGCGTGTTCTTGACGAGGCCGAGGTCGAAGCGGCTCTGCGAGGGCGCGCGCAGGACGTTGCGCCCCAGGGAACCGTTCTGCCCCAGCGAGGAGCAGAGCACGCCCGCGTCGAAGGCGTCCTCGGTGATGTCGCCGCCCTGCCGGCGCAGGTCGTCGAGCGTCGCGCCCGCGCAGAGCGAGGGGCGGCCGAAGCCGAGGCGGTAGAGGCCGCCCGAGCCGCGCACGAGGTCTGCGTACTGCGGCGCGGTCTGCAACTCGGGCTCGGGCGCGAAGATGCTGAACGGGCTCCCGGTCTGCGCCTGGTAGAAGCCGGACAACTGCCAGCCGGCGAGGAAGCGGCTCTTCGAGCCGAAGGTCGGAAGCTGGTAGACGAAGTTGACGCTGAAGCGGTGCGTGCGGTCGAAGTCCGAGACGGCGCGGTTGGCTTCGAGGTCGCGCACGTCGCCCTGCACGACGAAGCCCGTGTTGGGCACGTCGGGCTTGCCCGAGCCGGCGGTCGAGCCCGGGTCGCTCGAACTCGTGTCAACGGACTTCGACCACGTGTAGGCGGCGCCGAACTGGAAGCCGCGCGACAGGCGCTTGGTCAGGCTGAACTGCGCGCCGTGATAGACGGAGTCGCCGTTCGAGCGCAGCACCAGCGCCTCGGGGACGTTGAAGCCGAGGACGGGCACGCGCGCCTCGAAGTTGATGAGCTGTCCGCCGCCGAGCGTCGAGCCCGCGCAGGTGAGGGGGTTGGCGAGGTTCAGGTCTACGGGCGCGCCCGACACCCCGCCGAGCACGCCGCCCGCGCAGGTGGCCGCGCCGCCCGCGCGGTACGGGTTGGCGAAGCCGAAGGCGCGACCCAGCCCGCGCTCGCGCGCCGTCGCGCCCGCGCCCAGCGCACCGTTGGGCGCGCCCGCGGCGAGGTACGCCTGGTTGAAGCGCTCGTAGATGTGGTCGGGCGTCGAGGGGTCGTTCAGGTCGAAGCCCTGGTTGAAGGCGAGCGCCTGGAGCAAATTCTCGCCCTTCGTGCCGACGTAGCGCGCCTCGAAGAGGAGGTCTTTCGCCGCCTCGAACTGGAAGCCGACGTTCCACTGGTGGACGAAAGGCGTCTTGAGGTCGCGGGCGACGGCGCGGAACTCGAACGTCTCGGCGATGTTGCCGAGGTTGGCGCCGACGGTCGCGTTGCCGCGCGCGTCGCGCGAGACGCCCGTGTTGTCGCGGATGACGTAGGTGCCGCCCGCGCCCGCGCCGCGGACGATGCGGAACGGCAGCCAGTTGTTGAGGCCGAGGTCGGTCGGCTGCGCCGAGAAGGCGGTGGCGATGGAGACGTTGCCCGAAGGCACCGTGATCTCGACCTCGCGCAGGAACGGGTAGTTGCTGAAGATCGTGTTGATGAAGGCCGCGCTGGGGCGGTCGTAGAAGAGCCCGTAGCCGCCGCGCACCACGAAGCGGTTCGACTCGAACGGCGAGAAGGCGAGGCCGATGCGCGGCGCGAAGTTGTTCAAGTCCTGCCCGCGCATCGTGTGCCTGTTCCCGGCGCGCGCCGTCGCCGCGACCGCCGCGTCCACGTTGCCGAGCCCCGTCGCGCGCACGTTCGAGGGGACGAGGAAGCCGGGCGTCGGGTTGTCGCAGGTCGAGAGCGAGCCCCCGCCCGGCGTGAAGCAGGGCTCGAACGCCTCGAAGTCGAAGTTGCCGATGCGGCCGTCCCTTTCGGTCGGCCACATGAACAGCTCGTAGCGGAGGCCGAGGTTGAGCGTCAGCCCGCGCGTGAGCTTCCAGTCGGAGGCCGCGTAGGCGCCCACGTCCATGAAGCGGAACGACTTCGCGGTGACGCCGAACTGCGTGTCGGCCTCGGTGGCGTTGCCCGTCAGGAGCTGCGTGATGCTGTCGAACTTCTCGAACTCGGTGGCCTGCTCCTCGGGCAGGCTCGAATCGTAACGGTGGCGCTTGAAGTCGCCGCCGAAGCGGAAGGTGTTGGCGCCGCGAATCCAGGTCACGTTGTCGGTGAAGCTAGAGGTCTGTTGCAGCCGCTGGTTGAACGAGTCGTTCGGGCCGCCGAAGGAGAACTGCGAGAGGTTCGTGCCCGGGCGGCCGATGAAGTGGCCGAGCCGGCGCGTGCCCGGCGTGTTGTCGAAGAGGAGCGCGGGGTTGCCGATGCCGACCGCCTCGGAGGTCAGGCCGTCCACGAGGAACGGGTCGTCTAAGCTGCGCGTGTTGTTGAGGTAGAAGAAGCCGAAGCGCGCCTCGTTGATGAGCGTCGGGCCGAAGACGTGCTGGTCGGAGACGGCCAGCGTCCGGTTGCGGTCGGCGCGCCGAAGCGTGAACGGCGAGGCGAGCGACGACGGGTCCGGGAACGAGTCGAGGGCGGGGAAGTTCGAGAAGAAGAAGGTGCCGCTCAGCGTGTTGTTCTGGCTCAGGCGGCCGTCGAGGCGCGCGGTGAACTGGTGCTGCGCGAACTCCGAGGGGGCGACGTTGAGCTGCTGGACGAGCGGGTTGTTCTCGCGGATGGTGCGCGAGGTGCCCGGGCCGGAGCCGACGACGAAGGCGCGCGCGCCCGCGCGGTCAACGCCGATGACGCGCCCGCCCGCGCGCGGCGCGGGGATGACGTAGTCGCCCGTGACGGGGTTGCGCAGGTTGAAGAGGTTGAGGGCGACGGGCGAGATGTCTGAGGCCAGAAGACAGTTCGAGCCCGCGCAGCCGTTCTCGGCGTTGAAGGCGGCGGCGAGCGCCTCGGCCGTCCGGTCGCCCGTGATGCGGCGCAGCGCCAGGGGGAGCACGGTGGTGCTGCGCGCGGTCGGGACGAAGCCCGAGGCGGCGGAGGTCGCCTGGTAGCCGCCGAAGAAGAACCAGCGGTCGCCGACGACCGGGCCGCCGAGGGTGAACCCGCCCTCGTTGCGCCGCGCCCTGGGCTTGTCGATGCCCTCCTTGTTGAAGAAGAAGTCGTTGGCGTTGAACTTTTCGTTCTGGACGTAGTAGTAGGCCGAGCCGTTGAAGTTGTTCGTGCCGGCCTTCGTCACCAACTGGAAGTTGCCGCCGCCCGAGCGGCCGGTCGAAGCGTCGTAGAGCGAGGTCTGGAGCTTGACCTCCTGCAAGGTCTCGGGCGCGGGCGCGATGTTGTCGTTGAGCGAGCCCTCGTTGGTCGTGATGTTGGTCGCGTCCACGCCGTTGAAGAAGAGGCTGGTCGAGGTGGTGCGCGTGCCGTTGACCGAAGGCGACTGGTTGCCGTTGCTGTTGGTGAGCACGGGCGAGAGTTCCGTGTTGACGCCCGCCTCGGCCGAGAGCAGTTGCGTGAAGCTGCGCGTCGAGGTCGGGATGGCGACGAGCTGTTCGGCCGAGAGCTGGCGCGCGACCGCCGACGTGTCGGGCGTGGCGAGCGCCGCGCCCGTGTCGGTGACGTTCACGACCTCGCCGCTGATCTCGCCGATTTCGAGCGCGGCGTCGAGCGTGCGCGGGACGGCCGCCTCGACCGGGACGTTCCGGAACTGCGTCCGCTTGAAGCCCCGCGCTTCGATGAGAACTTCGTAAGCGCCGACGGGCAGCGCCGGAATCGTCCAGCGCCCGTCGGCGTCGGCCGTGGCGTCGCGCGCGAGGCCGGTCGAGGGGTTCCTGACCGTGACGGCGGCCGCGGGGACGGCGGCGCCGTTCGGGTCGTGCACGACGCCGGTCAAACTCCCGGTGGGGCCGGACTGTGCCGGGGCCGCGGGGGACAGGAACAGGCTGACTCCGAGCAAAAGCACCAGGCGGAGAGAGCGGCGTGTCGTCGGGTAGTTGAAAGTCATCAAAAGCCTCCTGTGGAGCTGGGAACTGATTGCGAAGGGTGAATGCATGACGGCGTCGCCGGACGGCGGAGTCCGCCGCGCCTTCCGGCGTCGAAGGGTCTCTTCGCTTGCTGAAGTTTGAAAGTCCGGCGGTGCAAGGGTGGATACTATTCGGGGCGGGTTAAATCAGGGTGAAGGGTGGATTAAATGATTGTTAAATCCGGGCGGGGCCGGGCCCGCCGCCGCGGGCGCCGGCGGCGCGGCTTAACGCGGAGAATCGGGCCGAGATACAATCTCGGCCCGCAGACTTCATGAACGGAGGAGCTTACGATGAGGGCACTGAAGGTGTTGTTCTGGTCACTGGCGCTGGCCGCCACCTCGGCGGCGCAGGCTCCGGCCGGGGGCGAGGCGGCGCCGGGGGTGGCCGTCACCGGAACCGGCTGGGTGTACGTCTCCAACGACATCCGCCAGGAGGCGGAGGCGGCAACCATGCGGGGGGAGCAGGTCGTGACGGGCGGCGGCATCGCGCCCACCTCCGTCAGGACATTCCCCGAACTGTGGGAGGCTTCGGTCGAGATAAAGAACGTCGGGCAGAGGCGGGTCAAGTCCATCCGTCTGGAGCTGGTCTTCACCGACGCCGTGAGCGGGAGGGATTTCCTGCGGTATCGGCTCAGCAGTAATAAAGGGATCGCCCCCGGCCAGGTCGTTACGCTCAGGAAGCGCGTCAACGAGCCGCGGAAGGGCTACCACCGCGTGGCCGGGACGAAGAGGGAACTCATCCCGGCCGCGTCGGCGGCGGCGCGGCGGGTGGAGGTCAAGCGCGTCGAGTTCGCCGACGGCACCGCCTGGCAGCCGTGAGGCCGCGCGGCTCATTCCCGCCGCCGGCCTGACCGCGGCCTGCACCCGACCGCCGACCCGCGGCGCCCGTCACCGCGGGGCCATCTGCCGACCCGCGCTCGGAGCACAGGGCGCCGCCGCTTTGCCTAACCCGGAGCGAGACGCCTTCGGGGCGTCTACACAGCTTCGGGAAAGTACCTCAGGTGAAGATGAACATGGAGAGTCGGCGGAATCGCGGCCGGCAGCGACTGGCTCGTTTGGATTCACGGGCAGGTTCGGTCGAGCAAGTTCACCGCAGTCCTTCACACCCCGAACCCCGTGGACCAGCCCTGGTCTAATGCTTCGGAGACATGAGACGAGGGGCGGCCGGACCACCAGAGCCCGGCCGCCCCTTCCGTGTTGAAGTGCGTGGCGGCGACCGCTCGGCGGCGAAGTCCATCGTCTTGTCCGATACCGCAAAAACACCCGCCCACTCTCGGGACGAGCGGCGCGCGCCCGAGCCCCGCCGTCGCCTTCGCACCCCGCCTGAGCCCGCTCGTCACATTCGCCGAACGACCCCCTCCCTCCCTCTCGTATGTGCCTGCCGAGACGGCGCATGATGACTCCCCTGCGCCCCGAACGAACCATCGGATGAAAGAAAGGAATTTCGCATGAGAAGGATCACGTCTTGCATCGCCGCCGCCCTGCTGGTCTGCGCGTTCTCCGCCTCCGCCGCGTCCGCCAAGGTCAGGAGCCGCACCATCACCGTCGGCCAGGACTTCAGCATCGCCGGGAAGGTCGTCCGCGCCGGAACCTACCGCTTCAGCTTCGACGACGAGAAGAACGAGCTGACGGTGAGCGACAGGAAGACCAAAGAGGTGTTCGCCAGGGCCGAGGCGCGCGCCGACAAGTGGAAGAAGGGCGTCTACCCCCTTCTGGTGCTGGAGGGCGAGTCGTCCCCGCTCACGTTCTCCGGCCTCTCCTTCGACGGCAAGCTGGTCATCAGGACTGCCGCCGCGGCGGCAGTCGGTAAGTAGGAACGGCCGACGCCCGACGCGGGGGCGGAGTAGGCTTCTCCGCCCCCGCGGGCCGTCTCCCGCGCCGCGGCCCGGAACTCACGGCGCCTCACACACGCCGGCGCCGGCCCGCCCCGGATGATCGTCAAATCCGTCCACGGATAATTTGTTGACACGCGGGCCGTCCCCGCGGTGTTTACCCCTTCTGAAGGCGAGAACTCCGCGGTCTGAGACGACGATTCAAGGGGGAGGACGATTTCATTGAACAGAATCCACGCCGCGGGGCTGGTCCTCGCGCTGCTCCTGCCGCTCGCGGCCTCGGGGCGGGTGCCCCGCCGCTTGAAGGGCGCGGCCGGGGCGTCGGCCGTCACGATGCGACTCGACTACTCGGGCGCCGAGGCGCTGCTCGACGCACTGGAGCGCGACTCGCTCTCCGAAGCGGACGTGGACGAACTGCTCCGCGTCCCGGGCCTGCGCGCGATGGTCGATAACGTGACGAGGTTCATCCCCGGGGTCGGCGCGCGGGAGTTTCGTGAAGAGGTGCGTGCGTTCGTGCGACGGAAGGAGCCGGGCCGCCACGGCCGCATCTTTCAACTCGCGGACGCGTGGCGGGAGCGCGCGCGCGTCCGCGCCCTCGTCGCGGCGCTCCGGGCCGACGAGCGCGGTGTCGTGCGCCGGACTCTGGCGCGCCCCAACCTCTACCGGCCCGACACGGGGCCGCTGCCGATCACCGTCTATTTCGTGGCGGGGGGCGTGTCCGACGGGTTCGTGTTCGAGGCCGACCCCGGCTCGTTCTACATTAATCTGGTGAGGGCCGGCGGCGACTTGAACGGCGTCGTCGAGAACATGACGCACGAGGCGTATCACAGCATGCAGTTCGCGGCGCAGGCGCGCGCCGGCCTGCCCGCGCTGTGGGTCTCGAACGAAGGACGGCCGCCCGCCGAACGGCTCTTCGCGGGGGTGCTCTCCGAGGGGACGGCCAATTACGTCGCCGACCCGACCCGCTCGCGTGCGGCCGGGCCGAACATGGAGGGCGCCCGCGCTCTCTACCGGCGCAACGCGGAGCCGGCGCGCGTCGCCGAGAACTTCGCGCTCTTCGACGCGGTCTTGCGCGAGCTTCTGGGGGGGCGCATCGACTGGGCCGAGGCGTACAGGAGAGGGTTTTCGAGGGACAACGACGACCGCTTCTACTTCGTCGGGTACGAGATGGCGAAGGCGCTCGAACGGCATTGCGGCCGCGGGTGCATCGGCGAGCACTTCGGGAAGCCGCCCGTCGAGTTCTTCCGCCGCTACGTCGCGCTCTACCGCAGGCATCCCGACATCGGGGGGCGCTTCTCGCCGGAGACGGAAGGGTTAATCATGGCGCCGCGTCGGGCGCCCGGGCCGTGAACGCGCGGCGGACGAAAAGCCGCGGCGGTAACACTGCGGTAACACTGTGGTAACACGCGGCGTGTATCATCGAAGCCTTCGGGCCCAGCCGTTTCTCGGTCGAGCAGGCGGAAGAGGAGTGCGCCCCCTGATGTCCATCGCACACGAACTGAGCAGTGAGGTCGCGGCCGCCGTGCTCGCGGCCGGCGAAGGCGAAACGCCGGGCGACGCGGGCCAACGCGCCGAGGTGGTGCTGGAGGTGCACTCGACGCTGCGGCGCCTGAGCGCCGAGTACCGGCGGCGCGCCCGCGCCGCCAAGGGCGAGCCGGGCGACGAGCCGCTCGGCGAGGGCGCCGCGCCGGGCCGGCGCTGAGTCGCCCGCTCATTCGCCCGCGTGTCCGACGAAGTCGTCGAGGTAAGCTTTCAACCCGCCCGGCGGTGTTCCCGCCGAGATGAATCCGACGTAGTTGTCCGGCCGCAGGAGCACGGTGAAAGACCCGCCCGCGCCGAAGGCTTCCGCCGCCGCCCTGCCGAGCGGCAAGGTCTGGAAGTCAACGAGGTCGGCGTAATCTCCCCCCGCTTCTCCCCCCGAAACCCGAGCCGGCTCCCGGTCGCCCTCGAAGGCGAGCAGGTGAAACTTCGGTTCGCGCAGCCTGTCGTAGACGCTCTCGCCGTCAACTAAAAAGTACGGCATGCGGTCCCCGGCCTTGACTCTAAAATTTTCGTCGCCGTCGTGCCGGCTGAGCGAGCCGTGCCGGTAGTTGATGCCGATCTGCGAGACGAGCGGGAAGACGAACTTCCTGACCGAGTCCAGGTTGAAGAGGTATCCGGCGACGGCGGGGAAGACGTTCGTGCGCAGGAAGGAGACGAACCACTCGGGGCCGGCCGCCAACTGGAACATCCGGTCGGTCGTGCGCAGGAGGTTCTGTGCGTTCCGCAGCCGCTCTTCGTTGTAAGTGTCGAGGAGCCGCGCGCCGGCCCTCCCCTTCAGCACCAGCGCCAGCTTCCACGCGAGGTTGTAGGCGTCCTGGATGCCCGTGTTCATCCCCTGCGCGCCCGCGGGCGAGTGGATGTGCGCGGAGTCGCCGGCGAGAAAGCAGCGGCCCTGCGAGAAGCTGCCGACGTGGCGCGTGTGGACTTTGTAGGTCGAGAACCACTCCACGTCGTGGAGGTCGAGTTCGATCTCGGCCTCGGACTTGATGCGCGCCTCGATCTCTTCGTAGAGGACTTCGCCCTCCTCCTTCGCGAACTCCTCGGGGAAGACGCCGACGACGCGGTAGCGCTTCTCGCCCTTGAGCGGGAAGAAGATGACGAACGTCTCCTTCGAGAGCGAGCCGGTGAGGGCGTCGTGGCCGAACCGCCAATCCACCTGCGCGTCGGCGACGTAGAAGGTGCGCTCGAACGTGCTCCCCTCGAAGGCGAGCCCGAGCGCGTGCCGCACGGGACTCTTCGCGCCGTCGCAGCCGACGAGGTATGTGGCCTCGATGGTTTGCGAGTCGCCGCCGGCGGTCTTGCAGTGCGCCGTGACGCCCCCGGCGGTCTGCGAGAAGCTTTCGAGCGTGGTGTTCCAGCGCACGTCCCGGCCGCGGCCCTTCAGATACTCGTAGAGCAGCCGCTCGTTCTTGCTCTGCTCAAGCATGAGCACGTAAGGGTAGGGGCTCATGCCTTCGCCCACGCCCGAGAGGTCGAACTCGCCGCGCACCTCGCCGCCCGAGAGCAGGCGCACACGCCCGGCGACGGCGCCCTGCCCGACGGCCTCGCGCGCAAGCCCCAACTGCTCGTAAATCTCCAGCGTCCGCGCGTGGACGCCGATGGCCTTCGAGTAGGGCGTCACGCCCCCGTTCTTCTCGACGACGACGGACTCGACGCCGTGCCGGACTAACTGACACGCCAGCGAAAGACCCGTCGGCCCGGCGCCGACGATGACCACGTCCGTCCTGCCCGTCGTCCCCATGAGCCGGAGTCTAGCACGAGACCGCCGGCCGGTTAACGGTCGCTGGCGTACGCGCGCGCACGCTGGCGCGCGGCGAGCCGCGTGTGCTCCTCGACCATGTGTCGAAAACAGCCCTGGCACATGCCGGGCGACGCCGGCGCGCTCGCCCGGCGAATCTCCGCGCCGCACCAGACGCAGACGACCGGGAACGCCGGCTCGTCGCCCCTCACCTCGTCACCCCTCACCTCGTCGCTCCTCAACTCGTCCTCCATAAACTTTCACACTCCTGCACGCAGTATGGGCCGCGCGCCATAAGCCACGATTACGTCGAGGTTAAGTTTCTCTTACGCCTCGCGGAAGCGGCGGGCCGCCTCGACGTGCCGGGGTCAGGCGACCGCGGGCATGAGAAGTCAGGTGCGAGCGCTTTGGCCGCGACCCCTTCTGGTGACGGCGCGGAGCCAGAGCGCGCCGATGAGCAGGAACGGGAAGAGGTAGATGAGCAGGTCCCAGCGCCCGAGCCCGGGCGGCGTCACCTCCACGTCGGCGGAGATTTCGCCGCCGCCGCGCGGACTGTGAAGCATGACGCGCACGTGCCACGGGCCTTCGGCGTCGAAAGGCACCTCGGCCTTGTACTGGACGCGGCCGCGGACGCCCTCGCGCTCGGCCGCGTGGACGGCCTCCGGGAGTCGGCCTCCGACGGGTCGGACGGCAATCTCGACCTTGATCTCTTCGGGGAGCGTCGTGCCCGGCGCGGGCTCAAGGATGATGAAGAAGGTTCCCACGCCTACGTCCGGGTCGCCCCAGACCGAGGCCGACGCCGGGCCGAGACTCTTATCGACGAGAATCGGGTACGGCGGCCCCTCGTGCGCCGCCGCCCGCGCGTGGCAGACGAGCAACAGCGCCAACGCCGTCAAGAGACTCCCCGGCTTCGGACGCATCAGCCCCCCAGAAACGTGCCGCGCATCTCCATCGGCTGCGACAGGAGCCAGAGCGCGGAGGCCCAAAGCATGAAGCAGAGCGTCGCCCACGCCGCGAAGACTCTGCGCGGGTGCGCCGCCGCGTCTGCCTCCGCGAGGCGGTACGCGAGCAGCAGCGAGCCGAGCAGGCCCAGCCCCAGCAGCCCCAGCTCCAAAGGATAGACGACGCGCTCCGGCAGACCCGCGAGGCTCCACAGCGGCTCTCCCAACAGCGGCCACCCCGCGCCCGCGAGCGCGCTCTGCGTGACGGGGATGAAGGTGTAGAGCCCGGTCAGAAAATGAAAGCCGTAGTGGCTCAGCCAGACGCCGAAGCCGAGCGGGATGAGCGCGTAGGAATACCTCACCACGGTCGGGAGCAGCCCCCCGCCGCCGCCGCCCCACTTCAGAGTCAGCCAGCCCGCCGCGCCGAGCAGCACGACGGGCTCCACGACGAGCGCGAGCGCGAAGAAGGTCGCCAGCACCGCCGCCTCGCTCTGCGTCCCGAGCAGTCCCGCGAGCCAGCCCTGTAGCGCGTAGACGGGGCTGACCATGCCGAAGGCGTTGAGCAGCGCGCCGAAGGTGAAGACGACGGCGAGCGCCGACAGGTCGCGGCGGCGCGAGATGATCCCCACGCCCGAACGCACGGGGTCAACCGTCAGCTCCTCGGCGGGCACGCGGCTCAGGATGCCGACGTTGTCGTGCGGGCACGCCTGCACGCAGTCGAGGCAGAAGGTGCAGTCGAGGTTGCCGACCTTGCGCGGCTGGAAGAGCGCCAGCTCGCAGCCGCGCTGTAACGGGACGGGCGACTGCGGCGTCTCGCGCCTCCCGCGGATGCAGTCCTTGGTGCGACAGCCCTCGCACACGTTCAGGTCGCGCACCTTCACCTCCAGCGGCGAGACGGTCGAGGCGACGAAATTGAACTGCCCGACGGGGCAGACGAACTTGCAGAAAGAGGCGTGTTTGAAGAGGCCGTCAACCGCGAGCGCCCCGACGAAGTAGAGGCCGATCAACACGGCCGTCCACCCGGGCGACGACCAGAGGTCGAACAGCTCGTAAGCGAAAAGTATCAGGACGAAGAGCGAGAGCGAGAGCCACTTGTTGCGCAGGGGGCGGGGCCAGTTGCGCTTCGGGGTGACGAAGCGCCGCGCGAGGTTGCGCGGCAGCATGAAGGGGCAGGCCATGCAGAAGAAGTTGCCCGCGAGCAGGAGGACGAGGACGAGCGCGCCGCGGAAGTGAACCCACGTCAAAGTGGTGGCGAGATTCTTCGGCGCGAGTTCAGGCCCCGTGAGCCCGTGCGCGATCATCACGGCGGCGACGACGAACAGCGGAATCTGAAACAACGTGCGCGCGTGGCGCCAGCGCAGCAGAGGGCCGAGGAGGGGCCAGCGCAGCAGGTCAACGGCGGGCGCGGTCGTCGGCGTGTGCGCGCGCCGCGGCGGGGGCGGGACGGCCGCGCCCCGCGCCCCTTCAGCCTGGCTGGACACCTTTAACATCAAACTGCCGCTCGATCTTTCTTCCGTCGGGCAGGGTGAGGCGGACGAGGACGACCCAGTCTCCGCCCATCGTGAATTCGAGCGCGGACTCGTAGCGCCCCGGCCCCGACTCCCTCGCCTCGCCGAACACGGGTCGCATCCCCGCGTGCGACATGTTCCCTTCGAGGGTGACGCGCGCGCCGCTTAAGGGCCGCCCCGCCGCGTCCCGCACGCGCAGCGCCACGCGCGCAGTCCCGACCCGCGGCGGTTGCGGGTTAATCTCGTGCTCGACCGAAACGCCGTCCCGCGCTTCGGGGCGCGGCCGGCAGCCCGCCAAAAAAAGTCCGGCGCAGAGGCCGAGCACGCCGAAAGCCGCAAAGCACCTCCGGAACGCTGGCCTCATCGCCGGCCACACTCAGACTTCAAAAACAGGTTCACCCTTGAGATTTGAAATTCCAAATCCCCTCAGACCGAGCAGACCTCGGCCGCCCCCCGGCGCCACGCGCAGGAGCAGCCGTGCGCCGCAGAGGCTTCGCCCGCGCGCGGGAACATGTGGAAGTACATGCCGACGGCCATCGGGATGAAGACAATCGTGTTGTAGAAGAGGTGCAGCTCGACGCGCGGAATCCACATCTGCGCGACGCTCAAGGGGACGGGCGAGCCGAAGAAGTTCTGCCCGGCGACGGCCTGACCCAGCAGCAGCGCGTGCTCGATGTGGTGCCAGAACTGGATGGCGAGCGCGGCCGTCCACCACCTGCGCGACACCCCGCCGAACCCCCCGCGCAGCACCCAGAGCCCGACGAGCATCACGATGGCGTAGGCGTAGTGCAGCGCCTCGGACTTCACCAGCCACGGGAACCACTGGCCGAGCACGCCGCGCGCGTCGGGCGGCGCCCAGCCGAGCACGTAAATCTGGAACGCCTGCACGAGGTGCTCGGCCCAGTGCGCGAGCACGATCACCATGAAGAGCTGGAGCGCGGGCTTGTGCCACTGCGCGTTCAGCCGGTCGTGGAAGCCCGGCGCGGCGGCCGGAGGCGTCAGGGCTACATCTTTCAATGAGACGGCCATCGGGCGGTTCCTCTTCTCGATTTCCGGTGCGTTCGGGACAAAGGCGTGCGGGCTGCTATCATTCCCCGGCAGGTGTTTCCCGCGGGCGGGCTCGGCTGCGTGGGGAGTTTAGCGCGGAGGGATATTACTACACAACCTCCCCCTCCGTTGTCGGCGTGGAGTCTGACTCGCTTCTCCAACTTTAGTTGGAGCCCCGCCTCAGCCCCAAGTTGGGTGACAGCCACCGCCCGGGGTGTTAGGGTTTGCCGGCGCGTGCAACCAGACAGTCCCCGTGTGAGCAGGGTCCGGCCCGCCGACTCTTATCCAAGCCAACTGAACGCTTTCGGCAGATGCGAAACATCCCCTTCAAGCTGCGCCGCGGCCCCGGCCCCGCCGTCCTTTTACTCATACTGCTGATGACCTTCGCGCCCCTCGGCGCCTGCCGCCGCGCAGACCTCCCGGACAAAAACTCGCCGCAGTATCTGAACGCCGTGCGCGCCTTCTACGTCGGCCTCTCCGCGCTCCAGGTCGGCGACGACGTGCGCGCCGAACAGAAGCTGAAGGAGGCGACCGTCCTCGCGCCGGACGAGCCCGCGTCCTGGGCCGACCTGGGTCTGCTCTACATGCGCCAGCGCCAGTTCGACCTCGCCGCCCAGAACCTTGAGCGCGCCCGGCAGCTCGCGCCCGGCAACTCGACGCTGTACGTCCTGCTCGGCCAGTTGGAGAGCGGGCGCGGCAATTACGCCGAGGCCGTCAAACACTTCCGCCGCGCGACGGAACTCGACCCGCGCAACCTCAAGGCGCTCTACGCGCTCAGCCGCGAGGTCGGGCGCGAGGGCGAGTCGGGCGAGCCCGAAGAGTTGAGCCTGCTGCAAAAGATTCTCGAAATCCAACCGGGCAACCTCTCCGTCCGCCTCGACGCGGCGCGACTCGCGGCCAAGCGCGGCGAGGCGGAACTCTTCGGGCGTCTGATGAACAGCTTGACGGAGAACTCCGCCGCGTGGCCTTCGGAAGCGCGGGAGCAGTTGCAGGCCGTGCAGACGGCGGCCGCGGGCGGCAACCCGCGCGCCGCCGCGCCGCGCGTCCAGTTCCTCCGCAACGTCCTCGTGCGCCTGCCCGAGTACCGCCAGAGCCGCCTCGCCGTCGAAGACCCGCCCGAGATTTTGAGCGAGCCCTTCACGCGCTTCCTCACGTTGGAGTCGCCGTCACCGGCGCCCGCCGCGCCCGACGAGGCGCTGACCTTCGACGCCGAGCCCTCGCGGGAGTTCGGCCGGCAGTGGTCCTGGGGCAACGCGGTCTCGCTCGACGGCGAAGGCGCGCCCGTGCCGCTCTTCGCCGACGCGCGCGGCGTGCAGCTCGCCGGCGGCGTCAGGCTGGACTTCCCCGACGGCATCGCGTCCGCCCCGCCGACGCCCGCGGGCGTCGCCGCGCTCGACTTCGACTACGACTTCAAGACCGACCTCGCGCTGGCGAGCGCCGGAGGCTTCCGCCTTTATCGTCAGGAGAGCCCAACGAGCTTCGTTGACGTGACGGCGAAGACGAACCTGCCCCCCACGGTCGTCAACAGCATCTGCACGGGCGCGTGGGCGGCCGACATCGAGGCCGACGGCGACCTCGACCTCGTGCTCGGCGTGAGCGCGAAGGACGGCCCGCCGCACGTGCTGCGCAACAACGGCGACGGCACCTTCGCCGTGCTCCACCCCTTCGCGCCGCTCGCGGGCCTCGCCGACTTCGCCTGGGCCGACTTCGACGGCGACGGCGACCCGGACGCCGCTCTGCTCGACGCCGAGGGCCGCGTCGCCGTCTACACCAACGAGCGCGCGGGACAGTTCCGCCAGCGGCCCTCTCAAGCCGGCGCGGGCACCGTCGCGCTCGGCGTCGCGGACGTGAACCGCGACGGGCTCTTCGACCTGCTCCTGCTCGGCGCCGACGGCACGCTCACGCGCCTCTCCGACAAGGGCGAGGGCGAGGGCTGGGACGCGGCCGGAGTGCTGCGCTGGGACGCGCCGCCCGCCGACCTGGCCCCGGGCGCGTTGAGGTTGACGGCCGCAGACCTCGACAACAACGGCGGCCTCGACCTCCTCGTCTCCGGCGCGCAGGGCACGCGCGCGTGGCTGAGCGATGCGGAAGGGAAGTTCAAGCCGCTGGGCCTCCCCGACGCAATCGCGGGCGCGCGCGGCGTCTCGGCCGCGGACGCCGACGCGGACGGCCGGCTCGACCTCTTCGGCGCCGACCGTGAAGGTCAGGCATTTATCGCGAAGGGGCGCGGCGCGAAGAATTATCACTGGCAGTTGATACGGCCGCGCGCCGCGAACGCCACCGGCGACCAGCGCATCAACTCCTTCGGCGTCGGCGGCGAGATGGAGATACGCGCGGGGCTCCTCGTGCAGAAGCAGCTCATCACGGGGCCGGTCGTCCACTTCGGCCTCGGCGAGCAGACGGCCGCCGACGTGGTGCGCGTCGTGTGGCCGAACGGCTCGGTGCGCGCCGAGTTCGAGCTGAAGGCCGACACCTCCGTCCTCGCCGAGCAGCGCCTGAAGGGCTCGTGCCCGTCGCTCTTCGCCTTCGACGGGAAGAAGATGAGCTTCGTCAAGGACTGCGCGCCCTGGAGCCCGGCCATCGGCCTGCGCATCAACAGCTACCAGACGGCCAGGGTGCAGCAGACGGAGGAGTGGATCAGGATTCGCCGCGACCAGCTCGTCGCGCGCGGAGGCTTCTACGACCTGCGGATTACGGCCGAGCTTTGGGAGACGTACTACCTCGACCGCTACCGGTTCGCCGTCGTCGATCACCCGGCGGGCACGGAGGTCTTCGTGGACGAGCGCACCGCGCGCAATCCGCCCGCGCTGAAGGTCTACACGCTTGCCAGGCCGCAACCGTTCGCGCGCGCGACGGACGACGCGGGCGCCGACGTCGGTGATGTCGTCCGCACGCTCGACGGCCGCCACCTCGACACCTTCGGGCGCGGGCGCTATCAGGGCGTGACGCGCGACCATTACGTCGAGCTTGAGCTGAGTGAAGAGGCGCCGCGCGAGGGGCCGCTCTGGCTCGTCGCGCACGGCTGGCTCCACCCGACCGACGCCTCGATCAACGTCGCCATCAGCCAGGGCGGCCAGCCGCCGCCGCGCGGCCTGAGCCTCGAAGTCGCGGACGGCCGCGGCGGCTGGGCGGTGGCGCAGCCCGACCTTGGCTTCCCGGCGGGGAAGAACAAGACCGTCCTCGTCGATCTGAAGGGCGTCTTTAAGCCCGGCGCCCCGCGCCGCCTGCGCCTGCGCACCAACATGGAGATTTACTGGGACGCGCTCGAATGGGCCGGCGAAGGCGTGGGTGAACCCGCCAAGGTCAAGAGCCTCGCGCCTTCTGTCGCGGAGTTGCGCTACCGCGGCTTCTCCGAGATGTCGAGCGCGAGTGCGTCGTCGCCGGAGACGCCCGACTACGAACGCATCGCCTCGACGGGTCAGCGCTGGCGCGACCTCGTCGGCTACTACACGCGCTTCGGCGACGTGCGCGAGCTGCTCTCCGAGACGGACGACCGCGTCGTCATCGCCAACGCGGGCGACGAGCTGCTGCTGCGCTTCGCGGAGGCGCCGCCGCCGCCCGCGGGGTGGGAGCGCGACTACGTGCTCGTCGGCAACGGCTGGATTAAGGACGGCGACTACAACTCGGAGTTCTCGAAGACGGTGCTCCCTTTGCCGTCGCGCGACAAGGAGTATTACACTACGGCCCCGACACGTCTCGAAGACGACCCGGTCTACCAACGCCACCCGCAGGACTGGCAGAACTTCCACACGCGCTACGTCACGCCGCACGTCTTCAAGGGGGGACTGTGGGCGAGGTAGCTTCGCTTCGCCGGGAGCGCGGGCATCCTGCCCGCCATGAGCGCGACAGCGCGAAGGCCGTGAGACTTAATGCCTCGACGTTGATAAATTGAGGGCGACGGCTAAGCGTGCTCTCGCACGCTTTGGCGGGCACGGATGCCCGCGCCCCCGGGTTTAGAGGCTTTTTATAGATGCGTAAGAGTCCCATCGCACGCGGCCTGCTCATCCTCTTCTTCGCCGCGCAGCTCGCGACGCCCTTCGCCATCCGGCGCTGGCAGTCGGGCGGCGCGGGGGCGGGCGTGTCGCAGGCCACGGCCGCGCCGGACGTGGCGATTGCGCGCCACGGCTTCCGGCTGGAAGAGGTCTCGAAGGCGGTCGGCATCAACTTCACGCACACCGCGCCGCGGCTCGACCCGAAGCTCGAACACATCATGCCGCAGGTCGCCTCGATGGGGGCCGCCGTGTCGGTCGTGGACTTCGACCGCGACGGCTGGCAAGACCTCTACGTGACGAACAGCGGCGAGGGCAGCCGGAACGCGCTCTTCCGCAATAACGGCGACGGCTCGTTCGCGGACGTGGCCGACAAGGCCGGCGTGGCCGACGTGAACCACGCTGACACGGGCGTCTCGATGGGCTCGGTCTGGGGCGACTACGACAACGACGGCTTCGAAGACCTCTTCCTCTACAAGTGGGGGCGGCCCGAACTCTTCCACAACGACGCGGGGCGTGGGTTCACGCGCGTGACCGACAGGGCCGGTCTCCCTTCGTGGGTCAACGCGAACACGGCCATCTGGTTCGACTACGACCGCGACGGCCGTCTCGACCTCTTCCTCGGCGGCTACTACCCCGAGGACGTGAACCTCTGGCGCCTCAAAAATACGCGGATGATGCCCGAGAGCTTCGAGTACGCCAACAACGGCGGGCGCAAGTACCTGCTCAAGGGCCGCGGCGACGGCTCGTTCGAGGACGTGACGGCCGCGGCCGGCATCAACACGCGCCGCTGGGCGCTCGCCTCGGCGGCGGCCGACCTGCGCGGGACGGGCTACCCGGACCTCTTCATCGCCAACGACTACGGCGTCTCGGAACTCTTCTTCAACGACGGGGGTAAGCGCTTCCGCGACGTGGGCGAGCAGACCGAGGTGGGCTTCGCGCCGAAGAGCGGAATGAACATCTCGTTCGGCGACGTGCTCAACCGCGGCGCCTTCGCCGCCTACGTCTCGAACATCTCGGAGGACGGCGTGCTCGTGCAGGGGAACAACCTCTGGGTGCCGCGCGAGGGCACGGCGGGCGACCGGCTCAAGTACGACAACCTCGCCGAGGAGATGGGCGTCGAGCTGGGCGGGTGGAGCTTCGGCGCGCAGTTCGGCGACCTCAACAACGACGGCGCGCTCGACCTCTACGTCGTCAACGGCTACGTCTCCCTGGATAAGGGGGCGAACTACTGGTACGACTACTCGAAGATCGCGGGCGGCAACTCGCAGATCATCTCGGACGCGGCCAACTGGCCGCCGATGGAGGGGCGGAGCCTCTCCGGCTACCAGCAGAAGCGCGTGTGGGTCAACGACGGCGCGGGCCGCTTCAGCGAAGTGGCGCAGACGGTCGGCGCGCGCGACACGTCCGACGGGCGCTCGGTCGTGATGGTCGACCTCTGGAACCGCGGCGTGCTCGACGTGGTGGTGGCGAACCAGCGCGGGCCGCTGCTGGTCTACAAAAACACGGTCGCGCGGGATAACGCGTGGGTCGGCTTCGCGCTGGAGGGCACGGCGAGCAACCGCTCGGCGGTCGGCGCGCAGGTGCGCGTCTACTGGGCGGGGCAGGAGCAGGTGCAGGAGGTCTCGGGCGGCAGCGGCTTCTGCGCGCAGAACCAGCGGCCCCTGCACTTCGGACTCGGCAAGGGAGCCCGCGTCGAGCGCGTCCAGATCCGCTGGCCCTCGGGCAAAGTCCAGACCATCGAGGCGCCCGAGATTGGTAAAGTGCATCACGTCAAAGAAGCATAGCCGTGAGCCGTCGGCCGTTAGCTTGTAGCCGGAGCCGAAGACGCAGGGAGCGAAAGCTAACGGCCAACGGCTCACAGCCGACAGCAAAAAAACCATGAGCAGCACGACAGTATCAGCCGCGCCCGTCGCGGCGCCGGCCGCCGGGGCGAAGGCGCCGCCGAAGCTCTTCGGCGTTGACAGCCGGTTCGTCGCCCCGATCTTCATCACGCTCATCCTGCTCGTGGGTCAGTTGACCTACGGGATTCTGGAGAGCTACGCGATGACGGCGCTGGCGATTGTGACGGCCGTCGCGTTAGAGGTCGTCCTCGGCCGGCTGCTCACGGGGAAGTGGCCGCACCTGGCGAGCGCGTACATCTCGGGCATCAGCGTCGGGATCCTGACGCGCAGCCCTTACGCGTGGCCGTTCGCGCTGTGCAGCGCCATCTCCATCACGTCGAAGTACGTCCTGCGCGTGCGCGACCGGCACCTCTGGAACCCCTCGAACTTCGGCATCGCCGTGATGCTGCTCATCGCGCCGTGGGCCTACTCGACTTTGAGCGTGCAGTGGGGCAACAACATCTGGCCCATGCTCGTCATCTGGACGCTCGGCGCGGTCATCACGTACCACGTCGGGCGGATTCACATCACGTTCACTTACGTCGTCTCGTTCTTCGTCTTCGCGTACGTCAGAAGCCTGCTGACCGGCCACACGTTCCTCGCGGAGGCCGCGCCGATCACGGGGCCGATGTATCAGCTCTTCATCTTCTTCATGATTACCGACCCGAAGACGACGGTGCGCTCGTCGAAGTGGGCGCAGGCGCTGGTCGGCTTCCTCGTCGCCGCGGCCGAGATGCTGTTGCGCCTCGCCGAGAACGTCCACGCGCCCTACTACGCGCTCTTCATCGTCGGCCCGGCCGCCAACCTCGTCGAGCTTTACCTGACCTCGCGGCGCCGGAAGCACGAGGCCGTTAACTTGTGAATTGAGTGTGAATCGAGAGATGCTCAACCACAGAGACACAGAGGCACAGCTTAAAAATTTAAAGCCCTGTTCTTAAGCCGTGCCTCTGTGTCTCTGTGGTTCAATCTCCTTCAGTCAATACTCTTGAACGACAAGGACTAATACCCCCGAGATGCGCCGTTCCCCTCTAGTCACAGCCGTCGTCCTCTGCTTCGCCGTGCTCGTCTCCGGCTGCAAGCAGGACCCGACCCGGAACGCATCGGTCGCGCCGCAGGGGCCGGACGCGGCGGCGGCGCTGCCCGGGGCCACGCCGGGCGCCAGCCCGAGCCCGACGCCCGGCGCCGCGCCGCGCCCCTCCGGCCCCGTCGAGTTCGCCGACGTGACGGCCGAGGCCGGCATCCGCTTCCGCCACAACAACGGCGCCGCCGGCAAGAAGTACCTGCCCGAGACGCTGGGCGCGGGCGCGGCCTTCCTCGACTACGACAACGACGGCTGGCTCGACGTGCTGCTCGTCAACTCGACCAACTGGCCCGAGAACAAGGGGCCGGCCTCCTCCTCCGCGCTCTACCGCAACCAGGGGGACGGCACCTTCCGCGACGCGACGCGCGAGGCGGGGCTCGCCTCGAACATCTACGGCATCGGCTGCGCCGTCGGCGACTACGACAACGACGGCAACAGTGACATCTTCATCACGGCCGTCGGCCCCGACCGCCTCTACCGCAACGCGGGCGGCGGCAAGTTCCAGGACGTGACGCAACGCGCGGGCGTCGGCGACCCGGGCTTCGGCACGTCCGCGGCGTGGCTCGACTACGACCGCGACGGCAAACTCGACCTCTTCGTCGCCAACTACGTCGAGTGGTCGCCCGAGACGGACGTGCACTGCACGCTCGACGGCACGAACAAGTCCTACTGCACGCCGCAGAAGTATAAGGGCCAAAGCTCGACGCTCTACCACAACCGCGGCAACGGCTCGTTCGAGAACGTCACCGAGCGCGCGGGCCTCAACGACCCGACGAGCAAGGCGCTCGGCGTCGCGCTGCTCGACTACGACGACAACGGCTTCGTTGACCTCTTCGTCGCCAACGACACCGAGCCGAACAAGCTCTACAAGAACAACGGCAACGGGACGTTTACCGACGAGGCGCTGACGGCGGGCGTCGCCTTCGGCGAGTCGGGCGCGGCGCGCGCCGGCATGGGCGTGGACGCGGCCGACTACGACGGCTCGGGGCGCGAGAGCCTCGTCATCGGCAACTTCACTTCGGAGAGCATGGCGCTCTACCACAACGACGGCGGCGGCCTCTTCACGGACGAGGCGCGCGCCTCCGGCATCGGCAAGATGTCGGAGCAGTCTCTGACCTTCGCCACCTTCTTCTTCGACTACGACCTCGACGGCCTTCTGGACGTGTTCGCCGTCAACGGCCACGTCTCCGACGACATCCAGAAGGTGCAGCCGCGCGTCCGCTACGCGCAGCCGCCGCACCTGTTCCGCAACCTCGGCCGCAAAAAATTCGAAGAGGTGACCGCGCGCGTCGGCCGCGCCCTCGGTCGCGCCATCGTCGGGCGCGGCGCGGCCTACGGCGACTACGACAACGACGGAGACCTCGACCTTCTGGTCACCTCCAACGGCGGCCCCGCGCGCCTCTACCGCAACGACAACGCGAACCAGAACGACGTGCTGAAGGTGAAGCTCGTCGGCTCGCGCTCGAACCGCGACGCGGTCGGCGCGCGCGTCACCGTCACGGGCGCGGGGGGCTTCAGGACGCGCAACGTCGTCCGCACGGGTTCGAGCTACGCCTCGCAGAGCGAGACGACGCTCACCCTGGGCCTCGGCAAGCCCGACGGCGCCGAGCGCATCTTCGCGCTTGAGATCGTCTGGCCCTCCGGCGAGAAGGCTCTGGTGCAGCAGGTCAAGGCCAACCAGGCGCTCGTCATCCAGGAGGGCCAGGGCGTCGTCAAGACCGAGCCCATCATCTTCGCGCGCGCCGCGCCACAGCCTTCGCCTTCGCCCGCGCCGCCCGCGCCGCAGGCGCAGTGACCAGCAGGGAAGTTATATGAAGCCGTTTCGCAGTCTCTTCATCGTCGCCGTCGTCGTCGCGGCCGCCGTCGCGCTCGTCTCCTCTTCGACCTTCAGGCACGGGGCGGCGTCGCAGGCGCCCGCCGCCGCGAACGCGCGCGAGCAGGCGTACCGCGCCAACAACCTCGGCGTGGCGCTCCTCGAACAGTTCAAGCACAAGGAGGGCGCCGACGCCTTCCGCCGCGCGCTCGCGCTCGACCCCCGGCTCGCGCTCGCGCGCACGAACCTCGCCATCGCGCTCTTCAACGTGCCCGACCTGCCCGCCGCGCAGAAGGAGGCGGAGGCCGCCGCCGCCGCTTCGCCGGGCGCGCCGCAGCCCGCCTACATGCTGGGCCTCATCGCGCGCCAGCAGAACCGGCTCGACGACGCCGTCGCCGCGTTCCAGCGCGTGCTGAAAGCAGACCCGCGCGACGTGGGCGCCAACGTCAACCTCGGGCAGCTCTACGTGCAGCAGCGCAAGTTCCCCGAGGCGGTCGCGGCCCTCCGGCTCGCGCTCGAAGAGGAGCCCTACAACGGCACGGCGCTCTACAACCTCGGCACGTCGCTCATCCGCGCGGGGCAGCGCGAGGAGGGGCAGCGCCTGATGCAGCAGTTCCAGGCGCTGCGCGCGAGCGGGGCGGCGACGACCGTCGGCACGAGCTACCTCGAACAGGGTCGCTACGCCGAGGCCGTCGCCTCGACCGGCGCCGAGCCCGGCCTCGTCGACAAGGGCACCCCGGAAGTCTCCTTCACGGACGCGACCGCGACCGTGTTCCCTTCGGCGGGTGAGTCGGCGGCGGCGGCCGGCGCGGGGCTCCTGCTGTTCGACTTCGACGGCGACCTCGACCTCGACCTCTTCGTCGCGGCCGCGGGGCGAAAGCTCTACCGTAACGACAGCGGCAAGTTCGTGGACGTGACTGCGCAGTCGGGACTGCCCGGCGACGGCGTCAAGGGCACGCCGGGCGGCGCCGTCGCGGGCGACTACGATAACGACGAGAAGCCCGACCTCCTCGTCGCGGGCTTTGACGGCCTCGCCCTCTACCGCAACGAAGGCGGCGGACGCTTCCGCGACGCGACGGCCGCCGCACGCGTGCCCGCCGGCACGAAATCCTCGGGCGTGGCGGCGTTCGTTGACAGCGACCACGACGGCGACCTCGACATCTTCGCCGCCGGCGGCCCGCCGCTGCTCCTGCGCAACAACGGCGACGGCACGTTCGCAGACGTGACGGCGGCGTCGAAGTTGACGCCCTCGGGCGGCCGCGCCGTGGCCGTCGTGCCGACCGACTTCGACAACCGGCGCGACGTTGATCTGCTCGTCGTCGGCTCCGACTCGCCGCCCGCGCTCTGGAAGAACATGCGCGACGGCACGTTCCGTAACGTCGCGGCCGAGGTGGGGCTCGGCCTGAAGGGAGGCGGGCTCAACGCCGTCGCCGCGGGCGACGTGAACAAGGACGGCTTCACGGACTTCTACTTCGGGCGTGCCAGCGGCGCGGGCGAGTTCGCCTTGAGCGACGGCCGGGGCCGTTTCGTCGTGAGCGTCGCGCCGACGGCTGCCGCCGCGGAGTACACGTCCGCGCAGTTCCTCGACTACGACAACGACGGCCTGCTCGACCTTTTGACCGTCTCGCGCGCGCAGAAGGGCGGCGGCGTGCGCGTGCTGCGCAACACAGGCGACGCGTGGGCGGACGTGAGCGAGAAGGCTTCGCGCGGCCTGATTGCCGACGCGCCCGACGGCGGCGCGCTCCCCGTCGCCATGGCTTCGGGCGACCTCGAAGGCGACGGCGACGTTGACCTGCTCGTCGTCTCGACGCTTCAACGCACGGCGGGCGGGGGCATCGTCGTCGCGCGCAACGAGGGCGGGAGCAGGAACCGCTCGGTGCGCGTGCAGCTCGCGGGCAAGGTGAGCAACCGCAGCGGCTTCGGGGGCAAGGTCGAGCTGCGCGCGGGCAGCCTCCAGCAGAAGTTGGAGAGCTACTCGGCTACACCAGCGCCCGCGCCCGCGGACATGGTCTTCGGGCTCGGCCGGCGCGAGGCGGCCGACGCCGTCCGCGTCCTGTGGCCCTCGGGCGTCGTGCAGGCCGAGACGCAATCGGCGGCGGGCGCGGGCCGGGCCGGCGAGCGCGTCGAGCCCGGCACGCTGAAGGTGGTCGAGTTAGACCGCAAGCCCTCCTCCTGCCCGTTCCTCTACACCTGGAACGGCGAGCGGTTCGAGTTCGTCACGGACTTCATGGGGCCGGGCGAGATGGGCGCGTGGGCCGGGCCGGGGCAGTACAACACGCCCGACCCCGACGAGTACGTGCGCATCCGCGGCGACCAGTTGAGGGAGCGCGACGGGCGCTACGAGCTGCGCGTGACGAACGAGCTGGAGGAGGCGCTCTTCATCGACCGCCTGCAACTCCTGGCCGTCGCGCACCCGTCGGGCGTCGAGGTCTACCCGGACGAGGGGCTGCGCGGCGCGCCGCCCGCGTTCAAGCTCTACACGTCGGAGGGCGCGCGCCCGCCCCGTGCGGCCCGCGACGAGCACGGCCACGACGTGCTCCCGCGCCTGTCGCACCTCGACCGCCAGTACCCGGACGACTTCAAACTCCTCCCCATCCGCGGCTACGCCGAGCCGCACACGCTGACGCTCGACCTGGGGGAAGAGGGTGCCGGGTTCTGGGCTTTGGGTGATGGTAAGAAGAGAACAGAGCACCCGGCACCCGGCACCCAACACCCGGCACCCAAAACCCTCCTTCTCCTGACCGGCTGGACGGACTACGCGTGGTCGAGCGACAACGTCGCGGCTTCGCAGCGCGGGCTTGAGTTGAAGTTCCCTTCGCTTCAGGTCAGGGACAGGGAAGGTGAGTGGCGGACGGTCGTCTCGAACATCGGCATCCCCGTCGGCCGGCCGCAGACGCTCGTCGTTGACCTGACGGGCAAGTTCCTGTCGGCGAGCCGCGAGGTGAGGATCGCGACCAACATGCGCGTCTACTGGGATCGGATTCTCGTCGCGTCGGACGGAGGCCGTGTGCCGATGCGTGTGACGCGCCTCGACCCCGTCGCGGCCGACCTGCGCTGGCGCGGCTTCTCCAAAGAGGTGACGCCGGACGGGCGCGAGCCCTTCTCCTACGACTACGCGCGCGTCTCTTCGGACTCGCCGTGGAAGGCTTTCCCCGGCCGCTACACGCGCGAGGGCGACGTGCGCGAGCTGTTGCAGACGACGGACGACGTGTTCGTCGTCTCGCGCGCGGGCGACGAGATAAGTCTCTCGTTCGACGCCGCGCGGCTCCCCGCGCTCCCCGAGGGTTGGACGCGCACGTTCCTGCTCTACGCCGACGGCTTCAGCAAGGAGATGAACATCCACTCGTCGAGCCCCGACCAGCTCGCGCCGCTCCCCTACCACGGCATGAAAGCCTACCCCTACGCGCCGCCCGAGGCGGACGGCCTGAAGGCGTCGCGCGGCGACTACGTCGAACGCTTCAACACGCGCGTCGTCGCGCGCCCGCTGCCCACGCTGCGCTGAAGGTTCACGCGACCTTATTAAGCCGGGAGCGCGGGCAGGATGCCCGCGCTCCC
Organism: Pyrinomonadaceae bacterium; assembly: GCA_036794905.1. Lineage (GTDB taxonomy): Bacteria > Acidobacteriota > Blastocatellia > Pyrinomonadales > Pyrinomonadaceae > QHXN01. The sequence continues at coordinate 41,199 of DAIRFV010000002.1, read as the reverse complement.
GGCTTAATAAGGTCGCCGTTGTCGCAGACCTCACTTTCAGAAGCGCTTCAACAGCTCCGCGTAGAAGAGGCGCGCCGTCGGGTTCGTGCCGCCGGCCGGGTAGACGCCCGCCTGCACCCCGCCGCCGCGCACGCCCGCGCCGTAGAAGGTCAGCGTCGTGGTCGGCGTGACCGACACGTCGGCGCTCAGGTCGAACAGAGTCCCGAGGCTCTTCCTCCCCCCGGACGGGCGGCCCTGGTAGCCGAACGTCGTCTCCTGAAACGCCCCGCCGCCCGAGTACCAGAGGTCGTCGGCGTCGCTCAAACGCAGCGCGTGCACGTCCGCGCGCAGCGTCAGGCGCGCGTGCGGCTTCAACGTCACCTGCGCGAAGGCGTCCTCGCTGTTCATCAGGTTGTAGAAGGGGAAGCGCGCGTAGACGCGCGGCGTCGGCAGGACCTGGAAGAAGGTCTCGTGGCGCGCGTCCGCCGGGTCGCCGTCGCCCGTGCTGCGGAAGTAGCCCGCGCGCACCCACGTCTTAACTTTGGAGAGAGCCCCGCCCGGCTGGAAGCCGCCCTCGAAGGCGGCGGCGCCCGCGCGGTGCGACTGCACGCCCCACGCGCCGAACTGACCCGCGCCCCACGCCAGCACGTCCAGCGTCCCGCGCGAAGTCCTGACGGCGGCGATGTAGTGGCCGCCGACGGTGTTGACGCGTATGTTCTCGGCGTCGGCGCGTCGCGCGGCCGCCGCGCGGTTGTCGGTCTTGAGCGCGCCGCGCCCGTCGTGGTAGTGGAGGCCGAAGAGGCGGAACTCGCTCTCGACGCGCGCGGCGCGGAGCGGCTTCGTGAACGCGCCGTACCAGAAATCCACGTCCAGCTCCTTCAGCGCGCGGAGCTGGAAGACGCCCTCGACGGCGCGGCCGCCGACGAAGGTGAGGTTGGAGGACTTGTTGTCGCGCACGTACTGCACGGCGTCGAAGCTGCGCCCGACGTGCGAGAAGCCGAAGTTGCCGACGAGCCTGTGCGCGAGCCGCTCGCGCTTGAGCGCGGCGAGCGTCGCATTCTTCGGCGTCGTCTCCGCCCCTTCGACGAACTCGAAGCGGCCGACCTTGAGGCTGCTCCGGCTGTCGCCGAAGACGCCCCGCGTCTTGACGTAAGCCTGCTTGAGCACGGCGCTCGCGTCCTGCCCGCCGTTGGCGGCGAAGTAGGAGGCGCCCAGCCCCAACTGGCCGCGCGGCGCAGGCGCGACGGCGCGGCCGGGCAGGTTGAAGATGACGGGGAACTCGCCCTCGACGAGCCAGTCCCACTTCTCCCGCTGCTGGCCGAGGCTCAGGCGGAGCTGCGCCGCGCCGAACGTGTAGGCGTCGTCGAAGCCCGGCGTCTCGAACCACCCGTAGCTCTCCGCGCGCACGCGCAGGCTCCCGCTGACGTTGACCTTGCCGAGCCTCAACTGCCTCGGTGCCTTCGCCGCCGCGCCCTGCCGGGGAGGCGGCGCGGGCGTCGGACTCGGCGCGGGCGTCGCCTTCGTCGGAGGGCTGTCGTTGCCGAATGAAGCGTTCGCGGTCGTCTGCGCGGAGGCGGCGACGCCGAGCGCCAGCGCGAGCGTGAGCGCGGAGAGCGCGCGGCGTGAGGAGCGGTTTCGGTAAATCTTATTCATGACCATAGACCTGCCTGCACGGAACCGTCTGACTTAAAGAGAGTTGGCGCGCCGCCCCTCGAAAAACTTTCCGTCGCCGGAGACAAGGCTCCCGCCGCGCCGTGACGCTTCAAGTGCAACGCGTGTGCCTCGGAAAAAGACCGGGAAAGGTGAGGCTCGGGCCGGCGCGGATGAGTATTTCTACGCAGCCGCGTGAGGGGGCGGGGGATTTTTACGGGACGATCTCGATTTCCGCGCGCAGCAGCTCCGACCCGCGGCGCGCGAGGATGCTGAGCGCGGCCGGGCCTTCGACGTTGAGGCGGCCTTCGCGCTCGTGCTCGCGCGCGGGGATGAAGGCGTCGTACTCGCGCCCCTCGACGCCGTCCACGACGACCAGGGACTTGCCGCCGCGCCGCGCCGTGTAGACGACGTGGCGGCCGTCCGGCGTGAAGTCGAGGTTGGCGATTGAGTCGTAGGCCGCGCCCGCCGCGCCGTCCACGACCACGAACTCCCTGCCGCGCTTGCGCCCGACGTAGGCCACGCGCCCGCCCGCTCTGCTGAAGGCGAGCCGGCCGTCGCGGCCCCAACCGACCTCGCCGCCGGCGCCGCCGTCGGGCTCGTACACTTCTGACTCCGCGCCGTCCACGACCATCACCCAGCCGCGCCCGTGTTGCGCCTTGAGGACGAAGCGCCGTCCGTCCGGGCTGAACTCGACATCCTTGATGTCGTCATAGAGGAACGCGCGGCCATCGACGACCACGGCCTCCTTGCCGCCCTCGAACTTCCGCAGGCGGAAGAACATTCGGCGGCCGTCGGCGCTGAAGCGGAAGCCGCCGCCGTCGGGCATCTGGTCGTAAGACGCGACCTCCTCGCCGTCGCGCACGAGGAAGGTCTTGCGCCGCGCCGCGTCGTAGGCGAGGTAGAGGAGCTGCGCGCCGTCGGGCGTGAAGGTGACGTGCGAGACGTAGTCGTAGGGCTTACCCTCTCTGCCGTCCGCGACGACGAAGTACTGGCGCGTGTCCGGGTCTGGCGCGCGCGCGGCCTCGTAGGCGTAGCGGCTGCCGTCGGCGTTGAAGGGCGATTCGTAGGAGGCTTCGATGTGGTGATACTTCGGCCCCTCTTTGCCGTCCACGACGGCGAACGAGTCCTCGCCGAGGCGCGCCGTGTAGAAGGAGCGCGCGCCGCCGGGGCTGACGTGGATGGTGCTGACGTAGTCGTACGGCTTGCCCTCGACGCCGTCCAGCACCGCCACCTCCTTGCCGCCGCGGCGCCCCTCGAACGCGACGAACCAGCCGCCCGCGCGCGGCGCGGCGCGGAGCGAAGTCCCTATCCGCTCGTCGAACGGCCCCAGCTCTTTGCCCTCCCACACGACGAAGTGCTTGCCGCCGCGCACGACCTCGCGGGGCCGCGCGGCGTCCTCGCCGTAGAACAGCTCGCGCCCCTTCGCGTCGTCGGCCGCGAACTCCTGCCCGTTCACGACGAACAGCTCCCGCCCGTCGCGCACCGCGTCGAAGGCGACGACGAAGCCTCTATCCTTGTAGTCCCTGAAGGCCGGCGCGCTCACGCGCTCGTACGGGCCGCTCTCGACATCGTCCGCGACCGCGAAACGTTTGCCCCCGCGCTCGGCCGTGTAGGCGAAGTGTCTCCCGTCCGCGCTGAAGTGGGGCGCGCCCGACCAGACGTGGTCGAAGACAGGCCCTTCGACGCCGTCCACGACGACGCGGCGCGGCCCGCGCGCGGGCCCCGCCGCGAGGTGCGCGACGTAGGCCACGCGCCGCCCGTCGCGGCTGAAGGTGAAGGGGCTGCCCGTCCCCGCCTCGCTCAAGGGGTCGCTGGCAATCGAAGGGTAGGTCTTGCCCGCGCGGCCGTCCACGTAGGCGGCCTCGCCGCCCGCGACCTTCGCCACGAAGGCGACGCGCCTGCGGTCGGGCGAGACCGTGCGCGTGCCCTTCAACTCGCCCGCGTGCACGCGCCCGAGCGCGACCTCGCGCGTGGAGAGCCGCACGCCCGCGCCGCGCGCGCCGGCACGCGGCGCGGCGCAGACGACGCAGAGCGCCGCGGCGACGCTCAGCAGGGCGAGGACGAAAGACTGCCTCTTCATCGGAAATCCCTTCGGGAGGGTGTTGGGTGTTGGGTAGGAAGGGTGTTGGGTAGGAAGGGTGTTGGGTGCTGGGTGTTAGGTGTTGGGGAAGAACCGGGTTTTTACCCAACACCTAACACCTAACACCCAGCACCTAAAACCAAGCACCTAAAACCCAACACCCACCCCCCCCCTTCAGTCTGAAGCGGGAACGCGGCTCACCAGCGCAACTTGCGCGGGAAGAATTCGTTGACGAGGTCTTCGTAGAAGGGCTTGAGCGCGGCCACGTCGGGGCGCTCGGCCGCTTTGGAGTAGAGGTCGTGCGGGTTGAAGGCGCGCACCCAGCGGAACATCTCGCGGTCGTGTTCGCTCATCAGGTGCCCGTAGGCGCGCTCGCGGTGGACGGCGTAGGCCGAGTGGTAGCGGATCATGTAGAGCGCTTCCTCGGGCAGGTAGTCCTTGACGACGTGGTAGAGGTACTCGTCGTGCCCCCAGGAGAAGTGGACTTCGTCCAGCCCGCAGCCCTCCGCGTAGACGCCGCAGGGCGTCTGGTAGAGCGGGTTCTGACTGTCGGGGTTGTCGGCGAAGAACTCGTGGTAGACGACGCGCTCGTCGAAGCGGCAGCCGACGGGGAAGGTGTCGCCGACGACCGCCCACTGCGGCTCGCCGAAGAGTGTGAGCACCTTGCCGAGGTCGTGGACGAGGCCGGCGAGGATGAACCAGCGCGGGTGGCCGGCGGCGCGGATGGACTCGGCCGTCTGGAGGTTGTGCTCGATCTGCGGCAGGTCGAGGTCGGGGTCGCTGTCGTCCACGAGCGCGTTCAGATGCCCCATCGCCTCCCACACGCCCATCTCACAGCGGTCGAGCTTGAGGTACTGCCGCTTCTTCTCCAGCACCGCGTCCAGCGTCTGCAACGTGTGGTTGAGCCGGTAGAACTCCTTGACGCACGCGCGCGCCTCCGCCGCGTAGTCGCGGAACTGCTCCGGCCGCTTGCCCCCGCCCGCGGGTGTCGAGACTGACATCGGAACTCCCTTCGGGAGGGTGTTGGGTGTTGGGGATTAGGTCTTGGTTAAACCCAAAACCCAACACCCAACACCCAACACCCAAAACTCAACACCTAACCCCCAAAACCTATCACCTAAAACCCAACACCCAACACCCCTAGTAATTAAACTTCAGCGCGAACTGCATCACGCGCGGGTCGCCGGCGAGCGTGGAGATGCGGCCGGCGGAGGTGCCCGAGATGTTCCGGTCGGGCAGTCCGAACTGCGGCGTGTTGAAGACGTTGAAGACCTCCCAGCGGAATTCGAGGTTGCGGTCTTCGCCGAAGTAGTCGAACGTGCGCGCCACGGCCACGTCGAAGTTGGTGATGTTCGGCCCGCGCAGGGTGTTGCGCCCGCAGGTGCCGAGGCGCGCCGGCGTCGGCGCGGCGTAGGCCGTCGGGTCGAACCAGCGGTCGATGGTGCGCTCGCCCGACGAGAGCGAGCCGTCGCGCAGGCAGTCGGCGAAGGCGCCCACGAGCCCGCCGCCGCGCGCGCCGCCGAGGGCCGTCGAGTTGCCGTTGGCCGCGACGGTGAAGGGGCGGCCCGAGCGCACGTTGGCGAGCCCGCTCAGGCGCCAGCCGCCGACGACGTGCGCGAGCGCGCCGTTCTGGAGGTAGCTGCGCCCCTTGCCGAAGGGCAGCTCGTAGATGTAGCTGCCGACGAAGCGGTGGCGCACGTCGAAGTCGGAGGGCCCGCGCCGCTCGCGCAGGTCGCGCGCGTTCTGCGTGAAGCTGCCCGTGCCGCCCGCCGCGAGGTGCTCCTGCGCGTAGTCGATGGACTTCGAGTAGGTGTAGGCCGTGCGGAACGAGAAGCCGCGGCTGAAGCGCTTCTCCAGCGTCAGCTCGCCGCCGTGATAGTTCGAGTTGCCGCCGTTGTCGCGGTACTCGATGGGGCCTAAGGAGGGGTAGGGGATGACGCCCGTGCCGACGCCCGCCGCGTTGAAGAGCTGCTGGTTCAGGTTCCTGAGCACGGAGAGGTGCGTGCCCTTCGTCCCGACGTAGTCGGCCGTCGCGACGAGGTTGCCGTAGAGACGGCGCTGGATGCCGATGTTCCACTGGTCGATGCTCGGCATGACCGCCTCGGGGTTGATGGCGCGCAGGCGGACGAGCCGCGGGTCGACGGACGCGGGGTTGAGCGAGAGGTTGAAGCCCGTGCGGAGTCGGATGTTGTTGGCCGTCGAGTTGTTGTTGGCGGCCGTCACGTTGTTCTGGACGAGGAAGGGCAGGTTGAGGGCCAACTGGTCCTCGCTGCCCGCGCGCTCGAAGAGCATGTAGAAGCGGCCGTAGCCGCTGCGGACGACCGTCGCGTCGTCGAGCTGGTAGGCGAGCCCCACGCGCGGCGCGAAGTTGTTCTTGTCGGGCCGAATCAGGCTCCGGCCGAACGGCGAGTTGGCGGGCGTGAAGACCTGGCCGGTCTCGGGGTTCAGGTTCGCGAGGCGGTCGGCGCCCTCGTACGGCCACGTCGCGTAGTCGTAGCGCAGGCCCACGTTGAGCGTGAGCCGCCGGCTGGCCTTCCAGTCGTCCTGGATGAAGCCCGAGAACATCTTGAGGCGCGAGTCCACCACCTGCGGGTTGGCGAGTTGCGCGCCCGAAGGGTAGCCGAGCAGGAAGTCGGCGAGGCCGACGCCCGTGCGGTTGCCGTCGAAGTTGAGCGTGCCGCGCAAAGAAGGCACGTCGAGGTAGATGTTGCGCATCGGCCCGCGCACGTCGCCGCCGAACTTCAACTGGTGCGCGCCCTGCGTGAGGCTCACCGTGTCCGTCCACTGGAACTGGTTCGTGCGCTGCGATTTGGGGAGGAAGTCGGGCGAGCCCAGGCGGTCGAAGCCCGACTGGCCGCCCGGCAGCGTCGTGCCGCCGCGCGCCGAGATGGAGAGGCCGGGCAGGCCGCCGCTGTAGAGCGGCGAGTCGGGCACGCCGAGGACGCCCAGCTCGGCCAGCGTGTTTAAGCCGAACGGGTCTTGCACGGCGAGCGAGTTGTTGCGACCCCAGCCCAGGCGGAACTCGTTGATGAGCCGCGAGCTGATGATGTGCGTCCAGCCGACGGCCGCCGACTGCCCCTTCATGTTCAGGCGCCCGTTGGCCGACGAGCCCGTGCCGTCCACGACGCCGCCGAAGATGCCGGGCACGTAGCGGAAGCGGTCGGAGAGCGTGTAGCGGACGAAGAAGCTGTTCTTCGCGCTCTGCTGCCAGTCGAAGCGGCCCGTGTAGCTGTCCGTGTCGTCGGTGATGCCGGGGTTGCGGATGAAGTTGTTGAGGTTGAGCGGGCCGGAGCCGGGCACGACGTTCGGCCCGGGCAGGAGGGCCAGCACGCGCTGCGCCAGCGGGTCGAGGCACTGCGCCGGAATCTGGTTGTTGATGAACGAGCCGTTCGCGTTGAAGGCCGAAGGCACCAGCGCGCGGCAGTCGCCGACGCGGTCGAAGAGCGTGGCGTAGGCGCCGCCGGGGATGCGGTTGGCGACCGCGGCCGCGTTCGAGAAGTCGCCGCGAATCTCGTTGGCGAGCGGCACGTTCCCCAGACGCGTCACCCCCTTGCGGATGCGCGTGCCCTCGTAGTTGAAGAAGAAGAACGCCTGGTTCCTGACGACGGGGCCGCCGATGTTGCCGCCGAACTGGTTCTGGATGTTCTGCGGCTTGCGCGCGCCCGCCCGGTTGTTGAAGAAGTTGTTGGCGTCGAAGACGCGGTTGCGGTGGAACTCGTAGAGCGTGCCGTGGAAGGCGTTCGTGCCCGACTTGGTGACGACGCTCACGAGCGCGCCGGGGCTGCGCCCGTTCTCGGCCGAGTAGGGGTTGGTCGAGACCTTGAACTCCTGAATCGAATCGACGGAGGGGCGCGCGACCTGCGTCGTCAGCTCCTGCACGTTCTCCGAGATCGAGTTGTTGTCCACGCCGTCGAGGACGAAGTTGTTCTGGAGCGAGCGGACGCCGTGGACGTTGGCGCCGCCCGTGCGCCCGTTGGCGGTGCCGCCGCCCTCCTCGGTGTAGCGGTCAACCTGCACGCCGGGGACGAGGCTGATGAGGTCGTCCCAGTTGCGCCCCGAGAGCGGGAGCTGTTCGACCATGCGGTTCTCGATGACGCCGCCGGTCGTCGCCTCCTGCGTCGTCAGGAGCGTGACCGAAGTCACCGTCACGGTCTCGGTGACGGCGCCGACTTCGAACGCGGCGTCCACGCGCGCCTTCTGCCCGACTTCGAGCTTGACCTCGTCGATCACGACGCGCTTGAAGCCCTGGAGCTCGAACGTCACGCTGTAGACGCCGACGGGGACGCTGGCGAAGGTGTAGTAGCCGGAGCTGTCGGTCGTGGCCGAGGTCTCGACGCTCGTCGCCCTGTTCCTCAAAGTCACGGAGGCGTTGGGGACGACGGCGCCCGCCGCGTCCGTGACCAGCCCCGTCACGCTCGCGTTGTTGACCTGCGCGCGGGCGGGCGGGACGAGGCAGACGGACAGGAGCAGAAGGCAAGCGGTCAGGCGGGAGACTCTTCGCAACATATTTTCTCCTGGGCGGGCCGGGCGGCCGCTGGGGGCGTAGAAAGTCTTCTTCGAGTTAACGGGTAAGTCTCGGGCGGGGCGGCCGCCGGGCGTCCGTTCGCGAACCGCGCGGCGGCGGTGCCGACCCCTTCAGGCGTGCGGCGGATTATAGCTCATGTGTTGTTAAGCCGAAGAGAAATTTCTGTGCAGCGTGGGAGAAAAATTAAGCTTGAAATGGCCGCCGGATTGCCGTAGCTTGGGCGCCGAGACTTCCGCGCTCCGGCCGAACAAAAAGAGTCCGATCCCTTAACATGAGAAGAATCACGCTCCGCCTGAGTCTGGCGTTTGTCCTGACCGCTTTCTGCGCGCAGTCGGCCGCCGCGCGGGTGCAGAACCCTTGCGCGCCCGCCGCGCCGCAGACACCGAAGCCGCTTGCCGTGAAGACCTTCAAACTCGACAGCGCTCAGGAGGCGGCGCTCGAAATCGAGGCGCGGTCGCCGGGTGCTTCGTGGGCGCGCAAAGGCTTTGAGGCGGCCGCGCTCGTGGTCACGGTGGACGGCGCATACAATCAGGACGTGCTGCTCTGGGCCGGCGAGGAGTTTTACCGATACCGCATCCTGCTCGGGCGGCTGCCGAAGGGGAGCCACACCGTCTCCGTGGCGCTCAACGAGGCGCGCTCGGCTGCGGGGGCGCGGCGCGCGGAGGTGAAGTCGCTGAGCCCAGTCTCGCCTTCGGCCGTGCCTCCCGCCGGCGCTGCGCCCGACTCAAACGAGGTGGACTTCACGGTCATCCCTTTAGAAGTCGCCCCGGTCAGCGTGCAGGAGCAGAACTTCGCCGTCGCGCACGCGCCCGTCCTCTACGCGCGCCCGAACACCTTCGACCACTTCACAGACGTCCCGCTCCTCATGTACTACGAGGTTCTGCGCGAGGGCGCCGAGACGGTCTATCGCTACACCGTCATCTTCACGAACGAGGACGGCGGGACGCAGACCGCGGCGCTCTTCGCGCGCTGGGGGCGCGGCACCGACATCGAATGGGTCTACGAGGTAAGGCTGCGCGGGGGGAAGGTCGTCGCCGAGACTTTCCAGGGGGTGAGGCACGAGACGAAAGACTTCAGAGGCCAGCGCACGGGCGGGGGGCATCCGCTGCTCGCCGTCGCCTCCGACAACAACAACTTCTCAGACCTCGCCTGCTCGGCCGTGCGCTTCGCGCCGCTGCCCGTCCGCGCGCGGCTCGCAGCGGCGACGCGCGAGAGCGTGATGGACGCCGTCCCGCAGACCTACCGCGCGATGTACGAGGAGCTGCTGCGCGAGGGCCGCATCAGCGACACGCCCGCCGACATCAACACCGTCGCCGACCCGCGCGAGTACCTCTACGTCGAGGCCGCCTCGGAGCAGACGGGCGCGGCCGTCGCCTTCGACGTGAAGGTCGGGGGGCGCGACGACGTGTTCCGGTCGGACATGGGCGAGCCGCGCCTGCGCATCGAGCGCAGCGGCTACTACCGCACGGCCGTGCGCCTGCCGAAGGGCGTCGCGCCCGATTCGGTCGAGTCAATCAGCGCGCGCTGCCACACGCACCCGGCGACCGCCTCGGGCGGGACGTGCGCGCGCCTCAAACTCGTGCGCGTGCTCACGCTCGGAAGTGACTTCACACCGCGCGCCCTCCCGCATCAGGCGCACCCCGAAGCGTCGCTCGCCGCGGGCGAGTCGAAACTCTTCCGCCTCGCGCCGGCCGCCCCCTGAGCCCACTAGCGGCGCCCCCCGACTTTGACGTAGATGGGATTAGTCAGCGCGAGCATCTTCCCTCCGGGGTCGCGCACCTCAAGGCGGTAGTAGCCGTCACGCTCGCACTCGACCTCGAACACTTCCGTCAGGCCGTCCGCCGGCCAGGTGCGGAGCGCGCGGCCGTCCGAGACGAGTGTGAGGGTCGTGCCGCGCGGCAGGGAGGTGGCGGAGGGTGAGAGCTGCGTGCCGCGGCGCGTGGCGCCGGCGCGCACGAAGAAGACCACGGCGCCCGGCGCGGCCATGCGTATCTCCCCGCCGACGCCCGTGCGCGCGCCGGACGCGCCCGGCTCGCCGAGGTGGCCCGCCGCGGCCTCGAACACGACGGGAGAGCCCTGCACTTCGGCGGTCAGGTAGGCGCGCCCGCGGCGGATGGCGTCGAGCAGCGACGCCTGTGATAACTCTTCGGCCGCGACGTGCGTCGTCGGCCTCCCCACGGGTTGCGGCGGGCGGTGCGAGTCGCTCGAAGCGACGGCCGTCGGGCGCAGGCCGCGCCGCAGCAGTCCGTCCCACAGCCTGAGCGCCGACTCGTCCGTCGCGTCCCACTCGCCGTTCCAGACCTCGACCGCGTCGAACTCCTTAACCGCGTCCCCGTAGCTCCAGTCGCAGCCGCCGCACAGGGCGAACGGGTGGTTGACGGAGATGAGCGCGCCGAGACGGTGCGCGCGCGCGACGACCCGCGATATCCCTCGGGCGTCGCCGGGGCGCACGCGGAAATCTACGAACGCGCCTTCGGGCAGACCCCAGGCGTTGGCGTGCCCGCCGTAGGTCGTGACCTCCTCGCCGCGCATGACGAGCAGTTCGTGCGGGAACCCGCGGGCGCGCGCGACCTCCGCGTGGTGGCTCGGGGTGTTGTGGTCGGTGACGAAGATGAAGTCGAGGTAGTTGTAGTACGCGGCCCCGGCAAGCTCCGGGACCGTCCTCTCCCCGTCGCTGTGGACGGTGTGCGTGTGCAGGTCGCCCGCGAACCAGTAGAGGTTAAACCCGGCGGAGGCACGGCGCTGACCCGGCTGCTGCTCGCGGGGCAGCAGTTTCGCCGCGCCGCGTGTGGCGGCGCCTGCGCGTGCGCGGCGGCCCGCCCGTCTCACTTCGGTCTCGACAACGATTTTGATTTTAACGTCCACGCCCGCGGGCGCGACTTTGTAGAGGCCGAGGATGACGCGCCACCTGCCGGCGGGAATCTCGCCCGCGAGATAGCCGGGCGTCGCCTCGTCGCGCGAGATGAAGAACTCGGAGCGCCGGCCGCCGCTCCAGCCGCGGAAGCCGCGCGCGCTCACCCCGCGGCCGGGGCCGTCCGAGCGCGAGTCGAAGACGCCGAGGTCGAGCGTGTTGGCGCCGCCCTCGCGCGCGTAGTCGTAGCTGACGCTGACGCGGGCGGCGCCGCGCGGCACGTCGAACGGGACGTAGACGTAACGCTCCCCGTCCGCGCCGAACGGCTCGACGCGGACGACGCGCTCGGTCGTCTGCGCGCGCGCGGTCGGGCGCGGTTGGGCGTTCGCCGCCGCGGCGAGCGCGCAGCAGAGCGCGGCCTGGACGAGTATGCGCGTCGTCGTCGTCATAAAGATTGCGGTCGGCACCGCCCGCGGTGGCGGGTGGGTCGAGCCCGCGCGTTGAAGGCACTCTGAGTCAGGCGTGCCGCACCGCTGCCGCGGGCGGTGCCGACCCGCCTGTTCGACGGTGAGGCCCTTCGCTCTACTGCCCCAGGTTCTCTTTGGTGATGAGCTTGATGGGGACGACGAACTCGGCGTTGACCTGCTCGCCCCTGAGGAGCTTGACGGCGTTCTCGACGGCGAGCGCGCCCATGCGGTCGGGCGACTGCGCGACCGTGCCGACCATCGAGCCCTGGCGGACGGCGTCGCGCGCCTCCGCGAGCGCGTCGAAGCCGACGACGGCGATCTGACCCGTCTTCCTCGCGGAGGCGATGGCCTCGACCGCGCCGAGCGCCATCAGGTCGCTGCACGCGAAGACGGCCGACACGTCCGGGTGCGATTGCAGGATGTTCTGGAAGACGTTGAAGCCCTGGTCGCGCTCCCAGTTGGCCGTCTGCGAGGCGACGATCTCGACGCCCGGCGTCGCCTTCAGCGCGTCGCGGAAGCCGCGCAGGCGTGAGTCGCCCGTCTCGTGGCCGGGGATGCCTTCGAGCACCGCCACCTTGCCCTTGCCGTTCAGGTGCTTGGCGAGGAACTCGCCCGCGACCTTGCCGCCCTCGTAGTTGTCCGAGCCGATGAAGGTCGCGATCTTCCCGCCCGACTCGCTTAATGCTTTGGCGTCCACGCGCGTGTCCACGATGACGACGGGGATGTTGGCGCGGTTGGCCTTGTCGATGGCCGGGACGATCTCTCTCGAACCGCTGGGCGTGACGCAGAGCGCGGCGACGCGCGTCTGGATGAGGTTCTCGACGATCTGCATCTGCTTCTCCACGTCCACCTCGCGCTCGGCCGCCTGCACGACCAGCTCGACGTTCAACCTCTTCGCGGCCTCCTCCGCGCCCTTCTGCATCTCGATGAAGAAGGGGTTGTTCGCGGTCTTCATCACGAGGGCGATCCGCTGCCGCCCGCCGCCCGCCTGCTCCGCGCCGCGCTGACAAGCCCCGAGGAGCAGAGCCGTCAGCAGTAGCAACACCAGACCCTTCTTCATAGACGTTTCTCCTTAAGGTTTACCCCGCGCGCCGCTTCAGCCACATGTCGATCAGCACGGCCGCGATGATGACCGAGCCGATGACGACCTGCTGGACGAAGGAGGGGACGCCGAGGAGGTTGAGGCCGTTGCGCAGCACGGCCATGATGAGCGCGCCGATGAAAGTGCCGAGCACCGTGCCCTCGCCGCCGAGCAGGGAAGTCCCGCCGATGACGGTGGCGGCGATGGCGTCCAGCTCGTACATCATGCCCGCGATGGGCTGCGCCGAGTTGAGCCGCGCCGTCAAAAGCACCGCCGCCAGCCCCGACAGCATTCCGGAGATGCCGTAGACCGCGGCCTTATAAACACGGACGTTGACGCCCGAGAGCAGCGCCGCCTCCTCGTTGCCGCCGATGGCGTACGTGTAGCGCCCGAGCTTCGTGCGCGTCAGCACGACGTGCGCGAGGGCGTAGACGCCGACCATGATGACGACCGAGACGGGCACGCCCAGCAGCTCCCCCGTCGCCAGCGCACGAAAACCGCCGGAGAAGCCCGACACCGGCCGCCCCTCCGTGAACATCAACGCCGTCCCGCGCGCCACGCTCATCATCCCGAGCGTCGCGATGAACGGCGGCAGGCGCCCCAGCGTGATGAGCGCCCCGTTCACGAGCCCGCAGCAGAGCCCCGTCCCCAGCGCGACCGCGAGCGCCACGGGGACGGCCACGCCCGCGTGCAGCGCGCTCGCCATGACGACGCCCGCGAAGGCCAGCACCGAGCCGACCGAGAGGTCTATCCCGCCCGTGATGATGACGAAGGTCATCCCGGCGGCGACGATGGCGATGATGGCCGCCTGGTCGGCGACGTTGAGGAGGTTCGAGACCGTCAGGAAGTGCGGCGTCAGCGCCCACAGCACCAGCACCAGGCCCAGCAGCCCCGACAGCGTGCCGAGCTGGCGCGCGTAGTGCGAGAGGAAGCCGGACGGCAGTTCTATTCCCCGAGCGCGCATTCTAAGATTTTTTCCTGGGTCGCCTCTTCCGAACCGAACTCGCACGCGACTCTTCCGGCGCGCATGACGAGGATGCGGTCGCTCATCCCCAGAATCTCGGGCAGCTCCGAGGAGATCATGACGATGGCGACGCCGCTGGCGGCGAGCCGGTTCATGAGGTGGTAAATCTCGGCCTTCGCGCCCACGTCCACGCCGCGCGTCGGCTCGTCGAAGATGAAGACCTCGGCCTCCGAGCAGAGCCACTTGCTCAGGACGACCTTCTGCTGGTTGCCGCCGCTCAGGTAGGCGACCTTCTGGTCGAGCCCCGGCGTGCGGATGCGCAGCTCCCTGACGTAGCGGTCGGCCGCGCGCCGCTCGCGTCGAGAGTCCACGAAGCCGAGCGTGGTGAACTTGTCCACGCTCGGCAGACAGAGGTTGTCCTTGACCGAGAGCGGCAGGACGAGCCCCTGCGCCTTCCTGTCTTCGGTGAGGAAGCCGAGCCCGGAGTTGATGGCCGCGCGCGGCGAGCCGATGCGGCGCTCCCTGCCTTTAATCCGCACCGTCCCGCGTTCGAGCTTGTCCAGCCCGAAGATGGCGCGCGCCAGCTCCGTCCGCCCCGCGCCGAGCAGTCCCGCCACGCCCAAGACCTCGCCCTTGTGCAGCGAGAAGCTCACGCCGTCGAGGCCGCCGCGCGTCGTCAGGTCCTCGACCCGCAAGACCTCTTCGCCGCGCGCGGCCCGCTCTTTCGGGAACAGCTCCGTCAGGTCGCGGTTGACCATCAGACGGATCAGCTCGAACTTGTTCGTCCCCTTCACGTCGAAGGTGCCGACCGAGCGGCCGTCGCGCAGGACCGTGACGCGGTCGCCGATCTCGAACAGCTCCTCCATCCGGTGCGAGATGTAGACGACGGAGACGCCCTTCTCCTGCAACCCCCGGATGGCGGCGAAGAGGTCTTGAATCTCGTGCTCGGCGAGCGCCGCCGTCGGCTCGTCCATGATGAGGACGCGCGCGTCGAGCGAGAGGGCCTTGGCGACTTCGACCATCTGCTGCTCGGCGACGCGCAGGCCCTTGACGGGGCGGCGCGGGTCGAGCTTGAGTCCGAGCCGGCCGAGGACTTCGGCCGCCTGACGGTTGACGGCGCGGCGGTCGATGAGGCCGGGCCAGCCCCGCGGCTCGCGGCCGAGGAAGATGTTCTCGCCGACGGAGAGATGCGGGACGAGGTTGAACTCCTGGTAGATGGTCGAGATGCCCAGGCCTTGCGCGTGCGCGGGGTTCCTGATCTCGACCTCGGCGCCGTCGAGCGTGACGCGGCCGGCCGACTTCTGGTAGGCGCCGCTCAGGATTTTCATGAGCGTGGACTTGCCCGCGCCGTTCTCGCCGAGCAGGATGTGCACCTCGCCCCGGCGCAGCTCGAAGTCCACCCCGTCCAGCGCCACGACGCCGGGGAAGGTCTTCCTGATCTCGTGCATCTCCAGGACGGGCGCGTCCGCCATAAAAGACTCGTCACTTGAGTCCTTAGTTAAGGACGATTAACCACAGAGACACAGGGACACAGCTTTTAAGACAGTAAGTCAACAAGCCGTGTCTCTGTGTCTCTGTGGTGAAGCACCCTTAGCTCTACGCTCAAGGTTGAGATAAACCGCTTGCAAATTAGAGGGCTGAAGATATTCAGAACGCGACGGAAGAAACTGCTCGACAAGCGGAAGGATAGT